>JBIIIF010000070.1:0-26788 GCA_044235005.1 Planctomycetaceae bacterium | reverse complement strand
GCCATGGCTCGCGGAACATTGCGGCGAGGATCCTTGATGTCTTCAGCGACCGGTCCAAGATTGATCCAGCCATCGTAAGGCCACAGCACGGCGACCATGGCAATTCCCAGCGCTTTCAGGAATCCCATCGCCGCGCCGGGCTGATCGGGCATTTGAAACATGGGCTGCAGATTTGCGGTATCGACGCTGCGAAACAGGAATGGCAGCACAATCAAAGCGACAAGAAACGCGACCTTGGAAACAGTGGCCGTTCCCTGTACCAACGCTCCCGCGCGAGTGCTGAAGAGATTGATAATCGCCAGCCCGGCGATAATCAGCACAGCCATCGAAGTCTGCCCCACGGGCGATAGTGGCACGACCTGATTGAAATACAAAACGGTCGCACAGGCCAGTGCGCCGACTGATCCGGTCCGCACAACCCAGAACTCCGTCCAGCCCCACAAGAACGCGGGCAGCCGGCCATAGGCCTCGCGAATATAAAGATACGGGCCGCCAGCGTGAGGAAACATGGCCCCCAGTTCCGCCAGAGCCAGTGATCCGCAGAGCGTGATAACTCCGACAAACAGCCAGGTGCCAATAATCGCCAGGAACCCATAAGGCTCCAGCGCGCTGTCGACAGAACTGACCTTCAGGAAGATTCCGGACCCGATAATGGATCCGACAACGATCATGACTGCATCGAACAGTCCCAGCACCTGAGGCAGTCGCTGCGGTTCTGAGTGGCCAGTATTCTCGGGCGACGATCCGGCGGTCTCTTGAGGCACAGGCGTTTCCGCTCAAAATGAATCTGCGAAAGACCGCTTTGTAATCTCCCGGAACGCACTGAAGCAAACGCGGACAATAACTGATCACGAATGTCGGCCGAATATCTTCCTTGTCCATGCACCAGGTGCATTCTGTTCATGCTCTGTCCACGCCAGCGCGGATATGGCTTCTGAAGCTTGCTGCAATCGTCGAGTCTATTGCCCCAGTTGTTTCGATCGCAGTGTTGAGGCCTCAACAGCCGACATCACGGCGGCTCGCAGGCCGCCGCTTTCCAGAGCATGCAGGCCAGCGATCGTGGTGCCACCCGGACTGGTGACGGAATCTTTCAGCACTGCGGGATGAAGGCCCGTTGCCAGTTGCATCTCGCCAGCGCCTGCCACCGTGGCCGAGGCCAGTCGCGTTGCCGTAGCGCGAGGCAGTCCCATTTTGACACCGCCATCGCTCAATGCTTCAATGATCTGAAACACGTAGGCGGGGCCGCTGCCGGATAAGCCAGTGACGGCATCTAAAAGTGATTCGGGTACAATCTCCACGATGCCTGTTGTCTGCAGCAATTCAGAAACCAGTTTTACGTCGTCCGCCGTGGCTGTTGCTCCGGCGGAAACGCCACTCGCTCCCTTACCGATCAATGCGGGAGTATTCGGCATGACTCGAACAATGCGGCTGCCTTCCGGTAAACCCGCCGCGAGTTTCTGAATTGTGATGCCAGCCGCCACCGAAACAATCACCGGAGCTGCTTCCAGAGCCGCCGAAACTGTGGCCAGAGCTTCCGTCATGATCTGCGGTTTTACCGCAAGGATGACAACCGTTGCCCCTTTGAGCACACTGGTCAGATCTGCAGAGACAGTCACGCCAGCACCGGTCTTCTCTGCAAACGCCTTACGAGCGGCTTCATACGGATCGTAGCCGGCAATCTGATCGGGCTTCAGCAGACTACGGACAAAACCGGCTGACAGAGCTGTCGCCATTTGACCAGTGCCAATAAACGCAACTCGCTGTGTGGACCAAATCATAGTCGAGGGACTCAATTCAAGAATTCAGATTTATGGTGGTGTCTTCATTTGGTTACTCCGAGCAACCGATGAAGCAAATTTTGTCTGGGAACAGACGCTGCCGGGGAAAGCTATTCGTTTACCGCCAAGCCGGAGGCGACGGCTCCCAACAAACACAGTCGCCTGCGGCTTGCCGTGAAACGATTGAGGCGAAACCGAGGCATCCTTCAACTGGCCCGCAGTATATCTCAGAGCTGATGGTAACTCTTGTACCACGCGACAAATTTCTTCACGCCTTCTTCAATTGGCGTGCTCGGCCGAAAACCGACGTCTCGCTGCAATGCGTCGATATTGGCATACGTCGCCGGGACGTCGCCGGGCTGCATCGGGAGCATGTTCTTTTCGGCCTTATGCCCGAGAGCAGACTCCAGTGTCTCAATCAGATACATCAGTTCGACCGGCTGATTGTTGCCGATATTGTAAACTCGATAAGGAGCTGCTGTGCTGTTGTCATCCGCATCGCTCGCCACGGCCTGTGCCGTTGGAATCGTGTCACTGGTGCGAATGACGCCTTCGACAATGTCATCCACAAACGTAAAGTCACGCTTCATACGTCCATGGTTGAACACGTCGATGGGCTTGCCGGCCAGGATTGCCTTCGTGAACATCCACATCGCCATGTCCGGTCGCCCCCATGGACCGTAGACCGTGAAGAATCTCAGCCCTGTCGTTGGCAGTGCAAACAGATGGCTATACGTATGAGCCATCAACTCGTTGGCCTTCTTGGTGGCCGCGTACAAACTGACCGGATGGTCAACTCGATCTTCCACAGAGAACGGGATCTTGCGATTCGCGCCGTAGACTGAGCTGGACGAAGCGTACGTCAGATGAGCGACTTTCTGATGACGACAGGCTTCCAGAATATTCACAAAGCCCACCAGATTCGCGTCGACATAAGCCTGCGGATGGGTCAGCGAGTATCTGACACCCGCCTGTGCGGCCAGGTGGATGACTCGATCAAAGCGATGAGTTTCAAACAGTCGATTGATCCCATCGCGATCTTCCATCGCGATCTTCTGGAAGCTGAATCCGGGACGGCCTTCCAGCAGAGCCAGTCGATCAAGCTTGAGTTGCGGCTGGTAGTAATCGTTGAGATTGTCGATGCCGACCACGATGTCGCCGCGATCCAGCAGTCGAGCTGCCGTGTGCATCCCGATGAAGCCCGCCGCTCCGGTGACCAGAATATTCGCCATACTCAATGAATCCGTTGAAATCCGATTGTTCGCGAGGTCCGCACGTGAGTCTGCAAATGTGCCCGTTCGATGCCTTATAACTGTCAGAACTGTTAATGCGGCTCCTCAGTTCTCATCTGGAGTGTACCTGATGCTGACTCATACGGCCGAAACGAGCAATCAGTTTCCATCGTTCATGAGACAACTGGCTCGACATGAGTCGTACAACCGCACAATGGGGAGTGGCGGTGACTAATCTCGAAATAGCTCCCGCTGTTGCTTCTCCACTTCCGTTTACCGCCCAGCCGAAGGCGCCGGCCAGTTTTAGTGCCGGTGTCTTCGGCTAATTGGTAAACATCAGGTGTCACGTCACGGCTAGTGCTCCGTCAACTGTCTTTTGAGGAGTTGAAGAGAAGCGGACGAGACGTCCGCGCTCCGGCAGCGCGGGCGTCTCGTCGGCTGACCATTCCTCAATTCACGGCTGACAAAGCACTGAAAGATCCGGGGGCCCCTATCACTGACTCGGCGGCGGTGTTGTCACGGCTTTTTCGACTTCGTCCAGCATTTGAGCACGCCGGAACGGTTTATACAGCACGGCTTTCAAACCTTCCTGCCGCGCTTTGACGATCGAATGCGAAGCGTCATAACCGAAGGCCGTCATCATGATGATCGGGACATTCCCATTGATCTCACGCAGCCTGCGGAAGCACTCGTAGCCGTTTGCGTCGGGCAGGCGAATGTCCGTCAACACGACATCGTAATGATGATTTCGCAGCATCGCGCAGGCGGCCGTGGCGTCCTGAACGCCTTCGACTTCGGAGCCCATCTGGCCCAGCAGATCATGAGCTTCTTCACGCGCCTTCACGTCCTGATCGACCACGAGAACTCGTTTGCCCTGCAGGGCTTTGCGTGGCGGCCGAAAGGGAACCGATTTCCCCATCATGCCGCCAGCATCACTGGCCGGTGCCACCGATCCAACATTCGCACTGATCTTGCGAATGCGATCGGTAATCAAATGCAGTCGCTCACACACATCCGGATCGTGACCGATGTAACGATCAAGAATCCACGTGGCCGCGTGCAAAATTTCATCGGAGGGTTCAGCAACCTCACGACGCAGTCGGTCAGAGTTCTCAGTTGCAGCCGTGACCTTCTCGGCCGCCAAAAGCTGCAGCTGATTCAATGAGCTGGCTACGACACGGCCAAACAGTGTGAGGAAATCCAGGTCCTTCTGATTGAACGAAAGAGTTCCCGGACTCTCGACATTGAACGTCCCCAGAACGGAATCGCGAATGGTCAACGGCACTGTCAGAGAGCTGCGAGCATCCGCCGCACCGCAAATGTAAAGCCGGTCGTTCTTGGTATCAGCACACAAATAACTGCGGTTGCTGAACGCGACGAATCCTGTCACACCATTGCCCGCTTCAGCCGCGAACAGTCTGCGAGAAGCCGCTTCCGGATCCATACCGAATTCCAGGAGCGGCATCAGTTCCTGAGTGTCGCTGTTCAGAAGTCGAATCTCAAAGGTGTCATAGCCCAGTACTTCCTGAGTTAACTGCAGGATCTGTTCTTTCAACAGGCAGACGCGTTCTTCGTGAGTCATCGCGGTGACTTCATCCGGAGCCAGGTTGCCCATCTCCAGACCGGCTCGATAAATCGCGTCCTGCTTTTGCTTCTCCAGCATCTGCTTGCTGACATCACGAACAGTCAGAATCATGGCATTGTGCTGATTGCCGCCCAGCGAAATCGTGGTGCGAGCCAGTCGCAAACCCAGGCTGCTGCGATCTTCACGGCGAACATTGAGTGACGCAGCTTCACCAGGATTCGCCGGCACCATGACGCGCCGCAGATCTGTTCCGTCGGCTGGTTTGATCACATCCTGCAATGCCTGCCCGACCAGCACGGCGTCGGTCTTCAATAAGTTGCGAAACGTCGAGTTATGCCAAAGGACATTCTGAGCTTCATCCAGCAGCACCACTCCATCTGGTAGTGCACTGAAGAGCCCCATGCCGCAAACCTGCATGTCGGACATGAGTCCCGGCTCGGAACTATCGACGACCATAAAGTCAGCCGAGGAATCCGGCAGCGGGACATCGTTGGCGGAGACGACATCGACCTGCTCACCGGTCAGCTCTTTGATTCGAGGGACAGCGGACCCGGTTCTGCCCATCACCAACATTCGTTTTCGCGTCGCAGCCACGTCATCTTCTCCGCACTGTGTGAACTGAGGCCGGGCGTTCCTGGGATCCCCTGAAGAGAATTCCTCAATCGTGGCCGCACACAGAATAATCCCTCAAGCCTGTGCCCGCCGCTCGCATGAAACCTTCAGGGGCACCTGACGGATTCTGCCTTTCCCGACGCGGAACCGCAAGAAGGATTCCCGATTCTCACTCGCAACCTTCAGATTATGATGGGCCGCAGAGAACGCTAAAACGCCGGGCTCGCTTGCTGAATGAGCGAACTCCGGCGGTTCATTGAGTACAGGAATCTCAGCAAAATCAGCCCTTGGACTGCTCTTTCGCCCATTGGTCTTTCAACGTGACCGTGCGATTAAACACAACCTTTGAGGCGGAAGAATCGAGGTCGACGCAGAAGTAACCGAGTCGCTCAAACTGAAATCGATCGCCCGGCTTTCCGGCCCCAAGGGCTGGCTCCAGCATCGCATTGCTGATGATCTTTAAGGAATCCGGATTGAGATTGGACTTCCAGTCGAGCTTTTCATCAGCCACTTCGTCCGGATCTTCTTTCAGAAACAGATGATCGTACATACGAACTTCGGCTTGCACGGCATGCTTCGCAGAGACCCAATGCATCGTGGCCTTAACCTTGCGGCCATCCGGAGCATCGCCCCCCTTGGTCGCAGGATCGTACGTGCAGTGAATCTCGGTAATCTCTCCGCTTGCGTCCTTCACCACATTGGTACAGGTCACAAAATAAGCCCAGCGAAGTCGAACTTCCTTGCCCGGTGACAAGCGGAAGAACTTCTTCGGAGGATCCTCCATAAAGTCGTCTCGCTCGATATACAGTTCACGACTGAACGGCACCTTGCGACTGCCGGCCGAAGCGTCTTCCGGATTGTTGATCGCTTCCATCTCCTCGGTCTGATCATCCGGATAATTGGTGATCACAACCTTCAGAGGATTCAGCACCGCCATACGACGCTCGGCCCGCTTGTTCAGGTCTTCGCGGATGTGATTCTCGAGCACTCCCATGTCCATCGTGGCGTTGTGCTTCGTTACACCGACGTAGGCGACGAACGCTCGAATCGCTTCCGGCGTGTAACCTCGCCGACGCAATCCGCGCAGCGTTGGAATGCGAGGATCATCCCAGCTGTTCACGTGCTTACCCTGCACCAACTCCAGCAACCGGCGCTTGCTCATCATCGTGTAAGTCAGGTTCAGTCGATTGAACTCAATCTGCTGTGGGTGATGAATCCCCAGGGCACTGCAATACCAGTCGTACAACGGACGATGGTTCTCAAACTCCAGCGTACAAATTGAATGAGTAATGCCTTCGAGTGAATCCGACTGACCGTGCGTGTAATCATAGGTCGGATAGATGCACCACTTGTGGCCTGTGCGATGATGCTCAGCATGGCGAATGCGATACATGATCGGATCGCGCATCAGCATATGCTTGTGAGCCATATCGATCTTCGCTCGCAACACATGCGCACCGTCCTGAAATTCACCAGCTCGCATGCGGCGAAACAGATCGAGATTCTCTTCGACAGAACGACTGCGATAAGGACTGTCGACACCGGCTTCCGAAGCGCTGCCGCGACCGTCGCGAATATTTTCCTGAGCCAAACTGCAGACGTAGGCTTTGTCGTCGCGAATGAGTTGTTCGGCCCACTGATAGAGCTGTTCAAAGTAGTCTGATGCGTAGAACAGGCGATCTTCCCAGTCGAAGCCCAGCCAGCGCACGTCTTCCATGATAGAATCAACGTACTCAACTTCTTCTTTCTCAGGGTTCGTGTCGTCGAAGCGGAGATTACACTTCCCTCCGTATTCTTTGGCGATCCCGAAGTTCAGGCAGATGGATTTCGCATGACCGATATGCAGATAACCGTTCGGCTCGGGGGGAAATCGAGTATGCACACGCCCGCCCCATTTTCCGGTCCGCAGATCTTCGTCAATAATCTGACGGACGAAGTCGCGATGAGCAGGTACAGTGGGTTCGTTCATAGGTCCAGTCCGGAAACAGTCATCCAGTGCGGAAGCTGCGTCGAACTGAACAATCAGTGAACTCACATCTCCCGCGATTTGACGCGAAAAATACAAACGAGGCCCGATCGTCGGAAGTCGACCTTCACGAATTGCCAGACTTTGCTCAGCAATGCCCGGGTTTCTCATTCAAAATGACGCTGTTTGCACTGCAAGCGATGAATCGCGGCCACGTGTTGCTATGACAACCCGACGCGCGAGTTTTGAAGTTGCGCTGTTCAAGACTGGGGAAAATCAACGGGGCGAAAACACAGGGAATTATCACAACCTGACGCGTCAGCGAGGGGTCTCTCGAAACACTGCGCAAAAACGCAAAAGCACAATCCCTCGCTCACGCAGCGGGTTGGGATAGGCACAAATGCGGAACATGCCCTGCCGGCAGCGCCGCCTACTTCGCAAACAGAGCGTCCACGAACCCTTCCGGATCGAACAGTTCCAGGTCGTCCACCTGTTCACCAACGCCAATGTACTTGACCGGGAATCCCATCTCCTGCCGAATCGCGACGGCGACACCTCCCCGAGCTGTCCCGTCCAGTTTGGAAAGAATCAGGCCCGTGCATCCGATCGCCTGAGAAAAACTCTTGGCCTGGCTGAGCCCGTTCTGGCCGGTTGTTGCGTCCAGAACCAGCAGGCTCTCATGAGGAGCATCTGGAATAATCTTCCGCATGACTCGGCGGATTTTTTCCAGCTCATCCATCAGGTTCTTCTGAGTCTGCAATCGTCCGGCTGTATCAACGATCAGGTAGTCAGCACCAATTTCAACAGCCTTCTGAACACCTTCAAACGCAACGGCCGCCGGATCAGAGTTGCTTTCCTTGCGAACAATCGGACAACCCAGACGTTCGCTCCACATCGTTAACTGCTCAACTGCTGCCGCACGGAATGTGTCGCCAGCCGCAAGCACGACTTTATGGCCGTTCTTCATCAGCAGATTGGTAAGCTTTGCAATCGACGTTGTCTTGCCGACACCGTTGACTCCCGCGACCAGAATCACGGTCGGCCCCGAAGCGGCTTTCATAATCGGCGAAAGCGGATTGCTGAGATCCCAGCGGATGCCATCGTTGCCTTTGAGCAGTTCGATCAGTTCGTCGCGAACCGTTTTCCAGATGGCATCGACGTCGACCGTTCGTCCACCATGATCGGCCTTCAATCGCGCGGTGATGCGACCAGCGGCCGTCACTCCCATGTCGGTGCGGATCAGTCGAGCTTCGAAATCCTGCAGCAGACTATCGTCCAGAATCTGCCCGGAACGAAACAGGTCGCGAACATCGGTCCGCAGAATCTGCTTCGTCTTTTCGAGCCCACGCTTTAGCTTGTCAAAAAGTCCCATGATCCTGCCTGATGCCGCTGAGGCACCACCCTGCTTGTCGCGAAGTCCCGTCGGCGGAGCGACGGGTGTACAATACTCCCGGCCCCACTATACCTCACAAATCCGGCGGAATCGCTCCCAGGCGTCGTCCCAGCCGTCATTGTTCTTCGGATGAAACTCTGTAATCGATTCAGACCGACGCACGACCTCGCGAATTTCATGCAGCGACGAAATATCACCCGCTGACATCGCCTGCACCAGCACATTCCCCAAAGCCGTCGCTTCCACCGGACCCGCGATCACCGGAACTCCGCAGGCATCGGCCGCGAACTGATTCAGCAAGGCATTCTGAGCACCGCCACCGACGACATGAATCACTTTCACTTTGACACCGGTCAGCTCTTCCAGCCATCCCAGCACCATTCGATATTTCAGCGCGAGGCTTTCCAAAGCACATCGCACAAATTCACCTTCGTTCTCGGGAACCGGCTGACCAGTGCGGCGACATTCTGAAGCGATCGCTTCTGTCATATCCGTCGGTCGCAGAAACTCGGGCCGATCCGGATCAACCAGCGAACGAAACGGAGTTGCCCCTGCGGCTTTGCGAGTCAGCTCCGCATAGTCCACCTTGAGGCCTCGTTCTTCAAACGCAACCTTGCAACGTTGCACGAGCCACAGGCCCATGATGTTTTTCAGCAGACGATAAGTTCCACCGATGCCACCTTCGTTGGTCACATTGCGTTGCAGAGCTTTCTCGGTCAGCACCGCGTTGTTCACTTCAACGCCCATCAGGGACCATGTGCCGCTGCTGATATAAGCCCAGTCAGGATTGCCCGTGTGAGATGTCGGCACGGCCGCGACGGCAGACCCCGTGTCATGTGTCGCAGGAGCGACCACATTGACTTTGTTCAAGCCTGTGAATTCGCTGACATCCTTTCGCAGACCTCCGAGTTGAGTTCCCGGGTTCACGATCTCGGGAAACATCTGAGTCGGAATATCCAGACGTCGCAGAATGTCGTCGGCCCAGCCACGCGTCGTCGCGTTCAGCATCTGCGTGGTTGTGGCATTTGTGAACTCGACAACTCGACTGCCGCACAGACACCAGTTGAAGAAGTCCGGAATCATCAGAAAGCGAGTTGCCTGCGCCACCAGTTCCGGATCGCGTTCACACATCGCCAGCAATTGGTACAGCGAATTGATCTGCATAAACTGCAGGCCGGTCTGGCTGAAAATCTCTGCACGAGGAACACGCTGGAGTGCTTTCGCGAGCATGCCGTCGGTGCGAGAGTCGCGGTAGTTCCAGGCCTGACCGAGCATCTCATCGTTGCGATTCATCAGGACGAAATCGACGCCCCACGTATCGACGCCGATTGAGGAAATCGACGAACCATAACGCGAAGCGGCTTCTCGCAGGCCGTTCTGGATTTCGGTCCACAGCCCGACCAGATTCCAGCGGAGCGTTCCTCCCAGTCGAATCGGGCCGTTGCCGAAGCGGTGAATTTCATGCAGCGAGACATGCTTGCCGTCGAACCGTCCTGCCATGACGCGTCCACTTTCCGCGCCCAGATCCACCGCCAGATAGGTTTTTTCCGCCATAAATGCAAAACAAGGGCCCCGCCCTCGCTCCAGTTTCGTTGTCGTCGACCTTAATGATGCCCGACAGTCCGCAAGAATTCAGCACAACCACGCCACGACGCGGTGAGACTGGGACTGCTCCACAAGTCGGAACACTAGCAAACAAGGCCGATTTCTTCGAGCAAGCCCCGAACCGGATTCCCTCATTCCCCAAACCGCCAGCGCCGTGCCGCTCTCAGAGGAATCTTCAATCCGACTTTAGTCAGCATAGTTGAAGCGAGGCGCAAGCAATCGTTGAGCAAATCCGAAAAGACACGTTGGAAACTCAGATCTCAAATTTGAAATTTCAAATCTCAAATTCCAAAGCTCAGATGTCCCCGCAGAGCAGACAAACGTCGGCATCAACCAAACCTTGCATCTTGTGGCAGTACAACTGCCCTCATCAATAGCGGCGATTCTCTGGTTCCAGATGTCCCTGAGTCATCGGCTGGGTCCGCTGATGGTAAGGACTATCTGTTGGTTCGCCGAAGGAGGCCTGCTGAATATGCGGCTGCGATTGATGTTGCTCTGCAGTCATCATCGCTCCCTGAGCTGGCATGCTGTTTCCGGCGATGATCGCTTCGCCGTGGCCTCGGTCAGCCACAACCAGGTGAGCGGGGACGCTGCCGTGCACTTCAGAATCGAACTGCCACATCGCGCCAGTACCGGCGTCGACGAGCAATCCCGGGATACCACCGATGACGATGTTTCCTGCCGTCCACCAGTTGATGTCGCGTGGCACTTCCTGACGGTAAACGCCTTCCTGACCGGCATAGACGACGTCATATTTGGCAGGTCGAAATGCTTTGACGCTGGTCTTCAGTGTCACCTGAGCCGGGGTGACTCCGGAATGAACGACGTTACCGTTTTGATCGACGACATTGAAATACGTCGGACCAGCATGGTTCTTCACTGTCACCTGGCTCTTTCGACCACTGATGATTGTTGCACAGCCACTCAGACTGCACGCGAAGACCAGGATCAGCGACCATTGAATCAGCAATCGACTTTTAGCCATGGTTATTCCTCAACGGCTTTCTGCACAGCGACCGCGTGGACCAGCGGCCACGAGTCACCCGTAAGAATTGCAGTATGCGCGGCTGGCGGAAACATCAACAAGAGCGGAACCGGGGCGAGCGACGCTTGTCACTCGATGAATCTCGTCGATAACTTGTGTTCCGGTAGAAATCGCCGCGGGACGGACTTCTGAGGCGACGTGGAGCCGAATCGCAGTCCAGAGGAAGCCGTGGATAATGCCGATGGCTCTTTTTCCCGTCGGCGGAGCGACGGGCGTTCGGTACACTCGTCGCTCCGCCGACGGGAATGCGCCCAGGTTTGTATTGCGGTGGCAGGTTCTCAATACTGCGTCGGTTCGCGGCGTGCGGCTCCGGTCGGGGAGATTCGCATGTGCTTCTCCACCAGCCTCGCGCGGATCTGTATAAAGGCTTTTTCTGACAGGAAGATTGCTGATGAATCGTTGTGTGAAGTTGATGGTTGCCGCGTTGGCCTGCTGCCTTGCAGCACCAGCACTGGCCGCAGAGAAAGTTGCACCGGTCCGCATGGGTTGCGGCATCATGACATTTGACACGGTTCCCGGCTGGGGACTGGGTGAAGATGGCAAATCCATCATCGGGCCTACTCACGGAGGCGTCGTTGTCGACAAAGCCGGCAACATTTACACCAGCGCTGACATGGGTGTGTTTGTGTTTTCTCCCGACGGCAAGCTCGTGCGACGTTTTGTGGGTGACGACTATACTCGACTGCACGACATCGAAATTCGTGAAGAAGGCGACGCGGAATTCATCTACGGTGCTCGTAATGCCGCTGCTGAAGGCATCAAGTTTCACGCAGAGACCGGTGACATTGTGTTGCGTCTGAAGTTCCCGGAAGAATCCGGTCTGAAGCTGACCGCGTTCAGCCCGACAGCCATCACCGTCGCTCCTAATGGCGATATTTTTCTGTCTGACGGCTATGCCAGCAATCACATTTTTAAGTTCGACAAAGCCGGAAATTACCTGAAGCACTTCGGCACCAAAGGCAATGACCTGAAGCAGTTCAACACGGCTCACGGCATGACGTTGGATACTCGCTATGAGCCACCTCGCCTGCTGATCTGCGACCGAAATCATGAGCCAAAGGGACGATTGCTGCACTACGACCTGGAAGGCAATTACATTGAAGAAGTCATCACAGGGCTCGGTATGCCAACATCAGCGGCTGTTCAGGGCGACTACGTTTCTGTACCGGACCTGCATGGTCGAGTTGTGATTTTGGACAAGAGCAACACGATCATGGCGGTGCTGGGCCATAACGCGGATCCGGCCAGGCGAGTGAACTACGGCGTCCCGCAGGATCAGTGGATCGAAGGTGTCTTCAGTGGCACTCACGGATCTTACTGGGACAAGGACGGCAACCTGTATGTTCAGGACTGGAACGTTTCCGGGCGCATCATGAAACTGGTGCGAGTGAAGTAGTTTTCTCTGTCCAGGGCGGTCTTTTGTGCAGGGCGGTCTTTTGTGCAGGGCGGTCTTTACGGCCGTCCTGCATCTTTAGAGCGATCGCATTATGCAATTGGTTTTCGAATCGCCGCGATATTGTTGTTCATGCCCTGCACGATTGCTCCGGAGTCTGATCCGAGTGCAAGGAATCTGAAGCCCATCGACTTATGTTGATCAACCAGTTCGGGGCGAGAGAGAATTCCGGCGGTCTTGCCATGCTTCTCACAGGCGGCGACCACGTTTTTCAGATGCTGCAGAAATCCGGGCTGAGAAAAATCGCCAGGGTGTCCCAGATTCACCGACAGATCCATCGGTCCCACGAACAGCACATCAACTCCAGGAACTGTTGCCATCGCTTCGGCCTGATCGGCGGCTTCCGGGGTTTCAATCTGCACAATCACCAGAGATCTGTCATTGGCCTCATTGAGATAACCCTTCCAGTTTCGCCCGTAGTCAGTTGCTCGAATCACCTGAGCAACTCCGCGCACACCGGTGGGTGGATACTTCATGATGCTGACCGCTCGAGCCGCCTCGGTGGCATCCGGCACATACGGGAACATCACTCCCGCCGCACCGCTGTCCATCACGAACTTGACCATGTCGGCGTCGATCGATGGAATTCGCACGATCGGAGCGGCTGATGATCCGCGAGTCGCCAGAAGTTGACTGCGGAGTTCCGTCAGGCTGCCGGAACCGTGTTCAAGATCCAGCAGTACCCAATCGAACCCTGCTTCAACCGCAATCTCTACGGCGACTGAGGATCCCAGATTCAAAAACGTGCCTGCCAGCACCTCAGATGCCAGTCTTTTTCGATCAATCCAGTTCATTGTTTAGGCGCCATTACGATTTAAAGGCTGACAGGAATTTCCTTTTTGGGCGTTTTACCAAGGCTGTGACACGATGAACACCATTCAGGGAAAAAGCCGCGAAACTCCGAATTCTCAAACACGTGATTCCGAGTGCATTTCTGAGCGGATTCTGAGATCATATGTTGTGTGCTGCAAATTCAGCTCGAAGAATTCGTATAGACGACGAATCTCCTTCATGGATCGTTCGATGAATGAGCGGCAGCCTGCACAGGAGTGTCAGAGGAAGGCACGGGTATTGAGATGGAAAGCATGAATTTACTGATCATCATCTTCGCCGTGGTTTTTGGACTCGCGTTTCTCTTTATACTGGGCACATCGGGATTCGTTTTCTTTAATGTCTTCCGCATCTTCAATCGGGTGTCGAAGAATTTCGAACAGCATCAGGACACCACAAAGCAATCTTCGCACGCGGAAAAGAAGCGGAAAGCACTGGAGATCGTTGCTCAGCAGCCTCCCGGGTCGCCGGCTTTCAAATGTCACGGCTGCGGGGCGACCGTTGACAGCACCGCAGAACTTTCTCCGGATGGTCGAGTTCGCTGCAACTATTGCAATCAATGGACGAGTATTTATCAGTGACGGATGCCGGCAACACAGAGATCCAGAATGACGACGATCGGGAACGGTCGCGGCGGCTGAGCCTTCAGGCGAACAAGGCCCCGGCAGAGATTGAAGGCTACTCCATCGTTCGTCGACTGGGGACCGGAGCCTACGGAACCGTCTGGCTGGCTCGGGAAGATCGCACAGGCCGCATGGTCGCGGTGAAGTTTTATCCACATCGGAGAGGGCTCAACTGGTCCATGCTCAGCCGCGAAGTTGAAAAGCTGGCTGCAGTCTACACGTCGCGCAACATCGTCCGCCTGCTGGATGTCGGCTGGAATGCAGAGCCACCGTACTTCGTAATGGAGTATGTGGAGAACGGTTCGCTGGGTAACTTTCTGGCTCGCGGTGGCATCAGCGTTGAAGAAGCCATCCGGATCGCTCGCGAGATCTGCAGTGCTCTGATCGATGCTCATGGTGCCGGAGTTCTGCATTGCGACCTTAAGCCGGACAATGTTCTGCTGGACAATCAACTGCATGCCCGACTGTGTGACTTTGGTCAGTCGCGGATGTCGCACGAGCAAAGCCCGGCGCTGGGAACACTGTATTACATGGCTCCGGAACAAGCCGATCTGGAAGCACTGCCCGATGCTCGCTGGGACGTGTATGCGGTCGGCGCGCTTTTGTATCACATGCTGACCGGCGATCCGCCACATCGGACGGAGGCGACTCAGAGGCGTCTTGAGAAATGTGAGACACTGGATCAGCGGCTCAAAACTTATCAGCAGATTATTCATCAATCCGGAGTTCCTTCCGCGCATCGGCAGGTGCGCGGTGTGGATCGCAGGCTGGCTGAAATTATAGAACGGTGTCTCGCCGTGGCGCCGGGGGATCGACTTCCCAATGCTCAGGCTGTGCGTGATGAAATGGATGCGCGTGATCGTCAGCGTGCCCGTCGTCCTTTACTAATGTTGGGGGTTGTCGCACCGGTCCTGTTGATGGCGGCGATGGTTCCGATCTTTGTGAACGCCCTGACCAGAAATCTGCATGTGACCGAACAGCAGATCACCGACCGCGCTCTGGAAAGCGACGCTTTATCTGCAAGACTGCAGGCGGCTGGTCTGGAGGATGAGCTGAATGATCGCCTTGATGAACTTGAGAACATTCTTGCGGATCCTCGTTTGTCTTCATCGCTCGAGTTAATGTTTCAGCAAAGCAGCGACGACGTCGTCGCACTTGTGTCGGCTGCCAGTGAAGGGATGCCGGTCAGCCCCGAAGACGACGCCAGGCTGAACTGGATGAGACAGCTCGATGCGGCGTGGGAACGCAGTCAGGCTGCGAATGCCAGACGTCATTATGAACAGGACACAAGCTGGTTTTTGACGAACGCTGATGGTGTTCAGATCTGGCGGCGTGAGTATAGCTCTCTGACGTTGGCAAAAGCGTTTCGCTATCGAGACTATTTTCATGGGCGAGGTCTCGACTATCCCGAAGATCAGATCCCCGAGGATGTGAAACCTCTGACGACTCGACATGTCAGCGTGGCCTATAAGAGCACCACAACAGATCGGCAGACTGTGGCGTTGAGCGTTCCGGTGCGAGACTCTGCGGGGTCAGTGATCGGTGTGTTTGCCCGCACGGCGAATCTCGGCGATCTGCAGTCACGTCTGGGACGTCGCATTCAGGACAAGGATGATGACAGCGTCAAGCGCATTATCGCGCTGGCGGAGTTTCGTGAAGCAGAAAACCTTCGCTTGCTGGACCATCCGTATTTGACCGAGGAGTTCGTGAAATCAGCCGAGCAGAAGTCGCAGGATGTCGAAGTTCTTGAGAAGCTGACGATGAGCAACGAGACAGTGCTGAAGATTCGTGAGGAATTGGCGGCAGGAGATGTCTCCGTTCGGAAAGTTGTCAAGCTGCCTGCCTACCTCGATCCCGTAGGGCAGTTAGAGGACGCTAACTCCTCATCTTATGCCGGCGAATGGATTGCGGCATTGGCTCCAGTCGAAGGGACGGGTTGGCTGGTCATTGTTCAGGAGCGTCGGGACGCCGCTCTGCAACCTGTGCAGATGATGGCCGATCGAGCGAGTCGGCAGGCGTGGCTGGCGGTCTTGATTGCCGTTGCCATGATGGCCATGGTGTGGTTCTTCGTCTGGCGTGCCTTTGGCCGAACAAATCTGCCCAAAGTGAGTGCTGCGGAGTAATCAGAGACCGCGTAGTTGTCAGCAGTTCTGTGTGCGTGGTTTCGCCGTGGCGAGGTGATGACCCCTGAAACTCACGCAGACTCAACAAACGCGAAGCTGCGTGCGTTGAGCGGGCACGATCATTTCGTGCCGATGTTTTGCGCAAAAAAATCCCGGAAGCAGCGAATCCCAGGGGGGGCGGAGGACTCTAGCTGCTTCCGGGGGCGATTGGTTGTACTTGTCGCTTCTTTGCCGGTCAGTTGTTGACCACTCAGTCGCAACGAGGGGGACAGTATGACGATTCCCAAAACGCGTCAATACGTGTTCATCCGACGCCTTCAGCGAAAGTGGCGGATTACTCGGAAATCAGGAAACCCTCGGTAAAGACCGGCAGAATTGGCCAGAGCGGCGGATTTACCGACCGACGCATAGGACCCTTTGCCGGGATTGCAGGCACGGAGCTGGCAATTATTCTCGAACGATAAATTCGTGGAGATTCAGGACAATGCTGCAGAGACTGGTCCATGCAGCCACTTCATGTTGCTCTATCGTCTCGATTGCGATGGGGGCCAGTCGTTTGGCTGCGGCTGCATCTTCTGCCAACAGGCGACGTTGCTCTCTGAGATACTCAGTTAGCGTTTCGACTTCGGACTCCGTGGTGTCGCGTGAAACCGTGCGATGGAAGACCCATTGGATCCGTTCTCTGTCGGTAAGATCTGGCTGAGTCAGGGCAACTCGAGCCATCGCCTGGGCGGCTTCGAAAAAGACAGGATCATTCAGCAGCGTCAGTGCCTGCAATGGAGAATTCGAACGATCGCGACGCGTGCAACTGGCGTTCGCCGCTGGAGCATCAAATGTGACATTCTGTGCGAAGGGTGACAAACGTTGAATCCACGTATAGAGCCCTCGTCGATACCGATCCGCACCTTCACTGGTCTTCCAGACGTTGGAGAATCCTTCTTTGGCGACAATCTCCGGTTGTGGAGGAAACACGCTCGGTCCACCGATGCGACTTTCCAGAAGACCGCTGGCGTACAACATCGCATCTCGCACCTGATCAGATGAAAATCTCAAAGGCATCTGTCTGGCCAGCAATCGGTTCTGTGGGTCGATCGTCACTAAGTCGGGCCGGGCAACAGAGGACTGGCGATAGGTTGCCGAGGTGACAATCAGACGATGCATCTGCTTAACACTCCAGCCACGACTCATGAACTCCGCTGCGAGCCAATCCAGCAGCTCAGGATGGCTGGGCTTCTCACCTCGAAGACCAAAATCATCTGACGGATCCACGAGACCTCGTCCAAAGAATTCCTGCCACATGCGATTCACAACGACTCGCGCGGTCAGCGGATTTTCTTTCGACACCAGCCATCGGGCGAGATCGAGTCGACTGACGGGCTGAGCAGCAGGAACATTCTCATCGGAAACGCTGGCCAGACCCTGAACATCCGGCCGCAGCCATCGCGGAATATCGGCCTGCACCAGTTCTGCGGGAACTCGAAAATCGCCGCGAGTATGAATATGAACCGGTCGTGCATGTCGAGCCTGCCGCATTGTTGGCGCACGTGTTGGCCATGGAACAGATTTCTTCAGCTCCTCCAGTTGTGGTGTCAGTGTTGAAAGTTTCAGTTCTGCAAATTTCGCATCATCAATGATGGATCCCCGAGCCAGAAAGTAGTCCTGCAGGCGATCCTTTTCGTCCCGTGTTCTCTGTTCCCACGGAGTTTGGGCGATCACACAACCTTCAAGCTGTCCTTCGCCCAGTTCTCCGCCCCAGACCAGTCCAAGAACTTCCCATTGGCGATCCCATGTCGGCGAAACTCCGGGATGAGTCACCGCCTCCTGCATGCGGTCTTCCCAGCGCTTCTGGAGTTCATCGAGGCCCGGCTGAAATGATGCCACCAGCGTGTCTCGCTTCTTCCGATATTCTGCAAACGCTGCCTCAAACGCGGCTTGTTCTCCCGGCAGAGGAAGCGAAAGATTGACCTCATCGGCCTGGTCGAGCACCGCGTAGAGCTGAAAGAATTCTTTCTGAGTCAGCGGATCATATTTGTGGTCATGGCAGCGAGAGCAGCCAACGGTCAGGCCGAGCCAGGCAGTTCCGACTGTGCGAGTCCGGTCAACGACCTGTTCGACTCGATATTCTTCCAGGTCTGCTCCACCTTCACGATTGCTGAGTGTGTTGCGAAGAAAGCCGGTCGCCAGGAGTTGCTCCTGAGTTGGCTGAGGCAATAGATCACCGGCCAGTTGTTCGATCGTAAAATGATCGAACGGTAAGTCGCGGTTGAGAGCATCAATCAGCCACTGACGATAACGCCAGGCCACAGGACGTTTTTGATCCGTCAGATAACCGTCGGTGTCGGCGAAGTGACAAAGATCCAGCCATGGGCGAGCCCATCGTTCGCCGTATGCCGGCAGCGACAACAGCCTGTCTATTTCTCGTTCATAAGCGTTCGGGGCTGAGTCCTTCAGGAATCGAATAACATCGTCCGGCGAAGGTGGTAGTCCTGTGAGATCAAGAGTGACTCGACGCAGCAAAGTGACGCGATCCGCCTCAGGAGCCGCAGTGATTCTCTCTTGCTCCAGTCGTGACAGGACGAACGCATCAATCTCATTCCTTGTTTGATCTTTATTGGCGACATCTGGAACTGGCGGAGTCTTCACAGCCTTGAACGCCCAGTGTTCTCGAGCGGCGGTCTGTGGTGACTGCAGAAAAGATTTCTCCGGCCAACGTGCGCCGTCTGAGAGCCACCGCTTCAATTGAGTCAGTTGCTCGGAATTCAATCGCGAGCCTTCCGGAGGCATCCTGTGTTCTTCATCCGGGCCTGCCGTGACGCGGATCCAGAGCGCACTTGACTCAGGTGCAGTTGTGTTAAACGCGACTCCGGAGTCGCCTCCCTTCAGCCATGCTTCCCTCGATGTCAAACTGAGCCCGCCACCTTGCGACTCTGCATGACAACTCAGGCATCGATCTTTGAAGAGCGGCGCGATGTCTTTATCGAAGTCGACAGACTGATGATCCTGTGCGCGAGCACTTGAGTTGCAGTTCCATGTGAAGAGTATGGGCAGTATCAGCAGAAAGAGTCGCTGTGGCCCATGATTGCGGTTGCGTCTCGCAGGACGTCTGGCCGAAGTGTCGACCGAATGCAGGTCAGCGAGGCTTATGCGGAATGTCAGCAGTGGCCAGCTTTGCATCGCGGGGCCTCTTTGGAAACAACGGAATCATCCGGAACCACCAACGACGATGACACAGTTGCCAGCCGTTTGTGACTCAGGTCAGTAAGTCCGTGTTGTGCCCCAATGCGATTCGAATTTCAACTCATGCCCATGTGTTCAGGCTGCGGATGCAGGGTTCTGGCTTCCGATTCGATTTCGTCAACCAGAGCGTTTCTTGTTCCGCTCGACATCAACATTGTGGATGATCTCGCAATTGGCGATAATCTGCCCCTGAATGATGATTGCGGCATTCATCGCGCCGTCGGCTGTGCTCCACGCTGGCCCCGAAAGTTTGGTCAGCAATCGATCCAGTCAGTAGATTCCGCCCCCGCCAGCCGCTCCGCAGATCAATACCAGAACTCCAACGACGACATAGCCGACGGCCATTCGCTTCCACAGTGGCAGATTTTCGAGTTTCAAGTCTGTCTCTTGACCGGATAAGAACGTCGACGATGGGGAGGGAGCATCAGATGTTGATGAAAATCAAATCATGCCGGGCAGGTGTCGAATGTGGTGTGCGTAACGGAACTTTGTTACCGTACGGGCCCGTGACTCGACGGTTTCCGACAGGCTGCAAAGATTTTGCCGTTCGTCCCGATTGGAGCGGCTCGGCGAACTCGCTTTGAGCCTCTGCAGGAGTCACTTCAGATCGTGCTCAGCAGCTTGTTATACTGATGAATGCTTGTGCTCCAGCGATGATGCTCCGCAACATGGTTGCGAGCATTGCCGGACATCAGCGATGCGCACGCTTTGTTCTGCAGGATTTCACCCAGTGCGTCGGCCAGTGCGTTCACATCGTCTGGGGGAACAAGTCGCCCTGTGACCTGATCGTGAATCAGTTCCGTGCTGCCATCAACGGCGGTGGCCACAACCGGCAATCCGGCAGCCTGTGCCTCCATGATGACGTTGGGTAATCCTTCCCAGTGCGAAGCCAGTACCAGAGCATTCGCGGACTTCATCAGCCTCCAGACATCGGGACGCCATCCGGCAAGCTGCACAGAGCTTTGCAGGCCAAGCTCATGGATTCGACGCTGCAGTTCTGTCCTCAATTCTCCTTCCCCGATAAACAACAGTCTTGACTGTGACTTCAGTTCGGGAAACCGCGACAGCATCAGATGGAAGGCTGCAAGCACATCAAGAGGAGCTTTCTGTTGCGAGAGCCGTCCCACGCACAGGATGACTTGATCGTCCGGCCCGCACCCCATCTCACTGCGAATCGCAGGGACAGCCGCATCAATGGCCTCCAGATCAACTCCATTGGGAATCATCACCATGCGGTTGGTATCGATGTGACAGATGTTCCGATGCAGATCACCAACCGACTGGCTGACGGCCACATAATGATCAACCAGGCTCTTTGTGAGCCGCTCGGGAAGTCTGACAATCAGTCGCCGATCAGCAACTCGGATTCCGCACACGATTCTGCGGACGCCTGCAAGACGGCCTGCGATTCGCCCCACCAGATTGGCCTGATGCAGAAAGGTCAACAGCACGTCTGCTGGTCTGCGCAGCAGCTCCTGACGCAGTCGCCAGATCGCACGAAGGTCCAGCAGACCGCCAGCCTGCAGCGCCAGGACCTGAATGCCGGCGGCTTCCAGCAAAGGTGCCAGCGGCCCGGCATCTCGCAGGCTGATGACATTGACATCCCAGCCAAGAGTCTTCAGACCTGTGGCCACGCGCACGAAGGCTTTCTCGGCCCCACCAACATCAAGTTCGGTGATCACCATCGTCAGTCGGCGAGATTGTGCGACAGGCCCGAGGGACATCAGGAAGACTCATGACAGGAATTGATCACTCACGACCACTTCAGGATGACCTTGCCGGACTGTCCGGATCGCATCGCTTCGAAGCCTTTTTCAAATTCGGTGTAGTGCAGACGATGAGTAATCACAGGACTGATATCCAGTCCGCTCTGCAGCATCACGGACATTTTGTACCAGGTTTCATACATCTCGCGACCGTAAATGCCTTGGATCGTCAGCATATTGAAGACCACAATATTCCAGTCGATGGAAATGTCTTCTGAAGGAATACCCAGCATCGCGATCTTTCCGCCATGTGCCATATTCGTCAGCATGCTGCGAAACGCGGCCGGATTGCCGGACATTTCCAGGCCCACATCGAAACCTTCCACCATCCCCAGCTCACGCTGGACGTCTCCAAGTTTCTTGTGTCGTACATCAACGACGCGTGTCGCGCCAAGCTTCTTTGCCAGATCCAGCCGCCATGGATTGACGTCCGTTACTACCACAAATCGTGCCCCGGCATGACGAACGACTGCGGCAGCCATCAGACCAATCGGCCCGGCCCCGGTGATAAGAACGTCTTCGCCCAATACGGGGAAAGCCAGAGCCGTGTGAACCGCGTTACCGAACGGGTCGAAAATTGAAGCAATATCGCGATCGATGCTTTCGTGATGATGCCAGACGTTGGTCATCGGCAAAGCCATATATTCGGCAAACGCGCCGGGGCGATTTACACCGATGCCCTGAGTCTTCGGGCAAAGATGACGGCGACCCGCCAGGCAGTTTCGACAGCGACCGCAAACAACGTGACCTTCTCCACTGACGATTTCACCCGGATGAAAGTCGGCCACATTCGAACCTACAGCGACGATCTCACCGACGAATTCGTGTCCAACCGTCATCGGAACGGGAATGGTCTTGCGAGCCCATGCGTCCCATTCATAAATATGCACGTCGGTTCCGCAGATCCCTGTGCGATCAACCTTGATCAGAACATCGTTAACACCCACAGCCGGTTCCGGAACATCTTCCAGCCAAAGCCCTTTTTCAGAGTGTCGCTTAACCAGAGCCTTCATCCCGGGATCTCCCTGGAAAGTTGAGTATAGTGGACGCGATGTGCGTTATGGTAGAGGCGTTATATCCGTTTTGCAAGACGTGTTTCCATTATGATGGAAATATCGTTAGACTCCCAGCAGGCCCGCGGGGTTGTCGTTTAATGGCAAGCTGCAGGTGACTGGATTTCCTGGTGTATTGATCGATGAATCCGTGAGCGGAATGGCAGTAGCCACCGGTGATTTGGTCATCTCGTCAGCCGCCGGGCGTTAGCCTGAGGTGTCAGGAATTTAGTGTTGTAACGAAATTCAGTGGGACAACTATGGTTCTGATTTCGCCTCTACGCTGCGAAGCACAGCCCGAAAGAATGGATCAGAACCTGCGAACGCTAACGCGTTCCGGCTGATTAAATCAACAGTCTGTCAGCGCCGTGTCGCTCACAGAGAAATTCTTATGTCCTCGCCATTGCCATTTGTCCCGCCATCGAGACAGCCTCTTTGAAGAAGCCTTGAACCATGAAAAAGAAACCCGCTTCCTCAGCCGGTGACAATCCATCAGCCGAAGATGTCAGCCGCCATGTCTGTCGCCGTATCCATGAACTACGTCAAAAACTGGGCTGGTCCCTGGACGTCCTGTCGCAGGCCTCGGGCGTGAGTCGTTCAATGTTAAGCCAGATTGAGCGAGAGCAGGCGAATCCCACGCTCGCGGTCACCGTCAAAATCGCGAACGCGCTGGGGATGTCGGTCGCCGAATTGCTGGAGCAGGTCGTTCCGATTCGCAATATCGAAGTGATTCGTGCGGAAGATCGCCAGCATATTTTTCGAGCCGACGGCCACTGCTCCATTCGTACGCTTTCGCCGCTGCATCTTGAAAAGGATGTCGAATTCTATGAGGTGTTGCTGACTCCCGAAGGAGCCCTGCGTTCGGCGCCGCATTTCGAGGGAACTCGTGAGTTTCTGACTGTCCAGAAGGGCAGAATTCAGGTGACGTCGGAGGGGGAGGTCACGGAACTGAACAAGGGCGATTCGGCCAGTTATCGAGCCGATGTTCCGCACGAAATTCGCAATCTTGCCAAAGCGGAATCGCTCGTCTTTTTGGTTGTGATTTATCAGTAACCTCAATCCGGTTTCCACAATCGCAATGAGTTCTCTATAGTCCGGCCTGCACAGTTTGGGCACTGGGGATATTTGAGGTCAGCGATGTCGGAAGTTGCGGTTTCTGAACAGGACGTTTCGCGCTATGTCGTTCGCTATGGAACGATGAGGCTGCTGGGTGACTTTGAGGCACGCCGTCAGACGTCATTTGCTCGGAACGATGAAGTGGTCGTTCGTTCTGAGCGTGGCATCGAATGGGGCGTCGTGCTGTGCCCGGCGACGAATCAGACAAGCTCTTATCTGGGAAACACCAGGGGCCCCGGGGGGAGGATTCTGCGATCGGTCTCCGATGAGGATCGGCGGTCGCGTGGTGAGAATTCTGCTCGCGAGAAGAATTTCTTTGAACTTGCCACGTCCATGATCAAAGAGCGATCGATGCAGATGCAGGTGATCGATATTGAGCAGATCTTTGGCGGTGAACGAGTCATTATCTATTACCTGTCCGAGAATCGCGTTGACTTTCGTGATCTGGTTAAGTCAATGGCTCGCGAATTCAACACTCGCATCGAAATGCGTCAGATCGGGATCCGCGATGAAGCGCGGCTGCTGGCGGATTATGGTGACTGTGGCAAGCCGGTGTGCTGCAACACACACCTGCAGGAAATGCCTCCGGTGTCGATGAAGATGGCGAAACTGCAGAAAGCAACGCTCGACCCAAACAAGATTTCGGGCCGCTGCGGACGACTCAAGTGCTGCCTGCGATACGAATACGATACCTATGAAGAACACCGTAAGGAGCTTCCTCCGATCGGTGCCACGGTGATTACGAAAAACGGCACCGCACGTGTTCTGCAACATGAATTACTGGCAAAACGGCTTGTTGTCGTTTACGAGGACGGGCGGCGTGTCATGACCGATTCCGCCGATATTGTTACCGTGGTCTCCCGAGGCAGTAAGCAGGGACGCTCAGATCTGGACGATGACTAAATTCGGTAATCGGGCCTTCATTCGGTGTGTGCCTTGTTGTAGAATCGGCTCACACCCGTACTATCAGATGATGCTTTCTCGCCACAAAGTCCCCGGATCGTTTCAACAATGACCTCCGTCAGAAACCATGCCATTCCCCGGACCTACCACCCTATGGCCTACAAGTTCGTGTTTTCCGCATTGCGGTTTACACAGGAGCAACTTGGGCGTGACCGATCGACGGAAGCGACTGGGCATATCAGTGGTCCGGAACTGCTCGATGGAATTCGACGCCTGGGGTTGCAGCATTTTGGAATGATGTCGATCGTGGTCTTCAAGACCTGGGGGATTCACAGTACCGACGATTTCGGCAAGATCGTGTTTCAATTGATCGAGGCCGGCGAAATGCGAAAGACGGACGACGATCAGTTGGGTGATTTCCTTGGCGTGTACGATTTCAGCAAGGTCTTTCTTGACGATTACACGCTGGATACCAGTGAAGTATTCAGTAAGTCCTGAAGACGGCCACCGTATGCGGCAGTTCAACCTGTGGCGGGCAGGCCCGATTTTCTCCGCTGCAGGACCCGCAGCGACGGGTAAATATCGGGTCCAGGATGAAATCAAGGAGCAACCGCAACCGGGGACGAGACAAATCTGACTCTGTTTCCAAACGCCTCCAGGTCCAATTGGTCGGGGGATGTTCTGGTCAGGCGGATTTCCGGGAACGGACGGTGAGCAGCGACCTTGTAGCTGAAGCGGGACAGTCCGGTGGCTCGAGAAAGCCCTTTGATCGTGTAAGTCTGGCCCATCTGAATCCCGAGTCCCGGAATGTTCAGAGCCTGCCCTCCGCCAAGGTTGGCCGCAACATTCTGATTGACCTCCGCGAGAACAACCATCTCATCCGGGCCATCAACGTAAAGACTTCCCGCGCCTTTCAGTGGGTGGACCCACGCCAGCTTTCCGGTACTTCGGCTGAAGGCCACAACGCTTGTCTTTACAGGAACCAGACGAGCCGTCTCGAACGCAAACAGGCCAAGTCCATTGTCGTCCATTTCGTAGATGTAATAGTTCAGTGCGTCCGCGTGGAATGCCATTTTCGTCGGTGGGATCGATAGCGACTTAGCAATCTCCGCACCTGAGCCGGCAAAGTCCTGCTGAGCCCCTGTCATCAGGTCCACGACTTTCAGGTCACCGTTCTCCTGCAAAACTGCCAATAACTCTTCTTCCATGATGGTCGTATGCATTTTCTCTGACAATTCCAACTGTCGTTTCACAAGCCCATCCGTCTGATTGATCCACAAGAGCGTTGGCGGACCTTCGAAGGGATGCCTCAGAGTTAGAATCGACTCCGGCGTCTCACGAAGAAGGGCCATTGCCGATAGCTCGCCCGCACTGAAAACAGCAGAAACTTGTTCCCTGCCGTCAACAGGATTCAACATCACGAAATGCGCGAAACCTCTGTGACCAATAATCGTTGAGCGACAAGCCAGCACGGAACTATACGCTTCTTCAAGAGGGATCCCCCATAGACGATTGCCAGTGTACACATCAATCACTTCCACGCTGTCGTTTGACTTCAGGCAAACCCAGCGAGCGTTTCCACCGCAAACGTCGACGCCAGATCCTCCAAACCAGATCGCCAGAGAGCCAAAGCCCGTATCGAGCTTTCCGAACGTCTTTTCTGACAGACGTGTTCGTCGACTGGAGAATCCTTCGGCAGCGGTTTTCCTCCACAACCACCGCTGCTCAGTGACTGAAAATGCAGACAAGCCATCACTGTCCGCCAGCAGGAGTACGGTGCCAAACCGATAGAGTTCGTGATTTCGCAAGTCATTAATGTTCCCGGAGGCCTCGCGACTAATCGTCCACGGTGCATGAAACGGCTCGCGAACAGATTTTGCCTGAATTGCCCCGGGAATTGTGCGCACCGACCAGCGAAACGCAGCCAGAAAAGCATCCGATGAAGAGCTCAGATTGACATCGGATCGCCCCGGCATTCGGCCCATCATCCTTCCCGTATTACTGACCGGCAACACGGTTAAGGGAAGCTCCGGAGTGCCGGCAACCCAATTGACGATGAATTCTCGATTATCATCCGGGGACGCAATGGTCATGCCCGGCAGTTTGCCCTGAAGTTCGTATTGTGCCACTGCAAGGATTCGATCGACCAGTTCCCGATGAGCCGATTCGACATTCGACTTCTTCAACAGCAATTCGCGAGCCTTCGCGAAACCGTCAGCGATTCGAACTGAGACTTTGATCCTCTGTTCGTTGTCCTCCGGTTGCTTTTCGTCTGCCGGAGCATCTAACTGCGCGTCGGCCGCCGACATCAAAAGCTGCAATGTCAGCTCATTACATTCGTCGTTCTGCAACTGGATCTCGGCCCGCCGCAGCGATTCCTCCGCGAGACCCTTCGAATGCATTTCCACAATCAGAGTATCCGGAACAGCGGCCAACGCGAGAATGATGGCACTTCGCTCCCTCGCGTC
>JBIIIF010000069.1:0-26828 GCA_044235005.1 Planctomycetaceae bacterium | reverse complement strand
TCTGAGGTTTCGAAAAGTGTGATAGCTCTCCGAAAGCTTAACCCACGTTTCTCGTGACCACTGGTCCTTCCATTTTGTCTACAGGCTTCCCATCTTGAAACAATGCGCCGCCGTGGTGCAGGATCTGCCCTGCAGACACTTTTGACGATATGTATGGTATCCTGTCGACCTGAATCACGTCACCTCGTCCATGAACCTGTGAGGATTTCATGCGTATTTCTTCTGGCATCATGCTGCTGTTGTTGCTCGCTGGAACATCACTCAGAGCCGGAGAGCAAACCGTCTCGTCTCGCGAAGAATTGCTGCAAGCAGTGCGAATCGCAAAGCCCGGCGACGTGTTAAAGCTGGCTTCTGGTATCACCATTCGGGGCGGTTTCGAACTGCGAGAAATCCACGGGACCAAAGCGGCCCCGGTCATTCTGAAGGCAGAAGATTCACAGAAACCACCGGTGTTCGAAGGCGGAGGAAGCGGCGTCCATATCACGCGATGTTCCTATCTGACAATCGACGGTCTGCACCTCACTGGCGCAACGGGGAATGGAATCAACGTTGATAACGGAGGCTCCCAGACCACGACTTCACGCGGAATCACGCTGCTGAATCTTGCGGTCAGCAATGTCGGCCCGAATGGAAACAGCGATGGCATCAAACTGTCGGGACTTGACGACTTCAAAATCGACAACTGTCGTATCGTCGACTGGGGCAACGGCGGCTCCGCAATCGATATGGTTGGCTGTCACGATGGCGTCATCACTGATTGCATGATCTCACGTAACCCCGACGATACCAAAGGCCGACAACAGGCAAACGGCGTGCAGATGAAGGGCGGGAGTGCTCGCGTCATGGTCCGGAAATGTCGCTTCGAATATCCTGGCAGTCGAGGCGTCAATGTGGGTGGCAGCACCGGCAAAGATTTTTTCCGGCCAGCCGATGCCAACTACGAGGCCAAAGACATCACCGTTGAAGATTGTCAGTTTGTCGGAGGCATGGCGGCAATCGCCTTTGTCGGCGTCGACTCGGCGATCGTGCGGCACAATACCATCTACCACCCGGAACGATGGGCTTTGAGAATTCTACAGGAGAATCGTACTCCCGGTTTTCTCCCGAGTCGCAACGGAACATTCTCAAACAACATCGTATTCTTCACCAGCCAGCAAATGGTGGACGCTGTCAACATCAGCGATGCGACCGCTCCGGAGACTTTTCGCTTCGAAAACAATGTCTGGTATTGCGAAGACCGCCCGGAGCAAACTCAGCGACGCATACGATTGCCCGTGCAGGAAGTGGATGGGATTTATGACACGAAACCCGAATTCATTAATGCCCCGGTCGATATTCGCGTCAAGGGCCCGGCTTCACTTCAAGACTATGGACCACGATAGAACATCGGCGATCACGGGGTATTGATTATATAGTGTCGCCTTTCGCTCCGCGAAAGTTGCGTTGCTTTCGCGGAGCGAAAGACGACACTGGTCGCTTGATCAAGACTAAATCAACTGGCCGCTAAGGCAATACAACCTGTTCCGATCCCATCAGGTAGGCGAACAGATCGCGGACTTCATCGTGAGTCATCTTCTGCAGGATTCCCTCCGGCATCATGGACACATCGGAGATATTCTGTTCCTCGATTTCATTTCGTGGCACGATTACCTTCTCTGTCGCTGTCTGAATGGTAATGGCGTTGTCTGACTCTTCGATCAGTAACCCCGTCACCACACGGCCATTCGTCGTGGCCACGATCTGCATCTGATAATCCTTCGAAATCGACGCGCTGGGGTCGAGCAGATTCTGAAGAAGGTAGTCTACATTGGTTCGCTGCGCGCCGGTTAGTTCAGGGCCGATCAATGTTCCGGCATCAAACAAGCGATGACAGTTTGCGCAGTTTTTCTGAAACAGCGCCCGGCCATTTTCACGATTGCTGCTCTGAATCAATGTGGGGGTGAGTTGCGGCTTGTAGTTGGTGATGAGTCTTGCTCGATCCTTCGGAGTTTCTCGGATCGGCCCCCACAGTCGTTCGACATCCTTCGACAGTTGCTGGTCCCCAAGACTATGAATCTGTCTCGCGGTAAATGCGGTGATCTCGGTGCGAGCAATCTCGCCGGACTCCAGCGCAGCCATCAATGCTTTGGCCCATGAGACGCGTGAGGCCAGCGTTTGCAGAGCCGCCTGTCGAGTAATCGCGTTGGCCGAAGAATAAACTTGCAGCACGGTCTTCACGGTCGCTGGATGGTCATACTCGGCCAGGCCCGTCAAAGCGTCCATTCGGACATGTTCATCGGCCGTCAGTTCAATGAGCTGTTCATCAAAACCTGCGATTCGGCTGCCTGCCAGGGCTTTGATCGCACGCTGCCGAAGGGATTTGTCTGCCGCAGAATCGCCGGCCAACTGTTTGAGCTGCTGCATCGCCTGAGGATCCTCGAAAATCAGCGCCAGTCGCTGTGCCTGCTCACGCACTGATTCCACTTTTGATTCTTTCAGCACCGCGTAAGTCTCTGACCATGCCGGTGGAAGTTTGAAGCGTCGAGTTCCCTCAAGGCCTGTCAATAGCCCGGACAGCAAGTCGCTTCGATGTGCCTCACCTTCAGCCGACCGAATGACTCGAATCAGCTGATCAACCCCGGAGGCGTTTTCCCGAATGCCGGCAACTCGTCGCGCCACATGGCGTCGAACGATCGGAATCTTTGAACTTCCTCCGAGTTGAACAAATCGATCCTGATCCTGTTCAACCAATGGCTCAGCCGCGTACCAGGTCATCAACGGAATGTTCTGATCGTCTGCAAAATCCGGCCGACTGCTCAACGCTTCGACCAGTGACCAGCGATTCTTCAACGCCATTCGCTGTGCCGCGCTCGCCAGATGCAAAGACACCAGGGCCGAAGGATCAGTCGCCGCCATGTTCGCAAATCGCTGCAGAATCTCTGCGGATAACTCACGATCTTCGCTCAATAATCGAATCGCCCATCCACGCAGATGTTCCGATTCTTCGCTCAATAAGTCTGTCAGCAACTCGACATCAGCCTGGCCGATCGAAAACAGCGACCAGAGACATCGAAGTCTTTTCTCGACGGCCGACTCCATCTTCATGAGCTGCTTGAGTTCAGTCGTGGCCTCAGTCAGGTCGTCACCACGAACCGCTCGTTCCTGCAGCAGTCGTCGTGCATGCCGGACAAACCAGTCGTTTCGATGAAACTGCAACTCGACCAGTTCTTTCGTTGTTCGTGCAGCGAGATCCGTCGGGACCGGTGCCCGATCGCCATACGAGATGCGAAAAATGCGACCTGTGGTTCTTTGCGTATTGACCACGCTGTGACATTCTCCCGTGTCGGACCAGTCCAGCGAGTAGACGGAACCATCCGGACCGTATTGCATCGTCACGCCCATGTACCACTGATCGCGAGCACGCATCAGATCCGGACCATGTGACGCCGTGTATCCAGAGCCCGCTCGCTTCAGAATATCGTTGTTGATGCGGTGTCCATGCAGATTATGCATGAACACCGTATTGCGATATTTCTCCGGCCATGAATCACCCAGATAAATCATTGTGCCACAATGAGCGTGTCCACCACCGGCTGCATCTTCCTCAGCGGTGCCGATTCCATCATGGACGTTACCCTTGCCTATGAAATGCAAATGGTCAGCAATGGTGGTGATTCGCTGAAAGGCATAGCGACTGGATTCTCGGTTCCGCCACGGCTCATAGTGCGCACCCTGAATTACGTGATACAAGTGCGGGTCAACGCAGTTGCAGACAAATGCCTGGCCCAAATCGTCCCAGTCGATTCCCCATGGGTTCGTTGTCCCGTCGGCAAACGGCTCCCAAATATGCCGTTCCGGATGGTAGCGATAAACACCTCCGTCGAAGCGAACTCGTTCCTCTGCTGAGGAACCCGGCTTGCCGATCTCTGACCAGTTTGTTCGGCCATGAGTTCCATACAACCAACCGTCCGGACCCCACGCGAAACCATTGGCGAGGTTGTGAGAGTTGGCATGGTTGCCGAAGCCATCCAGCAGAACAATTGGATCGCTGTCTGGTCGATCGTCCGCATCTCGATCCGGAATGAAATAAAAATTCGGCGGCGACATGACCCACGCGCCACCGAATCCGACTTCAATGCCTGTCACGTAATTCAGTTGGTCATAAAAGACCGTTCGCTTGTCATGTTTTCCGTCGCCATCGGTGTCTTCGAAGATCAGAATGCGATCGCCCGGTCGAGTCCCGTGATTCGGATAGTTGTAAGCCTCTGCAACCCACAACCGTCCTCGATCATCAATACAAAAGCCGATCGGCTGCTGAACGTCGGGTTCTCCGGCAAACAACGTGACGCGGAATCCCTCCGGCACAATCATGGTCCGAGCCGCCTCTTCAGCCGGCAGAACCTCCGTCTGTTCGTCTGCAAGGCCCGAAGAGCCGACCAGGCAAACAAGCATCAGAACACACAGGAGGTCTGTTGATCTCGTCATAGTGGTATGCCGAACGCAGGCGGGTTGAGGACTTTATCTGTGAACGGCAACTCGCACAGGCCGTTCGGCTACTCCAGCTTATGAACCAGCAGCCCGCTGCGCAGTTTGGGTTCAAACCACGTGCTTTTCGGCGGCATGATTTCACCTGCGTCAGACACGGCCATCAACTGATCCAGAGTTGTCGGGTACATCGAAATCGCAACCCCCCAGTCTCCGCCGATGCAAAGTTTTTCCAGTTCTGCAGTGCCTCGAATGCCGCCCACAAAGTCGATTCGTGAGTCTGTCCGGACATCTTCGATTCCAAAGATCGGATGCAACACCAGTCGTTCCAGAATCGACACATCCAGCGACTTGATCGGATCTTTGACGTGCAACGGATCTGGAGCAATCGTCAGCTTCCACCAGTCGTGATCGATCAGAAAGCAGAATGACCCTGGTGCATCAGGCACGGGATTGTCTGTGCGGCCAAGATCACCGAGTGCATCCAGTTTCTCCAGAAGATTCGGAATCGTCAGACCGTTGGTATCCTTCAAAATGCGGTTGTAGGCCAGAATTCGCAACTGGTCGGATGGAAACAGTACTGACAGGAACCAGTTACATTCTTCATTCCCTGTCCCACCGTCTGGTAATCGACGTCGCAGCTCTTTTCCCGCTCGCCACGCACTGGCCGCGCGATGATGACCGTCGGCGATGTAGAACACCGGCACGGCTGAAAGAGCCGACACAAATGGCTGTGAGTTTTCAATCTTCCAGACGGTGTGTCGCACACCATCCGCAGCAGTAAAGTCGTAAAGCGGCGCACCGGCCGTTGCTTCGGTAACCTTCGCGTTGATCTCGTCAACACCTCGGTAGGTCAGGAACACAGGTCCGGCATTCGCATTGAGCGCAAGCACATGATGAGTGCGGTCGTCTTCCTTGCTTTTGCGAGTCTTCTCGTGCTTCAGGATGAGGTTGTTCTCGTAGTCATCAATATGGCAGCAGCAGACGATCCCGGTCTGGGAATGACCGTTCATGATCTGGCGATACGCAAAGACATGATCCTGAGAGTCCTGTTTCAGAACACCATCGCTGATCAGCTTCTGAAAATTGGCTTGGGCCTTTTCGTAGACATCGGCTTCGTACGGATTCTTTTGCGGAGGGAAGTCAATGTCCGGTCGGACGACGTGCAGAAAACTCAGGTGGTTCCCATCCGCCAGAGCCGCCGCTTCATCACGGTTCACAACATCGTAGGGAACAGAGGCAACTTTAGCCGCCAGTTCTTCGACAGGACGCAATGCCTGAAACGCCTTAATCCGAGGCATGTATCACACTTTCAATTCATCAAGAGCTTATGAAATCGACTTTTCCGGTGTTCGTGATGCGTTAAAGAACCAGCTGTTCGGCTCTGAAGACAGGACCTTCAACGCAAGTCCGGCGATAATCCCACGAGCCATCCGGCTCGACAACTTTTGTCACACAACTAAAGCAGGCCCCGAAGCCACAGGCCATCGGCGTTTCCAGAGAAAGCCAGCACGGAACAGCAGCAGCCTTACAGATCTCCGCCACGGCCTTCATCATGGGTTCCGGACCACAGCAGTAAACGTGAACGCCGTCAGAATTCTGTGCCAACTTATTCTGCAGCAATTGCGTGACATAGCCCTGATGGCCAGTGCTTCCGTCGTCCGTCGCAATCTGCAGATCGAGCCCCGGAATTGTGAACTCCTCAATTCCGGCCAGATAACCGGCGGATCTTACTCCGTAGCACAAGGAGACCTGTTGAGGTCGCGTCGTGATTGATCTTGGCGGAATTCCATAAGATTCCAGCCCCAATGCTTCTCGAATGACCCCCAGAAACGGCGTCTGCCCGATTCCTCCCGCGACGCAGATCAGGTGACGACATTCCGGCACAGGAAAACCATTGCCGAGCGGTCCCCAAACACTGACTTCATCACCTTCTGACCATTGACTCATCAACGTGGTCATCTTGCCCACCTTGACGAACCCAAACTCCACACCAGTCGGCTGGCCAGCGGCGTCTCGCACGATATCAAATAGAGCAAACGGTCGGCCCAGCAGAGGATCACTGCCTGTGGCTGGACGAATCATAAAGAACTGACCGGGCGTAATCGTCGCGGCCAGTTCCGGCGCGTGGACTTTCACAGCCCAGGTATCCTGAGCCATCCCCCGAACGGCCACAATTTTCGCCTGATGCTGTTTCGCGCAAAGCATCATCCCGGGCAACGTGGAAGAGTACTCACTCATAATTTCTTGTGTTTCCGGTCACGTTCTGGAAAGACGGTGTGTCGTATCTTAGTCGCAAACTCCTGCGAGACGAAGTCTGACGAATTCGACTTCAGGATTATTCGTATCCGAGCGAATTTCCGGATGCATTGATACGGTAGCGAACATTCATCACTGACGGAACGTTGCCTTTTCGCAACATCGCCCGTTGTCTTTCGGCAATCTTCATGTTGGGCGCGTGATGGAAACCGTTGCCGGTCTTCACCGGGTCCTGACAAACCACACAGGCCCGAAGAAATCTTCCTCCACCAGATCAACAGTCCCGGCAGCCGGCAGAGTGACGCACTAGGCTTGCCACATTCCGGACTTCGAGGCTCTCTGCTCATTTCGCAGGCCGCTTTGGTCGTGACGAAAGACGCTTCCTGCTCTGCCTGAGGAACCAATCCACATGAAATCACCTGTCTCCGTCCTTCGATGCGCTGTCGTCGTTGCCAACCTCGCATGCGGTGTTCTTTCAGGGAACTTCCACGGTCCGTTGGCCATGACGGCTCAGGCTGGCGAATCAACTCGCATGGTTGAGCTGTCAGATCAGAACTCTTCTTATGAAGGCAAGCTGATCGCAAAAACACCCAGCCATGTGTGCATCATGGACCGGTTTGGTCTGATGACAGCTCTGGAAATCAAAAATCTGAAATCGTTCAAAGTCGTAGCCGGGAGTTACTCTCCGGTTTCCTCAATCGGACTGCAGCAGTCGCTAAAAAAAGAGCTGCCCCCGGGTTACGAAATTGCCGCATCCGCCCACTACGTCGTCATGGGACGAAAAGGCAAAGCGGACGACTATGCCAAACTGTTTGAGGAAGTTTTTCGCCAGGTCGACACGTTCTTCAGCGTTCGCGGGTTTGACACTCATCCGCCCCAGATGCCGATGGTCGCCTTTGTCTTTGGCACTCAGGCGGAGTTCAAAGCGTACTGTGAGGCTCAGAATGACCAAACCATGATAAAGATGCGTGGTTACTATTCGTCGAAAACAAACCGTGTCGCGATGTACGAAGATCCGAACCAGATCATCAAGGTGACTGCTGGTGTTTCAGAAGAGGAGCGGGAACCTCAAACGAGTGAGAACCTTTTTGCATCGGTCACCGGCCAGACGGCCGATGTCATTATTCACGAAGGCACACATCAGGTCGGATTCAACGTGGGTATCCATTCTCGTCTGGGAACAACTCCACGCTGGGTTGTGGAAGGTCTGGCGACAGTTCTTGAGCCACCCGGAATTCGCTCGCGAGGAAAAGCCGGAAAAGACAAGATCAACGCAGAACGCCTGTCATGGTTTCAGGAAGACTACTCGCAACGCCGAAAGCCAGGAGACCTTGCAAAGGTCATTGCTTCCGACGACTTCTTTGGGTCGCAGTCCCTTGATGCGTACAGCCTTGCCTGGAGTCTCACGTACTTTCTTACAGACAATCCCGCTCGGGCGGGGAAGTTTGCGAAGTATCTGAAGAAGGTCTCAGACAGAAACCCACTGCACGTCTACTCCGCAAAGGAGCGGTTGGCTGACTTTCAGGAGATCTTTGGCGACATCTCCCGTGTGGAAGTGGATTTGCTGCGAGCGACGGATCGAATCACGAACTAAGGCGAGCGGCAGGAATAAGTTTACCAGCGCCAAGTGATCTGAGCCTGAGACGATAGTGCTTTGTCAGCAATGAAGTGAGGGATCTCATTTCGTAGGCCGGACCGAGCGCCAGCGAGTTCCGGCAATTCCTTGCTTCAGGTGAGAATAAGCCGGAACTCGCTCCGCTCGGTCCGGCCTACATCCATCATTCCATGGCTGACGAAGCACTAGCCGATTTCGCCACAAACAATCGGCTAGCGCCTCAGGCTCAGCGGGTACGTTGCCTTCTGGAGTTCGCCGAACACCCTCTGCAGCGGCAGTTGGCGACCAAAATCTGCACATGCGAACATATGTTTTCTGAAAAACATTGCCCCTCAACAGGAGCAATGAGACGGTCAGGGACGATCTCACCCGGCTCTCATCTACGCTCAATTGTGACGTCCATCAGCTCAACAGGCCTGCTTTTGTGGCAGACATGCGGAAAAAACAGGGTTGAAGAGATTTCATGCGATAAGAAAGTACAGTTTTCTCTGTCATTTCCTCACCAGTTTAATGTAAACTTTCGATGAAGCTGTTCTGTTCTTCTCATTTTTGGTCTTTTATCGAGGAGCTGCCATGCGTTCTTTGGATGTTAGTCGATCATGGAAAACTCGGGGGTTTACCCTTATTGAGTTGCTTGTTGTGATCGCAATTATCGCGATCCTGATTGCTTTGCTACTCCCTGCAGTTCAGCAGGCCCGTGAAGCGGCTCGCCGCACACAGTGCAAGAATAACCTGAAGCAATTCGGCTTGGCATTGCACAACTATCACGACACTTACAACCAGTTCCCACGCATGATTCAAGGACCACAGATTGAGGGAAATGATGGCGCTGGCTGGAGAAGCTACAGTGCTCATGCAATGCTCCTTCCTTATATTGAACAAGCTCCGTTGTACGCGATTGTGTCCGACGCTATCCAGCAGAACAGACGAGCCTGCTGCGACGGCACTGCCAGCGCTGATGCCAATGCTCCATGGAGCTTGAATACCAGAAAGTTGCCAGCCTTCCTTTGTCCATCTGACTCGCCGCCCGCTAACCGTGCTGATTGGAATAATTACGCTGTTTGCCAAGGATCCAATAAGGGTTGGGCTGTCGCTCTGAATGATCAGAACGGGATGTTTAACCGCTCTGCGATTGTTAACATGAGCGGCATCACTGATGGAACGTCAAACACAATCGCTGTCGCCGAAATCGTCACAACAAACCAGGGTGGTGCACCAGGCTCTGTGACAGATCTGGCCCGCGTACGGGACGGAAACGGTGTTGCCGGAGGTAACGCAGCACCGGACTCTCATCCAACACTCACGAAGGCAGTCGTTGATGGTTATGGTACCGCGTGTGCCGCAATTACTACAATCAACGGAAATCAGGTCGGCGAAGGCTGGTACCGTGGTCAGCCAGGCCGAACGGCGTTCAACACATTGCTAAATCCAAATTCGAGATTCCCTAACTGCACGTTCCACTGTGCCGGCTGCAACTATGATGGTCGTGGTTTGCATGGTGCCCGCAGCAAGCACACTGGTGGTGTGCAAGCCCTTCTGGGTGACGGAGCAGTACGGTTTCTGAGCGACAACATCGACTGGGAGACTTACCAGCGATTGGGCGGTCGTAACGACGGACTGACTATTGGCGAATTCTGATTTGCATGAATAGTTGATAGAAATCCATCAGGGAGCTTTCAGCGGACGGCTGTAGGCTCCCTTTTTCTTGGGATCGCTTTGGAAGTTGAGAGGTAACAATGAAGAACTTTGTTTGTAATAAATTCACTCTGGTGTTGGCTCTCTCAGTCGCTGTTGGCTGTGGAGGCGGAGGATCAAGCCCGCCGACGGAGCCAAGTCCAACACCGGAGGTCACAAGTGATGCACAACTGAAGGAACGACTTCAGTACATCGCTGAGAGTGGCGGGATGGGAAGCGCCTTCGCTGGTATCAAGGAGCTGTGCGAAAAGAGTGGCAAGCCGGCACTTGTGGCAGACGCGCAGAAACTTGAGAGCGCTCAATCTCCAGAAGCTGCCAAGGCAATTGCTAAAGGTATGCTTGGAAAGTTGTAGGACGCCTGTGGCTTGCAGCAGATCCTAACCGTGAACGGGTGAGCATTGACTCGCCCGTTTTTTCATTTCACCCCATGTTTTCTGCCTCAAACATCGTTGCTTTTAAGACGTTGGATTGACCCTGTCGCACGCGCAGATTTCTAAGTTTCTACCTGCTGCGAACCGTTCACAAATAGGCCTGCCTTCTGCTTCCAAGGAACAACCGGGTGCTCCGCAAGCTTTGAGAACTGCAATTGAGCTGTCTTTAACCGCCACGGACTGCAATTCTCGATTTCAAAGGTTTTCGACGCCGTAGAAGTCCGTGGTAGCCCCCAAATGGGCCTCAACGAAGTGCTCGTGAAACCGACGTTCAACATGGACTTGATTTGTGGGTTGGCGCTTCGTCTCCCCACACGTCAACCTGTGCTAGAATTTGGCGTTCCTGGGTCATTCCCAGATCTCCCGGCGAATGAGTGGGTATTCTAAGGGTAGTTTCGCTGACACATTATGTTGTCTTCGTGAGAATCGACGAATGACCTTGAGCCCGGACAAGACGTTGATGAGGAACCCACGACGCACCCGGAAGCGACTTGTTCTTGCCGGGACGCTGGTCGTCGTTCTGGGGCTGTTCGGATTTTTTCTGTTCCCTAAATACCTCGCCTGGCAGGCTGTTTCTCTGATGAAGTCCAGCCGACTTCTGCTGGCCGAGGAATACTTCAAAAAGGCCGAACAACGAATCTCCAATGATCCGGAGTTTCTGATTCAGAGGGCTCGATATCATCGCAAGCTGTCTGAATTTGATGAGATGGCGCAAGTTCTCGAGAAGGCCGTCACTGCCGGAGCTTCCGCTCTGGATGTTTCTACAGAGCGCAGGATGGCTGACGCACAACGAGGCAATCTGGAATCCCTGGAGCCGGAACTTCCGCGGTTGTTCAGCAACTATCGAGATCCCGATGAAGTCTGTGAAGCCTTCGTGCTGGGATGCCTGCTGAAGTATCGACTTCAGGATGCCATGGAACTGCTTAGTGTCTGGGAGGCTGACTTTCCCGACGATGACCGAGCCAATTATCTGCGCGGCAGAATTCTGGAACATCGTCAGAACCTTGATGATGCGTTAGTCCAGTATGAGACTGCCATCAGAAAGAACCCCTACAATTCTGCAGCAAGCTTTTCTGCAGGGCGTGTGCTGTCAACAAAGAAGGATCTCGAAGCCGCTCTGAGCCGATTTCTGGAGTGTTCGAGAACGTTGGGCGATCCACGCCCCGGACTTGTTGCAGCCGCCGGATGTTCTCGAATTCTCGGACGCATCGAAGAAGCAAAGAATTACCTCGCTCAGGCGGAAGACTATTCAGGGGGAGATATTCTTCTGGCCTATCGACTTGTTGGGGAACCATCCGAATCGGGTAAAGCTCGCCTGGCAAATGAGCGAGGAGAACTGGCTTTTCTTGCAAGTGACTTCTCGGCCGCAGCCGACTTCTTTCAGACCGCCGTTGACGCCTCGCCGGCCGATTGGCGAGCCCGCTACCGATTGAGCCAGGCTCAGGAAAAAGCTGGCAAATCCGCGGAAGCAAAAGCCAATGCGGACCGAGTCAAGGCCACTCGCGCAGCATTGGAAGAGTGCGATCCTCTGATCAGCCTGCTGAAAAGCGAACCTCATAACGTTGACGCCCGATTTCGTATTGGTATCACGTTTCTGGAGCATGTCTCGTTTGACCAGGGAATCATCTGGCTCGACAGTGTGCTGGATATTGACCCTGACCATCAAGGAGCGCACGAAGCGCTGGCCACATACTTTGAGAAGCACCAGAATGAGAATCCACTCTTCAAAACACTGGCCGCACAACATCGTGCAAAGCTTCATCAGGTTGAAACACCACAGTAGTCGCGTTCAACTGATTCTGTCCGTCCTGTTGCCCGCCATCAGCCTGATCCCGGGTGGTTGTACCGAAGGGAAACGCGACACTCCGGAAGTTGCGAAGCCAGCCCATCTTCTGGCCTTTCAGCTTCGAGAAGACCTGCTGGAATCCGCGCTGGACTATGACTCGGGAAAAGACGGCGGAGTCAATTCGATCGTGGAATCACTTGGTGGTGGCACAGGTGTCTTTGATCTTGAAGGCGATGGTCGTCCCGATCTTTATTTGCCGGGCGGCGGAAAAATCCTGCCGGAAGGTGTGCAACCCGGCCGTGATCAGATCCTCAGGCTGAAGCAATCCCGTTATGTCGACCAAACTCGCGAAACTCTTCGGGACTCGCAGTTCAATTACTCCCATGGCGTGACGATCACGGACTTTGAAAACGACGGTTTTGACGACGTGGCTGTCTCAGGCTACGGCTCAATCACCCTGCTGAGAAACAACGGCGACGGGACCCTCACAGAGTACGCCAACGAAGCCGGTTTGACGGATACAGGCTGGTCATCAAGCCTCGCGTGTGGAGATTTGAACCTTGACGGTTTCTCGGACCTTTACGTCTGCCACTATGTGGATTGGTCGCTGGACAATAATCCTCCGTGCAAAGGACGAAACGGGCAGCCTGATGTCTGTCCGCCACGATCGTTCAATGGACTCGACGATGAAATCTACTTCAATAGTGGTGATGGCCGACTGACGGCTGGCGGCCAGTCATTTGGACTTGTGAAAGGAGGAAAGGGACTGGGAGTACTCACCGCAGATATCGATACAGATGGTGACGTCGACGTCTATGTCGCCAATGACACAACCGAAAACTTTCTGTATCGCAACGACAAAACTCATCTTGAAGAAATTGGTTTTTCGAGCGGTACCGCTTTGGATAACAACGCCAACGCCAATGGGAGCATGGGCGTTGCTGTGCTTGATTTTGACCAAAATGGCATCGTCGATATCTTCGTCGCAAATTATGAGGACGAGGTCTTTGCGTTCTATGAAAACCTCGGAAACCTCTCCTTCGTGCACTCCAGCGATAAACTCGGCATGGGGAATCTTGGCGGTCTCTTCGTCGGCTTTGGCAGTATCGCAACGGACCTCGATCTTGATGGTGACGAAGACGTCGTCGTCAATAATGGGCATGTGGTTCACTATCCCGTGAATGCTCCTGTCAGGCAGAGTCCGCTGCTGCTGCGTAACGACAAAACAGGATTCACGATGGTTTCCGGGGATGCAGACTCCTACTTCAAAAGCCCTCGCATGGGCCGGGGGCTGGTTCGCCTCGACTGGAACAATGACGGGAAAGAAGATCTGCTGTTTCGAAACTCTGACGAGGCATCCTGCCTGGTCGAGAACGTCACCGAAACCTCCGGGCAGAGTTTGAAGTTTCTGCTGCGTGGTGTGAATTCAGAAAGACATTGTGTAGGAGCAACCCTCACCGCACATTTCTCTGATGGTCAGAAATTGATTCGCACCGTTTACGGAGGCGGCAGCTATTTGTCGCACAGCGAAAATGTGGTTCACTTCGGAATTCCCGCTGATGCTGCAATTGACCGCGTTACGATCAAATGGCCGGGGGGACAAGAATCGGTGATCGAGTCCCGGAGGCTTTCTGGTTTCCAGCTGTCGGGGCAGACGGTCCTCATACCTGAGCCTGTCACCGGGATGTCACAGGAACCTCGTTTATACGGTCGCCCAAACTAACACGGGGGCTGCTTCTTTCGCTGGTGCGCATCGCCTAACACGTAAACCAACTTCTTCAGGGCTACTGCTTCACAGACAGGTCAATTCTCACCAGCCATTTTTCGCTGCGGAGATACATCTGCCCGTTTGATAACACTGGCGCGGCCCACGCTGGATAATCGATCTCGCTCAAAAAGAATCGGCCGTGTTCCACAAACTTCTCTTTATCAACATCCACGACCGAGATCGTGCCACGCTCTCCCAGCACGATAAATTTGTTGCCGGCTCTGATCTTGGAGCCTCGTCCGAAGAATGGATACGGGATCACTTTTCCTGTCTTCGCTTCCACGATATTTCCCGTGGTACGGTCACGAGCCAGATCAGACAAGTCGCCGTTGAAGCCCGTTGATGACCACAGCACTTTGCCGTCTGACAACTGAATGCAGCGTAACTCCCCTTCGTTTTCATGGCGGCCGCTGAATCCGTAAATGCAGCCGTCCACATAGATCGGTGTCGACCAGTGAGTGAGCAGATTCTTTTTGTCTCGCCACACTTCGGTGTAAGACTTTCCGTCGGCTCCCACTTTCAGCAGAGCCGATCCGACCTGATAAGCGGCTGACAGAAAAATCTGATCATCGATGACCAGCGGGCGGGCCGCATTCACGGATTCATGAACTCGAGCACGGAACCAGTAAGAGAAATTCTGTTCGCCGGTTTCCGGATCCAGTGAAACAAGCCCCTGTCTCACCAGACAGAGGAGATGTCGTTTCCCATGAATTTCGGCAATGACCGGAGACGAATAGCTGACAACCATTTCATCGCCGAGCCACTTGTAGGTGTCGCCTTCATCGGTCTGTGTTCCGTCCCAGGTGTTCTTGCCAACCGCCTGCCACAAAACTTTTCCGTCGGCCACATCAAACGCGACAACGCCGGAATTCGGTTGTCCGCCAACGAGCACGATCAGGCGGTTCCCATCAAGGATCGGCGAGCAGCCTACACCGAAGAACCATTCCGGCAGACTGAACTCTTTTCGCAGGTCCTTCTCCCAGATTAACTTGCCATCCGCCATCGTGACACAGACCAGCATGCCTTCCGCACCAAGGGCATAGCAGCGGTCCGTCGTTAAGACGGGCGAACACCGAGGACCATTGTTGTAACCATACGGATCCTGGAAAGTGGATGGGTAAGCGTACTTCCAGATCTCAGCCCCGTCGGTGACGGAGCGGCAGGAGATAATTTCCTCATCTCCCATTCGATGATGAACAACAAGTCTTTCTCCCAGCACAGACGGCGCGCTATAACCGGTCCCGACTGGTTGTTTCCAGGCCGTCGGCGGTTCTGCTTTGGTCCAATCAAGATTCAACTGGGTTTCGGATGATACTCCGGTATGTCGCGGCCCCAGAAACCAGGGCCAGTCTTCGGCCTGCAGTCGCTCGGCTGATCCGATTAATATGATCAAGGCCAGGGAAATCATTGCCGGCCTGCGGCCGGAAGCAGCAGCTGACGACCATCGGGATTCGAGTGAAATAAGGGCCGACCGAGTCACGGGGCAACTCCGAAACAGCAAAGGAGGCAGGAAAACAGAGCAGTTTCAACCGGCAGAGGCTGTCGGCAGTATCTTGTATCTTTAGGACCAGAAGCCTGTTTTGCCAGTGTCAGGCCCGTCCGTTCGTCGATTGAAGCCCTGATAACCTGGGATTGTTGGCCACACATGGCGTTTCGGGGCAAAGCAGGGAAACATCGTCGTCGCCTCGTGAGACCCAATTGCATTCAACGATTTGCCGGGGTAGCCTTCGCGATGAATTGCTGCCGCCCCATCGAAAAAGGGGTGCCCGGATCGTTGGAGGCATCGAATCCGGACGCCAATCAAACAGTTTTCCCAGTGCGGCCCAAAACCGTTTCGCCCGCAAATCGTGGGCTGAAACCAACACCTGAAAGACGGATGACATGACAGGTCCCAGTGAAGACCCACACAAAAAAAAGGCTGATGAAGCCGCCCGCTACCTCGCAGAATCCTTCTTCGGACTCAACATGAGCCCCGCAGACGTCGGTGGTGAGGTTCTGTTCGACGACTACGACGATGTGAAAAAGCCGGCTGCATCTCTCCTCAGCCAGGTTGTGCCGGACTCCTATGAATCAACGAATTCAAGCCCAATGGCTCAGGACCATCGTTCCGCCACGTCAGCCTCTTCCAGAGTCACGGAAGATGATCTGGACGACCTGATTGTGTTCTCTGACGACGAAGACGAAGAGGATGACGAAGTAGAGGATGTCGTGAGCGTCACTGAAGACGACGATGAAAACTTCGACTTCGGTGAGGAAGAGGACGAAGACGATGATGACGATGACCTCGACGAAGAAGAGGACGAAGAGGAGGAAGAAGAAGACGATGACGAATTCGACGACGATGACGATGAGGAAGACGACGAAGAGGAAGAAGATGACTTCGGTGCGGAAATCGATGGCCCTCCTGCTCGCCGTAAGCCTGTAACAGCGCGCGACACCCGGGCTGAAGCCCCTCGTCAGCATCGTGAACAGCCGGCTCCACAACGACGCCCTGATCCGCGTCCGGCGCCCCCGCGTGCTGAAGAAAGCCGCTCTGACGGTCGTCGTGATCGCAACGAAGGTCGGCCTCAAAGACAAGACAATCGCAAGCCTGCTCGCAGTGACGAACGACGCGATGTTCGCAGCGATGCCCGTCCTGAACGAGGACCTCGCCCGGAACGGCCCGAACGTAAAGAAGCTCCGGCAGCTTCTGCACCGGGCGGCGGAGATGACGATTCATACTGGCAGGAACTTGATGAGTGGGTTTGGGACGACAAAGCTGCGGCGAAGAAGCCAACTCCTGCTCTGAAGTCATCCCATGACGATGACGACTTCGGAGACGAAGAAGAAGACGATGTTGTTGAGACAGCTCCGGGGCTCGATGCCGAAGCAGATCTTGAAGAAGACACTGACTCTGATGGTCAGCCGAAGAAGAAGCGTCGTGGACGCCGTCGTGGTGGTCGAGGACGTGGCCGTCGTCGACGAGATGAATCCGGCGAAACAAAGGAATCAGCCGAGTCTTCGGATTCCGGCGCGGGCAGCGACGTTGACGATGATCTCAGCGAAATCCTGTTCGATGAAGATCAGGAAGACATCGTCAGCATTTCCGCAGGCAGTGTGAAGGCCCAGCGACGTGTGAAGGAGGAGCCACCTTCTCCACCGGCCCGCAGACCCGAACCTGTCGCTGAAGCCGACGATGACGAGTCCGAAGTCACAGCGACAGAAGAATCCGACGATCGGCCACGTGGACGCGGACGTCGGGGACGGGGCCGAGGACGTGGTCGCGGCGGCAATGGACCTCGCGAAGAGGCTCCACGCAGCGAGCGACCTGCTCCGGCTGCCCGTCGACCAGAACGTGACGAGGATGATTTCGAAGACGACGATCTGGATTCCGATGCAGAATTGACAGAATTCAGTGATGAGCCGGAAGAAGAAGTCGTTGCACCACGCAGCGACCGTGGACGTGATCGAAGCCCTGGGCGAGATCGTGGACGCGGACGTGAAGAATCACGACCTCCTCGCGACCGTGAGCCGCGCGAAAGCCGTGCTCAACGCGAAGATCGGGCACCTCGAGAAGACCGAGCACCACGCGAAGACCGTGGGCCTCGTGAAGAACGAGCTGAGCGGGCTCCGCGAGAATCAGCAGGAGCGGAACGTCCTGCTCGCCGCCCTGCCCCGCGCGATCGCGGTGAAGGCTCAGAGACCTCTGGTGACCGCCGTGACTCACGAGTACCTCGGGTTGCTCCAGAGTTCGCAGATATCCCGACATGGGAAGAAGCGATCGGTGCTCTGTCGCTGAGAACTCCGACGGAAGACCATGCTCGCCGCACAGAGAATCGCGGTCGCGGTGGGCGTGACGGCGGCGGCAACAGCGGACGTCCTCGTCGACGGTAGTCTGCCCCAGGGCAATCGGATGGTGTTCTTTAATCTCAAACAGGCATGATGTTCTTTAGCGTCATGCCTGTTTTTGTTTCCCGACCTCGGCAGTATTCTTCAGGCGGCAGAAACTGAGGCTGGGTGCATCAAGGGATGCCTTTTTAAGATCAATCGTGGCCGCGTATGGAAAAGTGTCCATGACAATCAAAACCTGCTTCTTTGACATGGGCAATGTGCTCGTGTTCTTTTCGCACGAACGAATGTGTCAGAATATTGCCGAGCTATGCGGCTGGAGCCTTCCTGAAACGAAGACATTTCTTCTGGAAGAGGGTCGACAGTGGAAGCTTGAGCGAGGCGATATCTCTGAAGAAGAGTTTCACGCCCAGTTCTGTGAAGCCACCGGACGAACGCTGGATATCGACCAGCTCCGCCACGCCGCCGCCGATATCTTCTGGCTGAACGATTCGATTATTCCTGTCCTTCAAGGATTGAAGAACGCCGGGATTCGGCTGGTGCTGTTGTCAAATACCAGCATCACCCACATACAGTTCATTGAACGGCATTTCGATGTGCTGCGGTTGATGGATGATCGAGTCACCTCATTCGAAGCGCGAGCCCTGAAGCCGGAAGATCGGATTTTCGAAGTCGCCCTCTCGAAGGCGCAATGTGAACCGTCCGAATGCTTTTACACGGACGATATCGAAGCCTACATCCACAAGGGCGCATCGTTCGGAATTAACTCCAGCATCTATACAACGACACCGCTGCTGCTTACCGCGCTGCGGGAGTTGGGCGTGTCGTTGTGAGGGGAGCGGCAGCAACAAAGTGGCCTGCCCCAATGAACCCGAGGCTGAATTAGCCGACCGTTGATTCAGTCGTTTACCGCCCAGCCGGAGGCGCCGGCCAGCACAAGGGCCGGCGCCTCCGGCTGGGCGGTAAACGGAAGCCTGCAGGATGCGACTCGACCAACAAGGCTCGATGGTATGCCGTCCCGTCGACAGTTTTCAAAACATGGACGCAAAAGCCAGGACCATATTGAAGGCGTTGAACAGGAAGTGCACCATCATCACGGTGATGTAACTTCGCCGTCGCAGATAGGTGTATCCCAGAGCAAACGCCAGCGGCAGCAGTGCGAGTGAATCCGGGAAGCCGTGTGCGAAAGCAAACAGAACAGACGAAACGCCCAGAGCCAATCGCGACCGCCCCAGTTGAGCGAAGCCGCCAAGAATCACAACGCGAAACTGCAACTCCTCGACGATCGGAGCAAGAATCACAGCCGTCAGCACAATCAGACTCAGCACCGCCACGCCAACGTCGGACTCCATCATCTCCAGAAATGGATGCTGGTCAGGAACTTCCCCCGTCAGCCCTTCGGTCAGGATCACGATCAGCACACGCAACATAGCCGTCGGCACATAGGCCGCAAGAAAGACTTCTGCGGCATATCGCAACTCGGTGAGAAAGCTGAATGGCTCGTCGGCTTCAGTTGCTGGCTCACCGACTGCCATTGCTTCTGCTGCCGCGACACTGCGGCTTTCGGCCTGAGGAGCAGCCCAGGGCGAATCGGCCTCTTCGGATGGACCGGCAGACGTATCGAACGCGGGCGGAAAAGCGGATCTCTCCAGAGGCAGTGAAATGCCCGGCAAAACCGGTGCCGCCGAAGGATCATCCAGATCGGGCCAGAAATTTGACGACGAATACATCTGAGCCTGATAAGCCTGAGTCTGTATCGCAGGGGCGGATGTTGCTGACTCCGTCAGTCGGACTCGCCCCTGTTGCAGAGACACGAAAACAACAACCCCGAACACGAGAAACAAAAAGGCATCCATGACAACGGTCTGGATCAGGGCGTTCTGCATCTCTTCAGGCGACATCTGTGACGCTGCGGACTTCTTCGTTTGCGGTTTGTCTGATGCAGCCGCTGAAGTTTCGGCAGAGGCTGTCTCCGGGGAATTCACATCCGCCGCTGGTGATTCTTTCGCCTCCGCGGGCTGCTCTGCTGCGGTGGATTGATCTGCGGTTGCTGTTTCACCTGTTGCCGTTTCAGGGGACGAGAGTTCAGTCGTTGATGCTGGCGTATCAGCAGAACTGGCAGCAACCGGAGTGGTGGCGGGGTTGGGGGCCGGTTTGGCACCGGGCTTTTCCTGAAGGGACACGAGTGTCATCAGGAGAAACATCAGCAGCGACAGCCCGATTCCGACAAACGTCAGAGCCGGGGGAACTCGCAGAATGCCTCGGCGAGCAGCCGGAAGAGCGTGACCGGTCAGATTCCGTCGTCCAACCCAGACGACGATCATCCAGACACTGGACGCCATAATGCCCAGCACGAGGAACCCAGCTATGGTGGCCCCTGGCGTTATCTGCTCCGGGGCAGCGGCGGCCTGAGCCAATGTATTGAGTTCAGCCAGCAGGCCGGGAAACAAGTTGTTCACAAACATCGTGAGCCATTCTTCAGAACCAGCACTTCAAAACCAGCAATGGGCTATTTCTGTCGCACCCTCGACCAGTCGGTGGCTGGCCAATACCATTCTCCGCACGGAATATCCGTTCGGGTATCAGAACGCGGAGCAGAAGCCTTGTCGACCATTCTTGACGAAATCCTCGAACAGAAGCACCGGGAAGTCGCTGCTGCGCGTGAACGAATTCCGTTTTCGACGCTGGAACGACGTCTGTCTGCCGCTCCTCCCGTGCGGGGATTTCTTGACGCGCTGAAATCGGCCAGCAAACCAGGGCTGATCGCCGAAGTGAAAAAGGCATCACCATCAGCCGGACTGATTCGTGCGGATTTTGATCCGGTCACGATTGCTCGCCAGTATGAGGTTGCCGGAGCGACCTGCCTCAGTGTGCTGACGGACGAACAGTTCTTTCAGGGGCATCTGGATTTTCTGCAGTCCATCCGGCAGATCGTGCGAATTCCGGTGATGCGGAAGGAATTCATTATCGACCGCTATCAGATCGCCGAAGCTCGAGTTGCGGGGGCGGACTGTGTGTTGCTGATCGCGGAATGCCTTGATGATGCTCAGTTGAACGACTTATACAACTACGCTCGCAGTCTCGGAATGGACGTTCTGATCGAGCTTTACGATCTGGAAAACGTCGAGCGTGTTCTGGCGACGGGAACAAAACTGCTGGGCATCAATAATCGTGATCTGCGCACGTTTGTCACATCACTGGAACATACCTTTCGAGTGAAGCAACTGGTTCCCGAAGACATCCTGCTGGTCAGTGAAAGCGGCATTGCCAGTCATGCCGATATCCAGCGTCTTCGAGCGGAAGGAATCGGTGCAGTGCTTGTCGGCGAGTCTCTCATGAGGCAGCCTGAGATCGGAGTTGCTGTCAGGTCTCTGATGGGCACCTGATCCGCAGTGCGACGGAACGACTGCCGCACCGATTCCATTTGCGTCAGGCAGGTTAAACTCAGTTCGCTGGCTGGCTTTCCAGCTTGAAGTCAAACACGTTCTCACCAGCTTTCACATCAGCCTCGAGTTCAGAGTTGGTGTTATAACGCGCGGGAACCCTGGTTTTCTCTGGCTTCACGGGCGAGGTTGGAGCGGAGACGTCTTCGCCGGCGGTTGCGGCTTCAATCTCTGACTCGTCTTCGCCTTCTTCATTCGGCGCAATCTCGACACGATGATGCCCAACTTTTGCGCCGCGTGTCTCCCCGATGTACGTCAATTCGTACTTCCCTTCGGCGTCCGTTTTTCCTCGTGACGGACGACCATTGTCCGGAGAGAAGACAACAACGGTGGCCACCAGTGGCTGACCGTCCATTGTGATGGTTCCTGTCACCTGACCAAGCTCCGGCTGGTCACTGGCGGAACCACAACCACACAAACTCAACGAGACAATCCAAAGGCTGACAGTCAGTACCATGCAACGGTATGGGTTCATTCTGAGCACTCACTTTTTTACAGACGTAAGAGCGCCACGGGGCGCAGGCAATGAAACAGGTCATTGCGTTGCGCCAAAGCCGGTTCACAGTCATGTCTCTCGACAGCCGTGGCGCCAGTTGGATCAACACCGGATCAACGAAAGAACGGCAAGGATCGATCAGATTCAGAACTCGCCGACAACTTCACCACCCATGCGGGTGCTCAAAGCCTGATAAGTGGGCATGTGCATATTCTCCGACAGGAACCTGACAGCGCCGTCACCCATCAGAAACTGCGCGCCTCCGACATGAAAGCTGCCGGCCGCTTCTTCAGCGCCACCGTTAATCGGGTCGTTGCTCTCTGCAGCGATGAGATATTCCGACATCTCCGTGGGCGGGTTGGAATCTGCCCCGCCAGAGAAGATGAGGCGACGGTCAGCGCCAGCGCTGAAGATGCCGATCGCATCCCCGCCAGAGTCCGGAACTTCGCTCACAAAGATGGTGTTGGACAAGCCGTCGGTCACGTCCCGGAACCGAACACCACTGCTGATATAGAAGACCCCGTCCCCGTTCATGCAGCCCCAGGCGTCCGTTCTGATATTGGCGGGAGTTCTAAGGGAACTGCTGTTGTAACAGTCGTCATTGCCATTGCCGATTCGAGTCCCCATATTCCCGTTGTAGTTGCAGGTCTGATAACCGTTCTTCTGAGAGGCAGTACGACGGTCTGGTTGCGAGGGACACCAGAACATTGATAGTGTCGTAGAACGTACTAACTGAGTTCTCCCGGTATTTTGGTCGCCCAACTCGTTGCCCATGCCATCCGCGCCCTGAATTCCGTTATACAGAGTCGTCTGTTCGACAAACGGAAGAATACTGGCATGCCAGGTCCAGCCGTGACCAAAGTCCTGTGTGCCAGCGGCATTCAATTGAACGATACTGCCCGAAGGCAGCACGCCATGCACGTCTACATAGTTGTGCAATGCCAATCCGATTTGCTTCAGGTTGTTTTTGCACTGCGTGCGTCGCGCAGCTTCTCGAGCCTGCTGCACGGCTGGCAAAAGAAGTGCGATCAGGATGGCGATGATGGCGATCACGACCAATAACTCAATCAGAGTAAATCCACGGTGCGGACGACAAAGACGAGGGCGACTGGAGTGAGACATACAGAGGCTCCAAACATAAAGTTGCAGAAAAAAATTCACACACTCCTGGCATGTCCAGGCAACGATTCACCACGGACAACCGGGGCAGAATGATTGTTGGAATTTGTTAAGAACCGATGAAACTGATTTAGGAAGAATCACAGAAGCAGATGTCCGATGAGCGATCATCAACAAAGGCCAATAGGACGGCAGAGATGACCAGGTTTAAGAAAACGATTTCGTGCAAGGCGTAGCAATGCGGGCCAACCATTAACTCATCCTGACCACAGCAGTTCGCGAACAGATCTTCACCCTGATGACGAAGTGATTAAAAACGCGTTAAGATTTCGAGAGATCGCTCATCGGAGCAAGTCCAGCGTGGAAGAAGCCATCTCACTCGGTTTGCGACGTCGAGCAATGGAAGCGATGGATCCTCGCAACTTTGCACGAGCTGCAGTTGTCACTGCAGAACATCAGGCCGTCACGGAGCCGCATTCCCGCGATGGTCATCGAAGCAGGCCCGACATCGCTGACAGGCAGACATTCGTAGACGACGAGTTACGTCCACAGTGCTGAGCGTGGGTGATATCGGTGTGTGGGACAATCCGATCGCAAATAGATCGGCTTCCGCAAAAAGGAGCCACTTAACGGTCGGGGCACAGGCGTGGTTTCCTCCGCCGTGCTCCCCTGCTCCGACGCCAAACCAGAGGCCCCTATCGAAAATATCCGGACCAAATTGAAAAGCGGCCTCAGGCCACTGGCTTCACGCTCGCCCCACAGGCTGGTGACACTGATCCGGCATGCGATCTCGGCAATTTCCTGGTATGGCCGCTGCAACTTCATCCGACAGGCAGGCTGCTGGCCGATCGATTCATAAAGTTTTCGAGGACGGCTGTGGCCGCCTGATCAATAACCGAGCACCCACATAACTCGCATGCGCGGCAGCCAGGCATCGGAGTGTTCATGAACTACGCCCTGGGAACGTCTCATCAATGAGATCGCACGTGTTTTTGGACAACTGTTGTACACGGACTTTGCGGTCTAATCTGGTTGAGTAAACTCACGGTCACGGAGTTCGTCCGGCAACCACACCCTGAGAAGTCGAGTGGCCCCGCCCCGGTTTCAGGATGTGTGGCCTCACCGCAATAAGAGTTTTTTCTGCCTTGAATTGCTTTAGGGGGTTCCGTTATGCCTGCTCGCAAGCGTGGATTTACGTTGATTGAATTGTTGGTGGTGATTGCCATCATCGCCATTCTGATTGCACTGTTGCTTCCTGCGGTCCAGCAGGCTCGCGAAGCCGCTCGCCGGACTCAGTGCAAGAATAATCTCAAACAACTGGGCCTGGCGGCCCATAACTATCACGATGTCTTTCTGCGGTTCCCACCCGGATATACCCAGATCAATCTTTCTGGACTGGGCGGGTTTCAGGGGCATTCTGTCTTCTACAGCATGCTGCCCTATATCGAGCAGGCAAATTTGTTCAGCACGTTCGATAACAACCTGCCTCGCAACAATGTTGCGACAACACCAGGAGTAAGGGCCGGGACCGTAATCGCCGCGTTTCTGTGTCCAAGCGATGCCGGAACAGCCAGTGGCCTTGATGTTCACACAGCCGTTACGCCCAATCAGTTCTACGGTCGCACTAATTACCGAGCCAACGGCGGAACTCGGCCTATCTTTGCCACAAGCAGCACGAACGACGGAGTCTTCATGTGCGTGGGGCCTGCGGCTCGCAAAGCCAGCACAGCCCCTCTTGGCTTCTGCACTTCGATGCGAGATCTGACTGACGGCACAACGAACACGATCATGTTTGGCGAGTCGCACAAAGTGGACAGAAACTTTGATACCTTTACGACGGCCGGCTGGAACAGCGGAAGCACGATCGCGGGCTGGTCCAGATGGTATCCAGCCGGAGGCGACACGGGGCTGGGAAACCTGATGTGTGGAGCGTTCGCTCCCGTTGGCTACACAACACCCTGGGCTCACGGCGCCGCGGGTGCCCCTGCTACTCAAGGTGCATGGTTCACGTTTCAGGATCAACGTCTGAACGCGATCGGAAGTGCTCATACCGGCGGTGCTCAGGTTGTTCTTGCTGACGGATCCGTTCGCTTTCTGTCGAACTCCTTGTCCTTCTCACTGCTACAGTTTCTCTGCAGACGCGATGACGGGCAGATTCTGGGAGAATTCTGATCCCTCGTTCTTTTTGATGACGCAGTAACTGTCCAGCGAACGAAATTTGCAGGAGTCATTGTGACATGTTGATTCAGTGGAGGCTTTTTCCACGACCCGCATTTGTGGCCTCTGTTCTTCTGTTGCTTTCCGGATGCAGTACAGAAGATGCCGTTCCGGTTGTGGCCGCAAAGGGCATCGTGCGAATCAACGGCACGCCAGCCGCCAATATCATGGTCCGTTTTGTCCCCGAGGGGAAGCAGGAGACCGGACTGGTTTCTTCAACGGGCGTTTCTGACTCGGAAGGACGCTTCCAACTGGTTGCCAGCGACGGCCGCGATGGAGCGATTCCCGGACAAGGTCAGATTCTGCTCACGGACACAGCGGAAGAACGGCCTGCCCAGGGTGAAGTCGCAACCAAAGCGGCTCGGCTTCCGCCTGAATATGGAGTGCTCGGCGCAGGATCTCTGACCGTGACTGTTGCTGAAGGAACCGAGTTGTCCGTGGACGTCAAGACTCGGTAAACATCGTTAAGTAACTGTCGGCACCTGATGAGCAAATAAGCCTGAACCAGTCGTTGCCAGACCAAGCCGAAGTTCCGGTGTTCCTGCAATGAGCGTGCGCAATTGTCTCTAGCGCCGCTGGAAGTTTTGACATTCGATCCCGGAATGCCGGAATACTGCCAGGAAACGGGAGGGCGAACCGAATAATCGGTCCGCTTCTGCTGGTTCCTGACCAGCACAACCACCGCAGTATTTCGAGACCAGCCAAATGATCTCCGATGAAATCGAACGACTCATTCAGCTTCGCAACTCCGGGGCACTCTCCGAAGAAGAGTTTCAGCAGGCCAAATCACGAGTTCTTGGTGGGCAACCCCAGCCTGTTTTTTCCCAGCCAAGTGGCTATGCCGAGGCGCCGTCGGGACTGACCTGTGGCCTTGATCCGAAATTGTGGTGTACTCTGATGCACGCATCCCAATTGCTGACATGGACCGGTGTCGGTGTCGTGGCGCCGCTTGTGATGTGGATTATCGGGAAGGATGAATCCAGAGAAGCCAATCGCCATGGGCTCGTCATCCTGAACTGGATGCTGAGCAGCCTGGTCTACGTCATCGTTTCGTTCGTGCTCAGCTTTCTGGGGATTGGAATTCTGATGATCATCGTGCTGGGCGCTCTGCACGTGATCTTCCCGATCATTGGGACCCTGCAGGCCAGCAGCGGCAAACTCTGGAGATATCCGCTCAGCATCAACTTCTTCGACCCTGATTCTGTCGTCTGAGCGACTGCTGTTTCGACCTGACAGAATTTTCCCAGCAAAGACTGAACCACCTCGCCAGCGACTCCGTGGCGGGTGTCCGTGTCGCGAAGGCATTGTGGTACGAACGCTCAGGCTCGGGAACAAATACGAATTTGCTGGCTTTTCCGACCCCTGGGATTCTCAGAACACGGTTTTAGTGAACAGATTTATCGTCGTTACCCGCGACTTCGCCTAAATTCCTTTGTCCGCGCAGTATTGCGTGGACGCTGATGGTAGACTGTTTCGCTCGGAAAACCGAAGAATTCGTGGGGACGAATTCTGTTGTTTAATACAGGCTGAGCGAATCTGCATGTCTAATTCATCTGCTCGTGATGTTGTCATCACCGGTATTGGTCTTGTTTCACCGCTGGGTATCGGTCGAGACGCGTTCTGGTCGAATCTGTCTGAGGGCCGCAATGGCCTGAAGAAGATCGAGCTGGCTTCGTTCGTCGGAACGCCGGGTTGTATCGGGGGCGA
>JBIIIF010000294.1:0-8190 GCA_044235005.1 Planctomycetaceae bacterium | reverse complement strand
GTGTTGGCGCACTCGCTTGGTGTAGTTTTAGCCTCTTCACGACTTTTGGCCATGCCGGATGAGGGCACTGAAGGCCTCCGATTCATTTTTGATGGCGAAAGAGTTCCGATGCGAAGCGTTTGGCAGTTTCATACGTCGAGCCAACTTGTGTTTGGGTGGGGAGCTGCCGGGCAACTTCCTGGACTTATTCAGCGACACGGTTATCGACGCATTCTGATCGTGACAGATCGAGTGCTAGCGGCGAACGGAATTGTCGACAGGATCCGCATGCCTCTCGTCAACGCTGGATTTGACGTTCATGTGTTTGATGGTGGCGAACCGGAGCCATCGGTCGACAGTGCGATGCGAACCTTGGAGGATGCTCGCCGCTACAAGCCTGATGCGATCGTTGGGCTTGGAGGCGGCAGCAACATGGATCTGGCAAAAGTCACGGCAGCCGCTTATTCTCACGGGGGAACTCCGAGCGACTATTTCGGTTGGGATAAGGTTCCTGGTCCGGTGACGCCGCTGATTTGTGTCCCGACAACTTCGGGGACAGGCAGCGAGGTTTCTCACGCGGCCGTGCTGACTGATACGCAGAACGCCATCAAGGTCAGTACGCTCAGCAATTACCTGCGTCCGGCTATTGCTCTCGTCGATCCGGAACTCACGTTGTCGTGTCCGGCAAAAGTGACGGCTGACAGTGGAATTGACGCATTGACTCATGCGATTGAAGCCTGCACGGCCGTTGATTTTCAGCAAATGCCGCTGAAGGAAAATGAAACTGCGGCTTATGAAGGACGGACTCCGCTGGGAGAATGTCTTGCCGAAAAGGCGATTTCGCTGATTGGACGGCATCTTGAAACGGCAGTGCGTGAACCCGGTCATCGTGAGGCTCGGGAAGGGATGAGTCTTGCGGCGACGCTGGCTGGCATGGCATTCTCAAACTGTGCCGTAGCAGTGGTGCATGCGTTGGAGTATCCGATGGGCGGTGAGCTGCATGTGTCACACGGTGCGGGAAACGGTTTGTTGCTGCCGTTCGTGATGCGATTCAATCTGCCGGAACGTGTCTCGACGTTTGCTCGGATTGCGACCTTGTTGGGCGAAAACACGGCCGGGCAGAGTGATGCGGTTGCCGCAGAACTGGCGATATCTGCTGTGGAGAAGTTAAAGCGAGCCGTCGGGATTCCCGAGCGAATTCGTGATATCGGAGGTCGCGAAGAGCAGTTGCCACGATTTGCAGCGAAGGCCTTTGCGATCAAGCGGCTGATGATGGTCAATCCCCGCCAGCCAACCGAGGCGGATCTGTTGGAGATTCTTCGAGCGGCTTACTGACGACGGGCCGGAGTGTGCGATTCAACACTGAGGTAAGGCACCGAGCGCGGAGTCAAGATGCTTTCCTTCGGTGCCTCGTGGGTACTCTGCCCCTCACGGCTTCGACTCTGAGTTGTTTCTGTCACCGCCGAAGTCATAATCCCCGGCTCTGTTCGGCTAAGGGACAGAACTCAAGTGTTTCGGATGAAGCCGGGTGAACGAATTGTCGTTTGCTGTGTCGCCTCGAAACTCCCTCGTTTTCATTGTTTCGGGCTCTGCTATTGTGGTTGCCCGGCTTTTTTTCGGTGACCCGATCATGGCTCGTTCGATAGAGACAATTCGAAATATTGGCATCATCGCCCACATTGATGCTGGCAAGACCACAACCACCGAACGCATCCTCTACTACACAGGTGCGTCCCATCGGATGGGAAATGTGGACGATGGGACCACCACAACGGACTTCGACCCCGAGGAAGCTCAACGCGGCATCACGATTTACTCTGCGGCTGTCACCTGCCAATGGAAGGGCTGCACGATCAACATTATTGACACGCCGGGACACGTCGACTTCACGGCGGAAGTCGAACGCAGCCTTAGAGTTCTGGACGGCGCGGTGGTGATCTTTAGTGCTGTTGAGGGGGTCGAAGCACAAAGCGAGACAGTTTGGCGGCAGGCCAACAAGTACAAAGTTCCTCGAATTTGCATGATCAACAAGATGGACCGCATTGGAGCGGGATTTCATCGCGTTCTCGAGCAGATTCGTGATCGACTGAACGCAAAGCCAGTCCCGTTACAGATTCCAATTGGATCAGGCCAGTCAACCAATGCCGACGGATTTTGCGGAGTGATTGATCTTCTGACCATGAAGGCGCTTTACTGGGATTCAGAGTCGAAAGGTCAGGTTTTTCGGGAGGAACCGATACCCGAGCAATATCGCGATGATGCAGAACTGTGGAGAACGGAACTGTTTGATGTGCTCTCCAGCATTGACGATGACATCATGATGGTGTGCATGGAAGGACAGGAAGTTCCTCTGGAAATGGCGATTTCTGCGATTCGAAAAGCGACATTAAACGGGGCGATCCAGCCCGTATTCTGCGGCGCATCGCTGGATTACATCGGGGTTCAGCCGGTTTTGGACGCTGTCAGCAACTTTCTTCCGAGTCCCCTGGATCGTCCGCCTGTGGAAGGAGTCATCCCGTCAGGCAAACAAGAAGGGCAAACGACGGTCCGGAAAGCGGCCGTCAAGGACCCGGTGTGTGCTCTGATTTTTAAGGTGCAGGCCGAGCCGCATGGAGACTTGTTCTTTGCTCGAGTCTACTCCGGGGTGCTCACCGGGAATTCGAAGCTGCTGAATCCGCGACTTGGCAAGAAGGAAATGGTCACCCAGTTGTGGCACATTCAGTCAGATTCGCGGGAGAAAGTAGAAAGCGTGGAAGCTGGGGACATTTGCGGCATCATTGGCCCAAAAGACTCGTCCACTGGAGATACGCTATGTGACGCCAGTTCTCCGGTTGCGTTGGAGTCCATTGTTTTCCCGGAAACGGTGATTTCCATGGCGATCGAACCTGAGTCCAGCAATGACCGCAAAAAACTGGATGACACATTGAAGCGACTTGAGAGGCAGGATCCAACGTTTCGAGTGAAATCGAACCCGGAGACGGGTCAGACGATCATCAGCGGGATGGGAGAGTTACATCTGGAGGTCATTCGGCACCGGATGGAGCGAGATTTCAAACTGAAAGTCAAGTTTCACAAACCGCGAGTCAGCTATCGTGAGAAGCTGGTCGGAGAAGTCACGGTCAGTGTGGATTTCTCGCGGCAGATGCCATCCGGAACTATTGGATTCGGCATGACATTGCTGGCGCGAGAGGTAGCCGAATCAACAATTAACATCAGCGTTGGCCATCGATTGCCGCCAGAGGCATTGCCAAAGCATTTGTTGCAAATTCTGCTGGAAGCAATCAAGAATCAGGCGGACGGGGGCGGCATTTATGGAAACCCCTTGATGGGATTGAGCCTGACAATCACCGCCGTCAGCTACCGTGAAGGAGAAACAAATGAAGTTGCAATCCAGACGGCTGCCAGTGAGGCCTTTAACAAAGTGCTCAGCGAAGGTAAGATGGCGATTCTGGAGCCGATCATGTCAGTCGAGGTGGTGACCCCGGAAGATTTCCTTGGAAATGTTCAGTCGGACCTGAATTCCCGGAGAGCAGTCATCATCAATTCCGACAGACGGGGGGACCTGTGTGTGCTTCAGTGCGAAGTCCCGTTGGTTGAAATGTTCGGGTACTCAAACCAGATTCGTAGCCTTTCTCAAGGTCGAGCATCGTACTCGATGGAGCCTTGTCGCTATGAAATTGCTCCTCCGAACGTGGTTGAACAGATGATGTAGCTGAAGTTTGACGGCACTTCTGTCGAAGATATGGATTTCTCAGGCGTCGTTGATTGACATAAACAGCAATCAACTCTAGAATCCCCGATTCCCCGTTTTTCGGGTTGTTGGTTTCGTTTTGCGTAACCTGTTTGCTGAAGGTGGTTTACGGTGGCTGGTGCTGGCGAAGAATGTATCCGGATTCGGATGGAAGCTTATGACCACTCCGTGCTGGATCAATCCGCGGCGGAGATCGTAGACACTGCGAAGCGTACCGGGGCGATCGTTCACGGTCCGGTTCCGTTGCCGACACGAATTGAGCGGTATACGGTCCTTCGGAGTCCTCACATTGACAAAAAGTCACGTGAGCAGTTCGAGATTCGGACTCATAAGCGGCTGATCGACATCATTCAGCCTACTGGCAAGACGGTAGATGCTCTGAATAAGCTCTCGTTGCCGGCTGGGGTTGATATTAAGATCAAAGCAACGGCAACTGCCTGAGGTTTGGTCTGTCGCGTTTGGTGTCGTTTAATCACGGCGGGCAGTCTCTGTTCGCGTTTTTCAATTTTCTGCGCGCGGGTGCGGAGCTATGTCTGTCGGGTTGCTTGGTCGAAAAATTGGAATGACGCAGGTGTATGACGCTGATGGCGTTATTGTTCCTGTGACTGTCATTGAGGCGGGCCCGTGCGTTGTGCTGCAGGTTCGCTCAAAAGAGAAAGACGGCTACGATGCTGTTCAGGTTGGTTTTGACGACCGGCCCCGCGGCAAGGCTTCTCGGGCTCAGCGTGGGCATGTTGCCGCGTTGGGTGGCCGCCGTCAGCGGTCTGGTGCTGCTGTGGTTTCTAAGGCTGAGTGCGAGCCGAAGCGATTTATTAGAGAATTTCGTTGTGCTGATGCTGCCCACGGGCTGCAGGTTGGGCAGGTGCTCGGCCCTGCGGCGCTCGAGGGGGTGAAGTTCCTGGACGTGATCGGAACGACTCGTGGTCATGGCTTCACTGGAGTTATGGTTCGACATAACTTCGGTGGGCTTGGGGCTAGTCACGGTGTGAAGCGAGTTCATCGATCTCCGGGTTCTATTGGTCAAAGCGCAGATCCGAGTCGTGTGTTTCCTGGGACAAAGATGGCTGGTCAGTACGGTAATGAGCGTGTGACCGTGAAGAATCTGCGTCTGGTTCGTGTAGATAATGACTCGAACTTGCTGTTGGTTCGTGGTGCGGTGCCTGGACCTAATGGCGGTTACGTGGTTGTTCGTCGTTCCGCTAAGAATCGTGCTTGATGCTTGTTGGTGGTACCATGATATCGGTTCCTGTTAAAGATATGTTGGGTGCGGACTGCGGCACGTTTGCGTTTGAGCCGTCGGAGATTTCCGATGTGATCTGCAAACAGTTGTTGCACGATGCTGTAATCATGTATCGCGCTAACCGTCGTGTTGGCGAGGTGCAGACAAAGTCTCGCGGAATGGTTGCGGGTAGTACTCGCAAGCTGTTCAAGCAGAAGGGCACTGGTCGTGCTCGAGCGGGTGGTATTCGTACTCCTGTTCGTCGCGGTGGTGGTCACGCGTTTGGTAAGAAGCCTCGAGACTATTATTATCGGTTGCCAAAGAAGGCTGTTCAGAAAGCGACCAGAATGGCGCTGCTGAGTAAGTTTCAGGATTCGCAGGCAGTTGTGTTGAAGGGCTGGGATTGCTCCGCTCCAAAGACAAAAGTTGTTGCGGGTTTTCTGAAGGCTGTTGGTCTGCAGGGCAAGAGCGTTCTGCTGGCGACTGAAGGTGTGAATCAGAATGTCTGGCGATCCGCTGCCAGGCACCGATCTGAATGCTTACAGTTTGCTGCGTCAGCGGCATTTGGTTATTACAGTTGGTGAGATGAATCGGATTCTTGGTCGTCAGGCCTGATTTGAGATACTGGGGTCGGTGCAGTAATGGCTTCTTTTTTTTCGACAGGTATTGTTCTTGAGCCTCATCAGGTGATCCGTCGTCCGTTGGTTACGGAGAAGGGAACACACCTGTCTGAGAAGCAGAATGCTTACTCATTTGAGGTGCATCCTCTCGCCACAAAGTCTGATATCAAGGCGGCCGTGCAGCAGTTGTGGGATGTGAGAGTTGTAGCCGTTCGGACACAGACTCGCCTAGGTAAACCTCGGCGTCATAAGATGGTTGTCGGGTTGACTCGTTCCTGGAAAAAGGCCGTCGTGAAGCTTCACGACGAGGATCGAATTGCTTTCTTCTAGGATTAGGTTTCGTCGCTGAAGATTCTTGTCGTGTGGATGTGAGCGGAAATCATGGGGATTCGATTTTACAAGCCAGTCACTCCGGGTCGTCGCGGAGCCTCTGTCAGTGATTTTGCTGAAATCACTGATAAGAAGAAGCGCCCGGAGAAGGAGTTGACGAGTCGCTATAAGAAGAAAGGCGGCCGCAATAATCAGGGCAAAATTACTGCTCTGCATCGTGGCGGTGGTCACAAGCGACTTTATCGTCAGATCGACTTTCGACGTGACAAGGACGGCGTCGTTGGTACTGTGACGCATATCGAGTACGACCCAAATCGATCCAGCCGGATTGCATTGGTCGAGTACGCCGACGGTGAGAAGCGGTATATCCTTGCTCCTGAAGGCTTGAAGGCGGGAAATAAGGTCGAGAGCGGCGCCCAGTTGGAGCCGAACATCGGCAATTGCATGCCACTGGGCGTTATACCTCCAGGGACAGTGATTCATAATATTGAAATGCAACCTGGGCGTGGTGGCCAGTTGTGTCGAAGTGCTGGTGTCGGTGCAACGCTGAACGCTCGTGAGGGTCGGTGGGCTCAGGTGACATTGCCCAGTGGTGAAGTTCGTCGTCTGCCAAGCAGTTGCCGAGCCACCATCGGAGTGATCGGGAACTCAGAGCACAGCAGCATTATTATCGGTAAGGCGGGACGTAATCGCTGGAAGGGTATTCGGCCTCGCGTTCGTGGTACCGCGATGAATCCAATCGCGCATCCGATGGGCGGTGGTGAAGGTCGAAATTCCGGTGGTCGCCATCCTTGTAGCCCGACGGGCAAGCTTGCGAAGGGTGGTCGTACTCGTAGCAAGAAGAAGGCCTCGTCTAAGGCAATCATTCGTCGGCGTCGTTCTGTTCGTTACGGTCAGGTCAAGTAGGCTTCGGATCTTGGAAGGGTGTTTGAATGGGTCGCTCGCTGAAGAAGGGTCCTTATGTTGACCCACGAGTGCTTGAGAAGGTTGAGAAGCTGAACGAAGCAGGGCGTAAGGAACCTGTGAAGACTTGGGCACGACGTTGTACAATTTCGCCTGAGTTTGTCGGTCATACGTTTTTGGTCCACAATGGTCGGGCTCATATCAGCGTCTATGTGACTGAGGATATGGTAGGTCACAAGCTTGGTGAGTTTTCATCAACGCGGACGTTCCGCGGGCACGGTTCAAAAGGTAAGAAGTAGTCATGGCGTCAATTCGTGCTGTCCACCGCTTTGCTCGTATTTCACCTACAAAGATTCGACCATTTGCGGACATGATTCGCGGAATGTCGGCGGAGCAGGGGCTGAATGCGCTCGCTTACGAGCCTAACAGAGGTGCTCGATTCATCGAGCGGGTTCTTAAGAGTGCCATCGCCAACGCTGAAGATCGAGGGGTTCGAAGCCCTGATCGTTTGAAGATCTCCGAAGCACGTGTTGATGGTGGCCCGATGTTCAAGCGGGTGCATGCCAGAGCACGTGGAATGGCGAACTTGATTCGTCGCCGAACAGCGCATATTCACGTGGCGATTGATGCGCCAGAATTGAGCTAATCTTTTTGCAGTCAGGTCAGGATCACGGTTATGGGTCAAAAAGTCAGGCCAACAGGGTTTCGCGTCGGGGTCATGGAGACGTGGCGCAGTCGTTGGTATGCGTCCAAGAAAGAGTTTGGTGACTTGCTGCTTGAGGATCAGAAGATTCGCAAGTTTGTGGCCACGAAATATGAGTTTGCAGAGATCGCTCGTGTTGAAATTGAGCGAACACGCGACCAGGTTGTGGTGCATATGCACACTGCACGTCCAGGGGTCATTATTGGGCGTAAGGGCCAGGAAGTTGATAAATTAAAGGCTGAGCTGGAAGATCTCACTGGTCGTCGAATGGACGTCAAGATTGTGGAGATCACCAATCCGAATCGGAATTCTCGACTCGTTGCCATGAAGATTGCCCAGCAGCTACAGAAGCGAGGCAGTTTCCGTCGTGCGATCAAAAAGACGCTTGATGAGGTGATGAGTGCAGGCGTCGAGGGAGTGAAGATCCAGATGTCGGGGCGACTTGGCGGGGCCGAGATGTCACGACAGGAGAAGGCGAGTCGAGGTTCGATTCCCTTGTCCACTCTTCGTCGCCACATTGACTACGGCTTTGCCGAGTCGAAGACCGCGATGGGGATTATTGGTGTGAAAGTGTGGATTGATTTGGGCGATTATTCGAACGAGGAGACTGCAGATGGCGCTAATGCCAAAGCGGGTCAAGCATCGAAAAAGCCAAAGAGGGCGTATAAGAGGTAAGGCGACTCGC
>JBIIIF010000068.1:0-26889 GCA_044235005.1 Planctomycetaceae bacterium | reverse complement strand
AAGCTGCGGATTCTTCGTCGACAGACGGGGCTCTGGCTGATGCTGTTGGTTCCGGCCATTGTCGTCACGATGTGGCTGCCGCCTCAGGTCGGTTATCTGGGAGTTGAGTTCCCCGTGGTGCTCGGCACAACGCTCATCGGAATTCTGCTCGCGCGGTTGCTCGTCAAGAATCCGACTCGTACCGAGGCTGCTCGGTTGATCGAGAAGACGGATCCCGAAGTCAACGACGCCGTCATTACCGCCGTGCAGGTCGCTGATAAAGCTGGACGTCGCCCTTCTGTGCTGGCTGCGATGGCCATTCAGGAAGCCGACAAACTCGCGCGGCATCGAGATTGGTCGGGAGTTGTTCCCGGGCGTCAGATGACGGCCTGGACGGTGCTCAGTTTCATGTCGTTCGTACTGATGGTGTCCAGCGTGATGGCCGCCAGTCGTTATGGTCGAGATCTGCTGAAACCTTCGTCAGTACTTGATCGTGCGGAAAACAATGCCGAAGCTCCTGCGACGCCAGTGACAGAACTTGTGATTGAACCGGGTGACACCGAGATTGAACTTGGATCGGCCCTGACCGTTGTTGCTCGCTTTCCTGGAGTCAGTCCTGCGAAATCGGTTCTGGAGTTTACAGACGCCAAAAACGTCGGTCGACAGTTGACGATGTCAGAGACCGTGGATGCCAGCGTGTTTGCGGCTCGCATGGAAGAGATCACCAGTGATGGCACATACCGAGTGCTCTACTCTGAAGCAGAAAGCCAGTCGGCGACGCCGTTAATTTCTCCGGCCTTCAATGTCAAAACCTACGTGCGTCCGAAGTTGGAGCAGGTCGATGCGGTGATTACTCCGCCAGCCTGGGCCGGACGATCTCAGGAAACGATTGAAGATGTGATGCGAATCACGGTGACGGAAGGTTCCAGGGTCACGCTGAAGTTGTATCTGAACAAACCCGTGGCCAAAGCTGAACTGCAGGCTCGAGATCTGACAACGATTGAATTGATCCCTTCGTCCACTCTTGCATCGACGATACAAAACGCTGGCGATGGGAAGTCTGCTGCTGAATCGGCTGTGATCTCGCAGCCTGTGTCTGCTGTCGTGGAATCAACCATGGTCGTCGCCGACAGCAATGTCTGGACAGTGCTGTTGGAGGATTCAGAAGGCCGCAAGCCGAAGGATGAAGAGCAGATCACGATCAAGGTCGTGTTCAATCAGCCCGCGAAGATTAAGCCGACATTTCCGGGACGAGATACCAATGTTTCACCGCTGCAGGAATTTCTGGTTGAAGCTCAGGCCAGCGACGATTTCAATCTGGTCGATTATGGCATGCAGTTTTCTCTTTCGGGCGGAGAAACGAAAGAGTTGTCTCTGAAGGCGCCTGCAACAACATCTGCCGCGACTGCTGTGGCTGATAGTCATGCTGAAGCGAGTTCGACGACTCCGGTCGTTGTTGAACCGCTGCTGGCAGCGACGTTGTCTCATGAGATTGAAATGGAGACTCTGAACGCAGCACCGGATGATCTGGTGACGTATTCCTTCTGGGCGACGGATATTGCAGCGGATGGCACCGAGCGACGAAGTTACAGCGACATTGTTTTTGCGGAGGTTCGCCGCTTCGAAGAAATCTTCCGCGAAGCTCAACAAGGCGGAGATCAGCAGCAGCAACAACAGCAGAATCAGCAACAACAGCAGCAAGGCAGTGCGGTTGATGGTGTGTTGAAGCTGCAGAAGGAAATCATTTCTGCCACATGGAATACGATTCGAGCAGAAGTCCCAAGTCGCAGGAACGGAACATTTGCTGAGGATGTTGAGACGATAGCGGAGTCACAGGGAGAAGCGAAGAATCAGCTTCAGGCCGCGATGGAAGAGCTGCAGGGTGATCCGAAGACTTCTGCTTTGGCGGCTCGCGCTATGGACGAGATGACCGCGGCAAGAAGCAAGCTGCAGGATGTCAGTGCAGGTACCGAAGGGGCTCGACTGGCCGATGCGATGACAACCGAGCAGGTTGTCGTGCAGACGTTGCTCAAGCTGCGTGTTGCGGAAACGCAGGTTCGTCAGCAACAGCAAAGTCAGGGCGGCGGAGGTGGTGGTGGCAGCAGTGCCTCACAGCAACAAATGCAGCAATTGGAACTCGACAACGATCGGAATCGTTACGAATCCGAGCGACAGGCTCAACAGCAGCAACAGGAAGAGCAGACAAAGCAGCAGCGACAGCAATTACAGGTGCTCAATCGCCTGAAAGAACTGGCACGTCGTCAGCAGATGGTGAATGATCGTCTGAAACAACTGGAGTCAGAACTTCGAACAGCGAAGACGGAAAAAGAACGTGAAGAGATCGAACGTGAATTGAAGCGGCTGCGTGATGAGCAGCGTGAAATGCTGCGAGATGTGGATGAGCTGAGCGAGCGGATGGAGCAGGCGGCGAGTCCGCAAAATGCACAATCATCCGAGATGAAACAGCAGATGCAGGAAGCTCGCGAGAATGTGCAACAAGCGTCTCGCGCGATGGATGAAGGTCGACTGGCCGAAGCGATCTCGGAGGGAACTCGGGCCGAGCGTCAGTTTGAAGATCTGAAAGAGGATTTTCGCAATCAGACGTCATCGCAGTTTGAAGAATCTGTTCGCGATCTGCGAGAACAGGCGAGGGAGCTGGGAGATCGCCAGAAAGAACTCGCCCAACAACTGACGGGGAACTCCGCCGAGGACGACAAGAGCAAGAAGCCGTCGCTGCGGTCGGAGCGAAATCGTGATGAGTTGCAGAAGGAGTTTGGCGAGCAGAAAGATCGGCTCAATCGAGTCGTCGATCAGACGAAGCAGATGATTGAGCAGGCGGAACAAAGCGAGCCGTTGCTGTCGAACAAGTTATACGACACTCTGCGTGAATTGAAAGATTCAAAGCCCGAGGAAGCTCTGGAGGCGACCGAGTTTCTGGCGGGGCGCGGCATGTGGTCGCAATCACAGGAAGCCGAACAGGCGGCTCGCAAGGGGATTGAGCAGCTTCAGAAGGGAATTGAAAACGCGGCAGATTCAGTTCTCGGCAGCGAAGCCGAATCTCTGCGACGCGCGCAACGGCAACTGGAGGACGCAACTCAAAAGCTGGCGAGCGAGGTTAAAAGTGCGACGGGAGAAGCGGCAGATTCCGAGGCAGAGAATCGTCGACCGGGCCAGTCTGGTGGTGAGAGAGCGGCCGAACAGAACTCAGCCGATGAATCGGAGCAGAAGGGTTCAGGTGGAGGCGGCAAGAGACAAAATGATGAGAAACAAAATGATGAGAAACGAAGCGGGCAGAAGGGATCACAGGGGCAGAAAGGTTCCGGCCAGTCTGGTGAGGGCAAGCCAGGAGGTGGGAAGGGTTCTGAGAATAATGAACCGCAGGACGGGAAGTCTCAGGGCGGACAACCACAGGAAGGTCAGCCGCAGAATGGAAAATCTCAAGGCGAAGGTGCCTCGCAAGGGAAGTCTGAGAATGAGTCTGGTCAAGGCGAATCTTCTGGTAGTCCACAGCAAAGCGACAGCGATCAATCGCAACCTCGTGAGCCGTCGCAGAATCAGTCTGGCGGCACTCGAAATGGTCAGCGTCGCCAGTCGTCTTTGATGGATGGCGGGCGAGAAAGCAACGGCGGAGCCGGAGCCAACAATGCTTCGGCGAGGCCGCTGACAGGTGAAGAATTTGGTGAGTGGTCTGATCAGTTGCGAGACATCGAAGAGATGCTGGAAGATTCGGAGCTGCGGAATAGAGTGGCTCAGGTTCGCGATCGTGCGAGGGCCATGCGAGCAGAATTCAAACGTCACGGCGAGATGCCTCAGTGGGATCTCGTGAAGTCGCAACTATTGGGTGAGATGCAAGTCCTGCAGCAGCGGATTAATCAGGAAGTGATGAAGCTGGAATCTGATCGAGCAATGGTGCCCATCGATCGCGAACCCGTGCCGGAAGAATTCGACAGCCTGGTTCAACGCTATTATGAGTTGCTCAGCCAGGAACGGAACGAAGAGCCCGCGGCCGACGCGAAAAAGTAGCCGTGGAATAAGACGCCGTGTTTGTAGGCCGGACCGAGCGCCAGCGAGCTCCGGCAACTCTGGGATCTATGAAGAAGCCGGAACTCGCTCTGCTCGGTCCGGCCTACATCTGTTGCTCAGGCTCTTTGTGACTCACCGGACGGCTCGAGCCGTTACGCTTCCAGGTTCTGATGATCACGACTGCGTGACATCCCAATGATCAGTCCGATGGCCGTAACGCTCACCAGCAGATTGGTTCCGCCGTAACTGATAAACGGATGCGGTACTCCCTTCGGAGGAACGAGCCCTGTCACAACCGCGATATTGGCCATTGCCTGCAGCACGATCTGCAGCAGCAGCGTGGTGCCAAAGATCCACTCGAAAGATGTTCTGGGAAGATGTTTCAAAGCCGCGCGGCCGGTCAGGAACAGAGCGACCCAGACGAAGCAGACTGTCATTGTGCCGAGCAGTCCCAGTTCTTCGCCAATCACGGCAAAGACGAAGTCGGTGTTGGCTTCGGGCAGGTAGCTTAGCTTTTGCCAGCCTCCTCCGATTCCTGTCCCCTTAAGTCCACCGGAACCGATCGAGAGCAGCGATTGACGCACTTGCCACGGAGCCTGACTCAGGTCCTGCCAGGCGGCCATGAATCCGCGGATTCGCTCCATTTGATAAGGCTTGAGAATCAGCAGTGACGTGGCCGCCGGAATAAACAGCAATGCGCAGCCGATGAAGTATCGCAACGGCCAGCCGCCCAGAAACAGCGCCAGAATAAACCCGGAGCCCAGAAACACGGTTGCGCCGAGGTCAGGTTCAATCGCGACGAGCGGCAGGACCAGCAGCGGCATCAGCGTTGCGGGCACGGTGCCCAATGAGAAACCAGTTGCCCGACGATTGCAGATGATTGTTGCGGCCATCAGCGGCAGAATGATGCGGCCCAGTTCCGACGGCTGCAGTGATAATCCACCGAATCGCAGCCAGCGTTGGGCTCCGTTGATACGACTGCCGATGCCAGGGACAAGCAGGATCACCAGCAGAAAGACGAGACCTGCAAACAAGGTTGTGGCATTTCTTTGCAGCCAGGCCGTACTGAGTCTGGAAGCGATGAAGCCGCATACCAGCGAGACCGCCAGATAAGTCAGATGTTTACTGAGAAACACGGCGTCCTGTTCGCTGGGACGAGAAGTCAGGCTGGCGCTTTGCACCATCTGAACTCCGATGCAGATCAGGATCGCAACAAGTCCCGTCATCAGGCGTCGCAGATTATCGCGTTCGGCTGTTTCGGAGACGTCCAGCGGTTGCAGGAATTTTTCCGCAGTCTGAAATTCCGTGATGTTGTTCATAACAACTTGACCGGCTCGATTGCGAAAACGTGAAACGGTTCTTAAGCTCCCCGCTCGACGGAGCGAAACGCTGGTGGGTATGACTCACGCAGCGTTGGACACGGAAGTCCTTTCACTCATTTCGGCATTGGACTGCGTGTTCCAGCAAAGTTTGCTTCGGACGCATCAGACGATCACAACAGTTGCAGCGCGGACTCCTGTTGTATTAGCTCCGAAAGATTCTTTCTGCGGGTTGCCGCGTGCGAAGAAATGCCTCGCACGATCGTACGGATTGAACAACTCCGGCAACCTGCAAAACATTGACGGATCGTAGCGGCTGTTCCCAGGAGACAGCAGAAGAGACGCAGCCTGAGTGAGCGGAACAGCGCAAGCTTTCCGGTGAAGTGGCTCCATTTCCACGAAAGAACAGGAACGTTCGCGCCGTTCTGCTTTAAATTAACGCTCTGAGCGAAATGAAGTGCGCGACCCCAGACGAAGCCAATGAAAAAGCGAGGAATCGCCATGGCCGGACTTAAGGCAGCGGCTGGCAAATAACCTACCAATCAGGCGAGCGGCCGGTGTGAACCGGCCGGTACTTTCGACCCAAGTTCTCAAGCTCATGTCAAAAGCTCAGGTGTTTCTTTTCGACTCTTCTCTTCGACGCTCCAGCCTGAGCGTCAGCGAAACAGAGAACGGCGAGAAGACCTGAGTTTCAACCGCGGATGAACGCCAATAAAGGCAAAAAAGTGGGGAGACAATCGCATCATCCGTATTGGACACGAAGGCTGTCATTGCTCGACAAAGTCTGCGGGGTCAGTCGCCGACGGACCTCAGAAACCATGAGTGTTCATGAGTAGTCTAAACAAGTCTTTCGATCTGCGCACTTAACTTCTCGCTGAACCCACACTAAATGCGATGTGATACCCGCAGATAACGCCGGCGGCTCACCACACGAGACCAAAAGCGGTCCACACCACCACCTTTGGCTGAAAAATCAGCCTTCTGTCGACCGCCCTGCTCGTCCTGTCGTATCGCCGGCGATGGATTCTCTCATGCGAGTATCTGCCTGAACGTTCTTCAGTTCGTAGAAATCTGCAAGTCCCAGTTTGCTGTCCGTGAATGCATCCGCGATGGCTTTCGGTACTTCTGCTTCTGCCAGAACAACGGCTGCTCGGTTCTGCTGAATGCGAGCCACCATTTCCTGTTCCCGAGCCCGAGCCGCGGCACGGCGCTGTTCGGCCTTGGCCTGAGCCACACGCATGTCGGCTTCAGCCTGATCCGCCGACAAGCGAGCACCAATATTCTCGCCGACGTCGATATCAGCGATGTCAATGGAAACGATCTCGTACGACGTCTGGGCTTCCAGGCCCTGAGCCAGTACAGCCTTCGAAATGGAATCCGGGTTCTCAAGCACCAGCTTATACGAATTGGTCGAACCGATCGCCTGGACGATCCCCTGACCAACTCGAGCAATCACAGTTTCTTCGGTGGCTCCACCGATCAACTGCTGGATATTTGTTCGGACCGTCACTCGTGCACGCGCTCGCAGTTCAATCCCGTCAGCAGCCACAGCAGACAGAGTTCCCTGAGTGCGTTTTGGATCAGGGCAGTCGATCACTTTGGGATAGACGCTGGTCTTTACTGCTTCAAGGATATCACGACCAGCGAGGTCAATGGCCTGCGCCGTGTTCCAGTCGAGCGGAATGTCAGCTTTGTCAGCTGCAATCAAAGCACGGATGACGTTAGGAACGTTGCCTCCTGCCAAAGAATGGGCCTCGAGAGCTTGTGTTGAGATGGGGTACTTCTTCAGCAAGCCAGCCTGCACAGCCATGATCTTGCTGCGCACAATGACCGCGGGATTCACGCGGCGGAATCGCATGAAGATGAGATCCCACAGACCAATGCCGGCTCTGGTCATTTTGCACTGCAACCAAAGACTGGCGTACTGAGCAAAGATGGCCAGAAACACGATAATGACGAACAGTCCAAAGACCACTACGCCCCATTCAGTTGGACTTAGCGCGGCAAACAGAATGTGATTCATGGGCAGCTCCAGAGCACCTGACTTTGATTGTCAGGCCAAGTAGACGTTTTCTGGCAATCGACTGCCGAGGGTTTACCCCTGCGGGAAGTCGAAGTCAAGCGGATTGGGTTCTGACGAGTTCCCCCGCGGTGAATCCGGGGGCATTTTTGTCTCAGCAGTCTGGCTCGAATCTGGCAGATTGGTAGATTCAGCGTCTGACGGAGTCCCAGGGCGGACCACGACACGGTTTCCGCGAATTGCCACAGCAACAACCGGTGAATACGGCTCGATCAGCATTCCCAGGCTTTCGGAGTGCAATCGTTCACCGTCGATCAGCACGATCCCTCCTGGCGTCATTAATGTCTGCGAAACTCCGGCTTTTCCGATGAGGTGGTCGAGCGGTCCGGGGCCAGGAGATTCGTTTACGGGAGCTGGCTTAAGAATCATCCGGTTGCCCAGTGGAGTCTTCCGGATCAAAGTGATTGCCCCCATCAATGATGCGGGGATTCCAGCGGTCAGCAGAATGATGTACGTCCAAAAGAAGCCCGGACTGACGCCCCACCACGCCTTGTAAGCGCTCCAGAAGGAGACAATCAGCGAGATTACCGCGGCGACCAGAATCATTCCGAAGCTGGGAACGAAAAACTCGAGCCCCAACAGGAACAGGCCGACCAGCAGCATCACAGTGGCCAGAATACCAGCATCCGGCATCAGCATCACTCTTTGTATAAAACCTCAGTTGTCACAGACAATCCATGAGCATCGCAGGATGTTCATGTGAGGAATTATAGCCACTCTTCCACTCCGTAAACAGTGGTTGCGCGGAATGGCTGGGGGTTCAACCTGCTGTCGATATGTCGTTCCATCGCAGGTGAGATTTCAGGTATCCGGCAAAGAAACAGCGTTGTGCTTCCTGAGACACACCGAAACCGTTTCCTGGAACTCAGTTCTTCCGGGCTCGCCAGTTCGGCGGATCTTTCGGAGCGGAGGACCACTGAGAGGCTGTGGGACGATTGGCCGACTGTGGCGACGGTCCGCGCCATTGTGGCGGCTGAGCACCGGCTGATGCTGCATCACCGGAGTTCACAGGCTGAGCCGGGGCATCAGTGTAGGAGACATTCCGAAACGGAGATGAAACCGCGGTCGGTACCTGAGGCATTGCGTTGTTTTGTTCCGGATAGTGTCCCAATGGACGGCTGGCAGTTGGAGCGGGCTGTGCAGGATATTCATTGAACGCCGACTCATTGCTGAACGACGATTCATTTTGAGCCAACCTTTGTGTCGACGGCTGATCGTCGAACTCCACAACCCCTGATTTCTTCCGACTGCCTGAGATGATTGGAAGGTTCTCTGCTGCCGCGGAACGTCGACTCTGAGAGGCTGTTGAGGCGACAGGTTGAGTTGTTCGAGCGGCGTTCGGCTGCAATTTACGAGCAACCATCGGAGTTGTAACGACACCACGGCCAGCCTGTTCAGGATTCAGCTTGGCCAACATGGCTTTGGACTTGTCGGCTGTCTGATGATCCGGATGAAGGCTCAACGCATTCTGGAACCATTCTGCGGCGTCGGCATCTCGTCCCTGCTCGTGCAGAATGTAACCGATGTTGTAATGGGCTGCGGGCTCACCGACAGAGAAGGAAAGGTGCGAAAGAGCCTGGTCGTAGTTCCCGATGCGAGCAAACGCCACGCCCAGTTCGTAACGACAGTCCTGGTTTTCCGGATCAATCTCACAGGCGTCTTCAAAAGCCCGAATGGCTTCGTCCCATCGCTCCTGCTGAGCATACATTTGCCCGATGGAGATGCGAACCGCTGTACTTTTCGGGTGATCCTTTACCAGGTCGGTCAGAATCTGTTCGGATTGTTTCGAACGGCCTGTCAACATTTCAATCCGAGCCATCCCAAGGTGTGCCTCCAGATTGTCCGGGTAGGCAATTTGTATTTCGCGATACTTACGTCGAGCTTCAGCGTATTCGCCGATATCTTCCTGATAGCGAGCCCAGGCGAGCAGCGTCTTTTCAGGATTCTTCTTCAGCGTCTTTTGAGCGGCGATGAATTCAGGGCTCAACTCGTCCTTCTCTGACTTGCTCTTTGAGAAGCTCTTCTTCAGAGAGGCCAGCGCAGTTTCCTGTTTTTTTTCCGGCGAAGCAGATTTTTTGTCTGTGGTTTCTTCAGAGGCCGCGTCGCTTTCAGCAGAAGCAAAGTGCTTCGCCCAGAAGTGACTTTTTCCGGACGACGCGCAGCCCGCTGAAGTGCCGAAAGCGGCAACAAGCAGCAGAGTTGTCAGAGATTGTCGTTTCATGTCGCACCTCCATGTGCGCGAGCCTTGTTGGCTCGAAAGTCACGACTGCTGATCGAACATTCAGAAGGCAGGAGGCTCACCAGAGTTCCTGCGGCACGATAATGCAGTCCTCTGCTGCTTTTCGGTTGTCCTCGGTCGCAACTTCAGCAGGAACTGCGCATCAGAACAGTTGGTCAAACGGCCCTCTCGGACGAGCGGCATGATTCGGCAAAATTCATCCGGAAGTCTTCCAAGAGGCCATTTCTTCCATCAGACAACGCTATGGTGTCGAGCCGGTGTCGGAAGTCCCCGCCGAGCCGCCGCTCGCCCCTCCAGTGGCCGCGGACGCAGATCCAAGTCGCGGAGCAGGAATTGTTGACATATACATCTCATTGATGGCCTGGACTTCCGCAGCCGGCCGTCCAATCTGCTGACAATCACGAATCGCGACCACCACTTCACTGGTATTCTGGCCGCACTTTGCCATGGCCAGATTGACAGTGTCTGTACGCATGACATCCAATGCGGAATCATACGTCGACTGGATGTAGATCGCCCGACGCTCAGGAGGAACCACATGCAAGATGTATTGCAGATGAAGTTCACCGGACCGAGTTAATGTCTGGTCGTTCGGGTTGAAGTGACGGTCGTAAAGAGTCGTCTCTTCCTGCCAGCCCAGAGATGTCTGCGTTTCCATGAGCACAGCGACTGCCTCACGGTCCTGGCACACATACGGCAGTGGCCAGTAATGTTCAGAATAGTAAGTGTGCGAAAACTGCTGAGGCGGCAGATTTGTTCGAGGCCGGGCGGGCCAGATTTTACCCTTCTTGTACTTCTGACGAACACCAGGAGGCAACGCGGCCTTTTCGGCCCACCACGCATCTGAACCGGGTTCGTGGCAACTGGTCGGATCTTTGTGCCCGAAAAACTGTGGCCCCGCAGAACATCCCTGCAATGCTCCTGCCATGAGCAGGGCAAACGGAACAGCAAGCTTCTTCATGGCGACATCCACTCAGCGACGGAAGCATATCCAGATCGGCTGACCTCCCAGTCAGCAGCCCTCTGTTCCGGCAATTCCTGCCGACCGAAGTCGAAAGAGAACGAGAAAACAGAAGGGTTCATGGTCTTCTTCGACGTTTCCCGTGTCCTGGTTACAATCAATCAGGAAATGGCCGTCAGATCATTCTTCAGGGCTCGGGACAATATGAAAACTCCGTCACACTTCCCCTATTTTCCCAATGCTGACCGGCATTCGCGGTTCATCAATTGAAGTTGCTGAGGAGCACGACTATTTTCAGCTGTGAAGCTTGTCGAAAACTGTCCTCCACTCCTCTGAGGTGGTTCTGTTCATGATTTTTCTGCTCGACAATTACGATTCCTTTACGTTCAATCTGGTGCAGCGCATCGGTGAAATTAATCCGACCGCTGACATCCGTGTCGAGCGGAACGATCAGATTACGCTGGAGCAGATTGAGGAACTGAAGCCTGAGCGAATCATCATTTCGCCTGGACCGTGTACTCCCGCCGAAGCCGGGCTTTCTCGTGATCTGATCGCGCACTTTGGCCCAAAGCTGCCGGTGCTGGGAGTTTGTCTCGGTCACCAGTGTCTGGCTGAAGTGTTCGGAGCGAAAGTTGTGCGAGCCAATCGGCTCATGCACGGCAAGACCTCTCTGATTTCTCATACCGGGCAGGGAGTGTTTGCCGGGTTGCCGGATCCTTTTCAGGCTACTCGGTATCACAGTCTGATCGTGCCTCGCGAAACGGTTCCGGATTGCCTGCAGATCACTGCCTGGGTCGAAGATCCCGGGCAATCATTTGAGGTCATGGGCTTGCAGCATCGTGACTACCCGGTGCATGGTGTCCAGTTTCATCCCGAGAGCTTCCTGACGGAAAAAGGTTACGATCTGCTCCGTAACTTCCTCGCTATCTGATGCAGGAGTTCTCACCTCCGTGACCCCGCTGCCCGAAAACCCGGCTGAACTCGCTCAAGTGGGGCGGCTGGAGCTGATTGCTCAGCAACTGGTCGAGGGGCTGATGATGGGCCGTCATCGAAGTCCCTTTAAAGGTTCCAGTGTCGAGTTCGTTGAGCATCGCGATTACAGCCCTGGCGATGAAATTCGTCACATCGACTGGCGGGCCTACGGCAAAACAGGTCGCTACTACGTCAAGGAATTTGAAGACGAGACCAACCTCCGCGCGCATTTGTTGATTGATGCCAGCGGAAGCATGGCCTACGCCGGTCGCTCGATTTCCAAGTTTCAGTATGGACGTATGCTGGCTGCATCACTGGCGTGGCTGTTGCTGGGGCAGCGTGATTCTGTCGGACTGATCACGTTTGATTCCGCGATACGTGCTCAATTGAAACCATCAAGCAATCGAGATGGCTTTCGCAGGATTCAGGAGATTCTTGAAGAGACCGCGCCGGGTGCTGATACTGGTCTGGCTGCTGTCCTTGAGTCCGCTCTTTCTGGGATTACTCGACGCAGTCTGTTGATCCTGATCAGCGATTGCTTTGATGATATTGACGCGCTGACGAAGGCTCTGCAGCGATGTCGGCACGCGAAGCATGAAGTCATTATTTTTCGCGTCGCGGCACCGGAAGAAGAAACTTTTCCGTTCGAGCGACCGACCGAGTTTCATAACCTGGAAGCCGATCGTGAGCGACTGCTTGTAGATCCGCTTCGGCTGCGAAAAGAATATCTTCGGCAGTACAACGAGTTTACTCGCACGCTGCAGAAGGAGTGCGAAGCCATTGGGGTTGTTTGTCGGCGAGTGCTGACGAGTGATCCGCTTCAGCAAACACTGGGTTCGTGGTTGGCCGAACGGGAAGTAGCCCAACGCGTCAGATTTTCATGACGGCGATAGAACGCATCAGCGGCTGAAATTTCATCTGATCAAGAATATCTCGCTGGAGATCGATCCCCGGGGCCACTTCCATCAATTCGACGCCCTCAGGCTGCAGCCGGAAAACGGCCCGTTCTGTAACGAACAGGACATCTCGCCCGGCGTCTCGTGCCACATGGCCTGCAAATGAAACCTGTTCCACCTGCTTCACGAATTTCGCAACGCGGCCTTCCCGAACGATGCGAACCGCACCATTTTCGATAGCCACTTCCAGGCCATCGGTTGTCAGAGTTCCACAAAAGACAAGTCGTCGCGCGTTCTGTGAGATATTGACGAAGCCGCCCACACCGGCAAAGCGTGTCCCGAAACGAGAGACGTTCACGTTTCCATGTTGATCAACCTGAGCCGCACCAAGAGCGGCGAAGTCGAGGCCACCGCCATCGTAGAAATCGAACTGTGCGGGCTGATCAATGATCGCTTCCGGATGCACCGATGCACCGAAGCTTAAGCCGCCAGCCGGCATTCCTCCGATGGGTCCGCTCTCCAGTGTCAAAGTGACGTCGTGCAAAAGCTGGCGTTCTGCAGCGATGCGAGCAACTCCTTCGGGAAGTCCGATCCCCAGATTTGCGATCGCCCCCGGCAGCAGTTCGTCACAAGCCCGGGCAGCAATGATGCGTCGGGCATCCGGAGGCATTGCTGGTAACGAAGGCTGCAACGCGGGATCGTTGATTGACGCGGGCTGGCAATAGCTGGAGTTATAGGGTTCACCAAAAGTCTGCCAATGATCTGACTCTGCGGCGACAACGATCTTCGAAACAAGTTTGCCGGGAACTCGCACGTGTTGTGGTGCTGCAGGTTTGTCCAGAATTCGCCGGACCTGAGCGATCACTATGCCTTGATGATTATGAGCCGCCTGAGCGATCGGCAGCACATCACCGATCACCGCTTCATCATCCATGATCAGATTGCCAAACGGGTCAGCGGCCGTAGCGCGGATCAATCCCACATGAATGGGGAAAGCGTGATACAGCAGCCATGTTTGCCCCCGCAGTTGAATGCGTTCGATCAGTTCTTCTGTGGTGCGTTCGTTCAAGCGTCCGCCCGAGTGAATTGGATCGATGAATGTTCCCAGCCCCACATGAGTGACACAGCCGGGACGTCCGGCGGCGATATCACGAAACAGCTGGCAGATTACTCCCTGGGGAAAATTGTAGGCTTCGATGTCTCCAGCCAGAGCCATCGAGCCCAGTCGCGGGATCAGGCCCCAATGACCTCCGATGACGCGTTTGATCAGACGCGGATGAGCCAGGTGGTTGAGACCTCGCTGCTTCCCATCGCCCTGCCCTGCCGCATAAACAAGCGTCAGATTGTTCGGGCTGCCTTCAGCAAGAAAACGTCGTTCAAGAGCTGCCGTGAGAGCTTCCGGATGACCGGCTCCGACAAACCCTCCTGAAGCCACCGTGACGCCGTTCTGAATAAGTCGAACCGCCTCGTCGGCCGAACAGAGCTTGTTCGTCAAAGGCGTCGTCATGCCCACCATCCGCCATTCACATGCAACGTCTGGCCCGTGATATACGACGACAGCGGACTGCAGAGGAATAAGATCGTGCTGGCGATTTCATCGGGTTCGCCGAAGCGACGGAGCGGAATCTGCGCCAGCATTTGCTGTCGAGCCTGATCGGGAATGGACTTGCCCATTTCGGTCAGCACGACGCCCGGTGCGACGGCGTTGACGTTGATCTGACGATTGGCCAGTTCTTTGCTGAGCACTTTTGTGAGAGCCATTACGCCGGCTTTTGCTGAGGCATAATTGGCCTGGCCGAAGAAGCCAATCACGCCCGAGATAGACGCCATGTTAACAATGCGTCCGCCATCGTTCATAAACTTCACGGCCGTCTGACTGACTTTGAAGACCGCCGACAGATTGGTTTCGATGACATCGTCCCAGTCCGCGTCGGACAGATTCTTCATGGTGCGGTCACGCAGAATTGCGGCGTTGTTCACAAGAAAATCAACACGACCAAAGTGCGCTTCGATCTTCGTAAACATTCGCTGCAAATCATCGCGAGATCGGACATCGGCGTCGATCGCGAGGCAGCGTTCACCAAGTTCTGCTGCGGTTTCTTCCGCGACACGTTTGCCTGTGCCGGACGAGTCGTTCAGATAGTTGACCACTACGGCCGCACCGGCTTTGTGAAGCATGGTGGCTGTGGCTTTACCGAGTCCCTGTCCGCCTCCGGTAACAACTGCGACTTTGCCATTGAGATCAATGGAGATCATAAGGACCTGCTGCACTTTGTGATGGTTCGATCTGAGGGTTCATGGCATCCATCGAAATCGCTGCTGCGTGGTCCGGAACCACTGCCCAGCGTTCGATGACGATAAGGTTAACCTCAAATCATCGCCGTCACAAAGGACTAGTCCATGAAGATCCGCTTGTAGCCACGGAACATGCAGTCCAGAAGATCGCGACCTTCCTCGGTCGCGCGGTAGCGAATAAAGCCTTCGCCAGCTTCAGCATCGGCCTGAACAATGCGGATGTTATCCTCTTCGCTATACATCCACGCTTCTTCCTGAAGAATGTGGAAGTACTTGTGCAGAGCTTGTTCGGCGGTTGGCAGGAAGACTTCACCGTCCAGAAACAACTGATAACCGTACTCTTCCAGCTTGGGCCATGGAAGGTTGGAGCCGGTTCCGCGGTAATAAGGTTCCAGGACGGAATTGTCGTCCGGCTTCACGTTGGGATTGTGAAGCATATCGATCGCATTCCAGGGACAGATCGTGAGTTGATAAAACTCACTGCTGTCGTTCGGTGATCGATAGCACATCTGGCAGCCGATGCAGCGGCTGGTGTCGATCTGATGATAGCTCTCAGACGGAACCGGGCTGACGACTTCATAAATACAGTCAACAGGACACACCGTCGCGCAGGAATTGCAGGACGTGCAGTTGTCCTTGTTGATGACGTTGATGTAACGAGTTTCCTTCTTCCGGTCAGACTGTCGAGTCCGGAAGTAGTCAGTCATTGAGATCGTCATCGTTGATACTGCCTAAATGTTCATGTGTTTCCGGTTTGGATGGAGCGGAAGCTGCCCGAAAATCCTACCGCGTAACGTCGCTTCTGGCAGGCATGATCGGCGATTTTCGAACGGCTCCGTCAGGATTTCCTGTGGCTGGGAAGCGGTCTGGTCCAATCGGGTGGTGCCATGAACGAGTTCGTGGTGCCGACTTTAGCCGGCATTTGACTGCAAAATCAGGCGGGAATACCGGATGAAGCCATTGCTGCGACCTAAACGGCCACTCTGCTCAACGAAGAGTCGGCTTCCGTGGCCGAACCGTAGTTTCGCCAGAAAATCTCTGGATAGCAATGTTTCATTGAGCAATCGTGTTTATGCTTGTTCAACCGGCCCATGCGGGCTGTTGTTTTGAGGGTTCTCACAACCCGCGATGTCGTAGTGAAAAGGAATTGTCTGCCTTGATTTGCAGGCTTCCCTCGCTGATGCTTCGGGTTACGATTGCTCAACATCCAGCCATGATTCATGGAAATCCCCAATCCTCCTTCGTTCAGGAGTCCCACCGATGTCAACTACTCTGTTCAGTCTCTTCTGCCGAAGGCACGTCTATACGTCAGCCCTGTGCGCGGCTATTGTGGGAACTTCGCCAATTCAGGCCGAAGACGTGAAGGCTGAAAAGCCCGCCGCAGAAAAGACGGCGGAGAAGACAAAAGCATCGGATTCGAAGAAGGCCGACAAGGACGGCTGGAAACAGTTGTTTAATGGCAAGGATCTGGAAGGCTGGAAGATCACCAACTTCGGCGGTGAAGGCGAAGTGTACGTAGAGAATGGTGAAGTCGTGATTACTCAGGGAGCCGACCTCTCCGGGATTCACACCGAGCAGGAGATTCCAAAAGTTGACTATGAAATCCAGTTTGAAGCTCAGCGCGCCGCCGGCAGCGACTTCTTCGCGGGGCTGACGTTTCCCGTCAAGGATAGTCATTGCTCCTTGATTCTGGGTGGTTGGGGTGGAGGCGTCTGCGGGATTTCCAGCCTCAACGGGATGGACGCTTCAGAGAATCAAACGACCAGCTATCAGACATTCGAAAAAGGCCAGTGGTATAAAGTCCGCATCATTGTGCGAGACAAGCATCTGCATGCCTGGTTGGATGACGCCAAGATTGTTGACGTCGATACAACTGATATGAAGATTGGAACTCGGTTTGAAGTGGATCGATCCAAACCTTTCGGCTTCTCAACATACTCCACAACCGGACGTCTTAAGAACGTGCGAGTCCGTTCGCTGCCACCGGAAGAGAAGGAAGAGTAGTTGCTTCGATAAAAATGACGGGCTCAAAGCCGCGATCAAAGAAGCACTGGTACAAAAGCCGTTGGACCACCGGGGTGAACCCGGTGGCGAATGGCGCAATGGTCTTTCAACTCAATTCGCGGCAACTTCCGTCTTGAGCTTTTTGCCTGGCAGCCGAGTAATCAAGGCACCGCCGCTGAGGATCAGGCAGGCGCCGAGGAAGTAGGGCATTGACGTCGACAGGCCCAATAGTTGAATGCCAAGGAACGGACCAAGGATGCGAGCGAGTGATGACAGGCTTTGGCCGGTTCCAAGCACCGATCCCTGCTCATCGCTGGAAGCCGCCTGAGAGAGCAATGACTGCAGTGATGGCGTCACCGCAGAGAATCCAATCACCACGATCGGCAGAATAAACCAGAGTGATGGTGGCGGAAGAATTCTCAGCCCCGTCAGTCCGATCAGCACAAAGCCCGTTGTCATCAGTGTGACGCCGATCAGGGCCATGCGGCGTTCACCAAGGCGAGGCAGCATGCGGCGAACCAGCATGCCCTGTCCGATGGTCAGTACCAATCCGACGTAGGCATACAACAGAAAGTTCCAGCGGCTGCCGTAACCAAATTCGCGCGTCAGCAGCGACAGAGTACTCTCAAACTGCGCGAAGCCGAATGTGGTAATGAAGACGGCAAACAGAATGGTCGACATGCCGGGCGTTGTGAGATGACGCAGCACTTCACTCGGCCGGAATGCGCGATGAGTTGATCGCTGAGCCTGCTCGGACGGCCGTCGTGATTCCTGAAGCTTCATCGCCGCAAGCATCAGTGCGATTGCAGAAAGAGTACAAGCGACGTAACCGGGAAGACCTGAAGGAGGCGTCAGTAATTGTCGTTTGAGTTCATTGCGAGCCAGCGGAGCGGGCAGAAGTAGATTGATGGCTTCTTTGTTAGCGCCATCAATGGGTTTCTTCGTCTCCGTGGAAGCATCCGCGTCGTTCAGCAGGCCGATGAATTCTTCGGAACTGATCTTTGACGAGTCATCATCCTTCCACGACTTCACCGTCGCCAATTGCGAATCACTGAGTGCCACAGCGGCATCTTCGGAAACGCAGGCGGCACCAATCAGCGGTCCAAAAGTAAAGCCGATACCAAACGCGGCGCCAATCAGTGCCATGCCCTTGCCACGGTTTTCTGCGCCCGTGCAGTCAGCGATGACGGCTTGAGCTGTGGAGATCGTGGCTCCGGCGATCCCGGCACCGATGCGTGTGATAAACAGCCAGGGCAAAGCGCCGAGGCCCAGCCATACGAAATCACGGCCCTGTGACGAAACGAAGCCGAACAATCCGTAGGAAAACGCTGAGCCGCAAAGTCCCAGCATCAGAATTGGCCGCCGGCCAACTCGGTCTGACAAACCGCCCCACATCGGAGCAAACAGAAACTGCATGGCAGAAAACGAGGCCATCAGCAGGCCCAGTTGCATCTTGCTGGCGTTAAACCACGCGGCGTATCTCGGCAGCAGCGGGAGAACGATTCCGAAACCCAGCAGATCGATAAAGACCGTCAGGAAGACGATCATCAGCGTGGCTTTATTGACGGACGATACCGCAGGTTTGGCGGCAGGATCAGCGTTAGACACAATCAGATCTTTCAGAACATCACGAGTTCAAAATGCGACGGCGAGCGGCAGGGCGTTTACCGTTTCATAAACCACACACACGCCCAGGCCAGCAGCGGGAACAGCACAAAGATCAGCCCAAGTGCGATAAAGTTGGAACGAGGATTGTCAGGCCAGCGCGCCATAATAATTTCTCATTGACTCATAAAGCTGCGATCAGGTCAGACAAGAATCATGGTCAGCAGTTGAACTCATAAGTCGTTTAACCCGTGGCCGAGAGGCCAGGCTTTGACACGGCCTGGCCTCTCGGGCACGGGTTAAACAAAAATGAAATCGGACCTTAATCAACGGATCGCTAATCGGGATCAGGAACTGTAGTTTAAATCTCAGGACGGAATCTGCTCGTCGGTTTCAGGAACAGCATCGCTCGACGCATCGAACCACTCTTCCTTGAACACGATCCGTTTCTTGTGCTTCATTGCGAGGTTAGCTGTCAATGCCATAATCGCGTCGGCCATGGCAACTCGACCGTTACAACGCAGTTCCTGCCAGCCCTTGCCATTGCGGATGCAGTAGCAGAAGTGTTCCATCTCTTCGCGATAGCCGCGGCTGACTTTATCGCCCATCGTGCCCTTCGCCATTGCACCGGCTGCTGAAGGAGCCGCCGTGTTGTAGCTGTCGAGCGCTGGGCCGCCGCCTTTCGAATTGTCGATGACCCACAGGCGTTGTTCCAGACCACCACCGCTGGAAGGACTTTCTTCCTTGTACAGCAGAGCTTCCATTTCGGTCTTCATGATCAGAGTACCACGGCTGCCGAAGACGGTTTCGCCGTAAGGTTCCTGACGGTTCGTGTTGATTGAAGAATAAGTCACGATCGCGATGTCGTTTTTGTCCTGGTCGTAGTGCTTGCCAGGGAATTCGAGCGTCACATAGATGTGGTCGTCGATGTCGCGATCGTCCACCCAGTTTTCTTCCGGGCCAACGCCTTTGACACCATAGAAGTTCTTTCCACCGTAACCCTGAACGGCCAGCGGATGTTTCTTGCCCAGGAAGATGCTGGATGCATCCATCTGGTGACTTCCCAGCTCCGCCATCAGGCCGCCGCCGGTCGAATTATACAAACGCCAGTCGATCAGTTGTTTGGCACTTTCGTAACCAAGCTCCCTGAGACGACCGGATTTTTCCATCTCCAGCAGTGTCTCTTTGTCCTTCTTTGCATCTGCGTCGCGGTCCCATTTTCGCCAACTGTCGCGGCCGGGAAAGCTGTTGTTGCGATGCCATTGAGCGCGGATGAACTTGATGTCGCCAAGAAGACCTTTCTTAATGAGATCATTGGCGTTGTCATACAACACGCTGTAATGACGCTGATGACCGACGGCCAGCAGAAGGCCCTTCTCTTCGGCCTTGCGAATCATCTGCTTGCACTCAGTAATATTGTGAGCCATCAGCTTTTCTGTCAGCACATGCAGACCAGCGTCAAGACAGGCGATCGTGATCGGAGCGTGCTGACTGAGCGGTACAGCAATGACGACCATCTCAAAATCGACTTCGCCCTTTTTGCGGGCTTCGAGCAATTCCAGATGATCTTTGTAAACCTTAATCTCAGAAGCTTTGGCCTGGCCCAGCTTCTTGTTCAGCCCGATGCGTGCTTCCGGATGACTGCCTTTGAATGTGCGTTCGATGTTGGCAGGTCGTGGATCCGCGATGGCCACGATCTCCATGTATTCCGGGGGATGTTCTGTAATCAGCACGTTGGCTTCGTCACCGCAGCCAATGAACGCCGCCTTAACCGGTGTACCGTTCAGCTTCTGGTAGTCGAAATACAAAGCCCCGAGGCCAATGCTGCCAGCTGCGGCGGTCTTCAGGACATCTCGTCTTGTAACCCCGACAGCTTCGTTGAAGTTGTCCTTCCCGATCTGGGTCTGTTCTGGTGTGAGTTCCATGATTCGTCTCCAATATTTTACTATTTTGTCTTTGATGTTTTTTGAATTCGGTTGATCGTTCTACTTGGACGCAGCTTTGTTTTTTCCAGAGAAGAATCGGCCCAGCAGGTTATCGATTCCAAACCATTGCCCGCTTGGAACGCAGACCAGAGCCAGCAGGGCCAGCACTTCGATCAGGTTCTTGTTGACGATGAAGCTATGTTCCGGACCCGGAGCGTCAGGAACGCCCGGTAGTGGAGGCATGGCCATGTAAAAACCGAACACCATGAACGCAGCAGAGAACGCAGCAAAGCGAGTAAACAGTCCGATGATGAGAAGGATGCCGAGTCCTGTCAGACCTGCAATCGTCAGCGTGTCAACAATCTTGATCGGAGTCCACGGAGCTGGCAGTGGTCCTCGCTTGAGCTGGTCCACAGACAGAATATCCATGGCGTCTTCTTTGAGTTCAACATCCATCGCCATGATTGGCCCAGCCAACTCCCGCGCTTTGGCACGAGCATCTGACCAGACACGATTCAGGTGATCCATCTCGAATGCGATCTGCGCTGCAGACAGTTTGTCTTCATAGCGTTTGACCATTTCCGAATAGAGTTCGAGCTGGCTGATGCGGCCGTCGATGTTTCCGGAGTTATCCGGGTTTCCCATCAAGTGGGCTCGCGTGCGTTCTTTGTAAGACAGTTTGCTCGCGCGAGTGAAGACATCGTTCAGTGCTTTGCGGTAATTGTCGTACTCCGGGCCTTCTTTGTCAGCGACCTGTTCTTCCAGAGTGGCTTTCTCAGTTGCCAACAGATGTTTCTTGCCGTCGACTCGCAGTTGTTTGGCCTTCGCATCGAAGCTGATCGTGCCGTCTAATTTCGCAGCTTTGAAATCGACGCCTGCAGGCAGAGTTTCCAAAGGAGAAGCGAAAGCGGACGGTCCATCGATCAAAGCGTTCAGCCGTCCAATCTGTCGTTCATCAAGACCATAATGAGCGATGAAGCGAGACTTCCACTGATCCCAGCGCTGAGCAACGAGTTCTTCATCCAGCCAGTTTTTGTCATCCGGGTCGCCGGTCATCGCGCGAAAGACATCGCGCATGGGACCTTGTGCGCTCTTCAGATAGCCATCCGAGGACCATGGATAGGAAGTGCCGAGGGTGTCGATCTTCCAAAGTCCCTCGTACAGCAATTGCCAGCCCAGTCCGAGTCGCAGGACGACCAGCAGGACAACAGCCGCGAATGAGTATCGACGAATATCAGTCACAGGAAACGGGCTCCGGAAGAGTGGTTTCGGCGGGAGTTAGTCAGGGGAATGCCGCGGGATTGATCTGATCAGGAATCTCGAAGAGCCAGCCAAAAATGATTTGCAGTGATCAATTTTAGAGCGGTGCTTCAGAACTGGCTTGCTTCGGGGGGAAAGAACCTTCCTGAAGCACAACCTGATCTTCATCCCAGACAATCTGCTCATCAGGAATTCCGATCACCGTTGGGCAAACTTTCCGGCCCTTGTCCGGAAAAGGAATCAGGATAGCACCAACTTCCGGCCAATTCTTACAACACAGGCAGGCTTTTTCGACGCCCATGACGAAAAACGCGGTCGAGAGAGCGTCTGCGACGGCTGCGGAGGGGGCAAGAACGGTCACGGACAGCATTCCGTCCACAGGCCAGCCAGTCCGAGGATCGAGAATATGACCGTATCGGCGGCCTTCGTGCCTGTAAAACTGGATGTTTGAACCGCTGGTTGCCATGGCCTTGTCACAAAGCAGCAGTGTCCCGAGGCGTTGTTCAGTGAACAGCGGATTCCCGATCCCAATCGGCCACCCCGCGTGACCGTTATGGGGGCCAATCGCTTTCAGGCTGCTGTGACCTCCGTGAAGCAGAAAAGACTGGGGAGCATGCTCAGTCTGCATCAATTGCAGGGCTGCGTCATCAAGGGCGAAGCCTTTTCCAATAGCACCCGGGTCCAACAGAAGCCCGGGGGTGCGAAAAGCGGCACTGTTTTCCCGAGGACTGAGTGCCAGATGCTGCATTCCGGACACCGCCAGAGCAGCCTCGATCTCCATTTGTGTGGGAATTCTTTGTTCCTGACGGCAGGCTCGCCAAAGTCGGGTCAGGCCACCCGTGGCCATATCGAACGCACCGTCGGTGCCGAGATGGATTTTCTGAGCTGTCTGCAGAAGTTCAAACATATCCCCGCGGATAGGCTGAGGGCAATCCGCTGCTTTGCGGTTTAGCTCGGAAAACTGGCTATTTTCACGATAAATGCTCATCCAGGCTTCGGCAGCATGGATGGCCTCGAGCGCTTTTCCGGCAGCCTCGATTTGTTCGGTCGGCCCTGGATTCATGATCACCGAGAAATCGCAGGCCATGGCTCGTGTTGTCAGGCGAACCGTGATGCCAGCCGAGGGCTGGACTCTTGCCGCAGACTGGATTTCATCGGAAATCCGAGCGGGCTTCAGGGCAGAGAGCACCTGTCGTCGAGTCGTGGTGAGGCGTGGTTCGGACATTTCCACAGCATCCGCAGAACAGACACGACTTTCAAGGCCGATCCGCTCTGTGATGAAAAGCCTGGCCGATCGTGCAGATTTTCCAATACAAAACGGGAAAAGTCCGTACTGAACCCAGGAGTTCAGGAGAAATGGCTTTTCGAAGACGGCTCGTACTGCACAGAATCCCCTTCTTTGCAGGCTATAAGAGGTCACGGAAACCGTCCGTTATTTGAGCCTGTCTGCTGGTGTGTAAGAAATCAAAAGCCATTGATTCCGGATTTGTGCCGTTTTTCGATTCAGTCATTCTTAGACAAAGACCAATGTCCAAACAACCTGCTTCAAAAACGAATCTTAAGCCACGTGTCTCTGGTGGAGTTCCCTGGTGGATTCTGGCGATCATGGCCGTTTTGGGAGCCGGGATTGTCTTTGCATTGGTTCAACGATCAATTCCCGAAGATCCCGCACAGTTGTTTCAGCAGGCCCTGGTGGCAGCGGACAAGCAGGATGCGAACACCATCAGGTCGATCACAGAAAAGCTATCCGCCTATCCAGAGTTCGCGAACAAAAAGAAACTCCTCGATGGAATTCTGCAGTTGGGAAGTTCACGGCCGCTCAAGGCGATCGTCTTGTTGAAAGAGGCGTCCGAGGAAAAGGAGATTCGTGAAAAGTCGTTGATGTTATTGGGGACAGCCTATGCGCAGTCGGAGAACCTGCAGAAATCTGTGGAGACATTCGAGACGGTTCTCAAGGAGAACAACGATTCAAACGATGCTCGATTCAGGCTCGCCAACGTTTACAAGGAACTGCTTGCGCTTGATTTGTCACTCTCCCATCTTGGGACTTTGATTGCGGCCGAGTACAAGCTTCCGGAAACCTGCCGGATGCGCGGAGACATTCTGTTTGATAGACGACAGTTTGCTCAAGCTGCCAATGATTATGAGGCTGCAATTCGTGCGGACAAAAACAACCCGGTCAATTCAATGATCGCCGATCGTTTGGTGCAGAGTCTGTTGAAGATTAGTGATCTGAAGAGAGCAGAAGACTATTTGGCTCTCCTTGATCAGTCTCCGGCAAAGGGCTTTTTTGAGGCAGAGAAAATTCTTCAGTCTGGTGATCTGTCCAAACTGGGTGTCGTGGTGGAATCACTTCGAAAAAATGCCGCGTTTGACCCCAGAAGTCATGTTCTTTACGGTCGACTAAAGTTGAAGGAGGATACTGCAAAAAAGGCGGCTGAAGGGATCGCGGGCTTAAGAGCCAGTCTGCAGTTTTTGACAAGAAACGAGGAACTCTTTCAGGTTGTGAGGGATCTTGCAAAGCTCGCCGGTGATGAAGGTCTGTCGGCGGCTGCTCAACAGAACATTGATCAGTTGCAGGCATTGGACAAGGAGTTTCTGGATCAGTTGACGGCGGTATCAAAAACGCAGGACGGTTATGAAGAGAGATTGAAGTTGGCTCAGTTATCGCGTGACATTGGTCAGTTGGATTTTGCGACTCAGGTTTATCAGTCTCTCACAAACGCCTACCCGGATAAAGCCTCGGAAATCGCAGCATTGAAGGAACAGTTGTACTCGGTGTCTCCTCCATTGGTTGCGCTGCCTTTGCCACCAGAGCAGGAGAATGCCGCTCCGGCGGAAGCCGCGACTGAGGCGAAAGCAGCGACAACTCCGCCCCCGGCAGCGACCTCAGAACCAGAGGCCACTCCAGAGCCAGTTCCAACTCCGGATGCCGCAAGCAATCCAGATGCAGCGAAGAACGAGTCTGCTCCGCCTGCATCAGAGTCAGCCTCGCCCACAGAGGCCAAATAAGTCCCGTAATTGGTGACCGGTTGCAGAGGCCATGAACGGCCGTTCGCATCATGCGAGGCATTCGAGAGCGGTCGTGGAAAGAGGAGTTCTGAAGATGACGAGCGATGTTCAGGAGTCCGCAGAATCGAATTCGACAAAGCCACGTGACTTAAGCACGCGGATCTTTTTGGGCTTCCTTGGATTCATTGCCGCGATGTATGCGGTTGTCCTGGTTTACCATACGACAAATCCCCCTGAAGCTTTGGCAGAGAACAGCGGATTGCTGGAGCAGTGTCGTCAGATCTGCATGCAGTTTGGCCTTGTTTCCACGGGCCATATTCGGAATGACGCAGAAGCTTATCTTCAGGCGGCTCAGAAGCGACGATTGACCGAGGGCCTTTCCGTTGTGCTGGCAGAATCCACGTTCGTCCCGGAGGCTTCTCAGTCAAGTCCATTGCTTGGCCAGGCGGCTCTGGATTTTAGTTTGCCTGATGTTAGTGGATCTCCCCGGACGTTGAGCCAACTTGGGAAGGATCGCCCCGTTGTTGTCGTTTTTTATCTTGGCTACGGCTGCAGTCATTGCGTCGCCCAGTTACTTGCACTCGACAAAGATCAGCATTACTTCCGTGAACTGGATGCCGATATGGTTGCGATCAGTTCAGATACGTCTGACCACACCGCGGAGAAATACAAAGAGTACGGAGAGTTTCGTTTTCCGGTTCTGGCAGATACCGATCATGCAGTTTCCACTCAGTGGGGTGTGTATCAGCCGGAGACGGACGACAAGCCAGAGTTCATGAAGCATGGCACTTATGTGGTTGACAGAAGCGGCAAGGTGATCTGGGCCGCTGTTGGAAACGAACCGTTTCTGGACAATAAGACGCTGTTGCATGTGCTGGCAAAATCTCAGGGACTTCTGCCGTAGCCAGAGGTTGCATTGACTGTCATGGTCATAGCAGCTTCGATGCTCGTTCGTCAGGCATCATGGGCTCCGCTTTCTGCCCGCAGGACTCCCATGGAAGCTTTGGCCTCGATCTGCAGATTCAGGAATCGGCACCACCGCTCGATCAGAAGTAATACTCGTAAGATCAGCGTTACGCCGGATGGGCCTGTTGTATTCATTCTGGCATACATTGCCGATTTCTGAGAGCGCACGTCCGCAATATGGCATAAACCACGCCGTTACATCCATGACGACACATTGATTGAATCAATGAATGTGATGCATACTATAGATTTGTCATTGTCTGACATCTCCCTACGATGAAGCTTGAGAGCATGACAAAATGAAGGCAGATTCCGGGCGGCGCGACGACCAGAGTTGCGGTTCTGGTGGCTAATTGACTGATGCGGGTTTCGTCAGGGAATACTTCTGGTTGTTGAAGTCTTGCCGAATGTCGTCTGTAGTTTTTGATGTTCTGAGGAGTTCGTGCGATGAAGTGCCCTGCTTGTGAATCCAACCTGCAGATGACGGAAAGGTCCGGAGTTGAAATTGATTATTGCCCGGCGTGTCGCGGGGTCTGGCTGGATCGTGGTGAGCTGGACAAAATTATTGAGCGTTCCGGCCGCGAAACAGGGAGCGGGCGATTGTCGGAAGATCGAGAGCGTCACTACGACTCGGATGATTCTCACAGATCAAGGTCGAGGGAAGATGAACGCCCGAAAAAGCGTGAATCCTTCTGGAGTGAGTTGTTCGATTTCGGCTGAGATTCCCCGGTGTGCATGCGTTCGCTGAGGCTCACTTGTTACACGCTGCGGGACGATGTTGCAATTTGCAGGGTGTGACAAGTTCGCCCCGGCGAACGCAGGCACACCACATCATCATAATGTTTCGAACCAGTACCATAGCGGGGAATCATGGACGGTTCGGCTTTGGTTTTGTGAATTCAGGTAAGTGTTGTTGCGAGTGTGTCATTGTGAGGGCATGTAAAATTGCGAAAGTCGCCAGGCTGCGTTTTCAGGTGGACCGGGTAGTCAAATGCACGACACAGAATCGGGAAACGCGATCGAGAATGAACAGACCACTGCGGTGGTCAGTTTCTCCGAGGACGAAGCATTTTTTGTCGTTGGAATCGGTGCCTCGGCGGGTGGACTGGAGGCGCTCGAGCAGTTCTTTGAACACGTTCCCGAGAAATCGCGGCTCTGCTTTGTCGTCGTTCAGCATCTGTCGCCTGACTTCAAAAGCATGATGGATGAACTGCTGGCTCGCAGAACACGGATCCCGATCATTCGAGTGGAAGATGGCATCGAATTGCGGCCCAATGCGATCTATCTGATGCCTCCTCGGAAGGAGATGATTCAATCGACCGGGCGACTTTATCTGACCGACAAAGATCTGTC
>JBIIIF010000067.1:0-27021 GCA_044235005.1 Planctomycetaceae bacterium | reverse complement strand
TATCATTGGACTCTGTAACGCTCGGTCCACGGCATCGGCCGTTTGTCGACCATACTCCATGGCGAGTTCGACTGTACGGCGAGGTATTGGATTCTGATCGGCTCCACAACCGGCCCAGAACATTGCGATGGCATCAGGATGCCGCTTCTCAACTTCCAGTTGAGCGAACCCGGGCCAGTCTCCGGACCAGTCCATCAGGCTTAGCACAGTGGCGTGACAGGCGTAACCGAACACGACAGCCCGGAGCTTTCCTTCCGGAGTTCGCACTGACAGTACGGGAACATCGTGATCGATTGGCCCCACAAGCAGGCCTTTTTCTCGGAGCATTGGCACATCCGGTTCACGATTATTTCTTCGATTGACAGCGAATGAAGCTTGTGACTCACCCGTGCTGATTGATGCGGGAGCCATCGAAGCAACGGCATCGCTGACTGCTTTTGCGACGGAATCTGAAAGGAAGACTGTATAGTCTCGAATCAGCTTCAGATTTGGCTCATCCAGTGCGAACATTGCGAGGAGATTTGTTCCCACGACCGGCCCGGAGTGCGTATGGGAAGTGGAAAGAGCAATCTGAGAGCGATCAACGTTGTGTTCTTTCTGCAGTCGACCGCAAATCTGCTGCGATGTTTCTCGGTCAATGCCGACGAGATCCAGAGTGACCAGAATCACTCGCTTGCCCGCAGGATCTTCCAGAACGATGGCTTTGGCCCAAAGGTCGTGGCTCTTGCCTTCAGCCGGTTTACTGCGCGATGCGTAACCGGACATCCACATGGGTTCTGGCGGCGTGATATTGGCTTTGGAAACGCCGGCCTTCCATGTTTCCTGCGCTGAAGCAATGGGATTCAGAAGAAAGCACAGGGCAGCAACGGTCACGATTCGAGTGAGTATCACGAGTTTCTCCGAGGCGAGTTTTTGGGCGGGAATCAAGGAACGCAGAGGACGTGGTCTAACTGTTTCCGCAATGACTGCAAGCTTCAGGCCGATTTGCAGTTCGTGCTGAATTCCATGTCTTAAAGTGACGGAGATGGCCTCGATGCTTAAATTCTGAGCGACTCAGGGGTTTCTCCGAGACACGCATGTGATATTCTTTACGGGCCGGGGACGTTGAAAAGAAACCCCAAAGTCGATTTCTGGCGACACGTCAGGTGATTGAATTTATGCAGGCCAACCGATCAGAAGGAGAATGCCATGGGCAAAGGTGACAACAGCAGGAAGAACGACAAAAAGAACAAGAAAGTCAAAAAGGAAGCAAAAAAGCCTGACGCCAAGAAGTAGCACCAATGAATCAAGCTGATGGCCGTCTTCTGAGCCCGCATTTCGAAAGAAATGCGGGCTCTTCTTTAATCTTGATCTTTTGCAAGAACGTTAATCTTCGGGCGGCATAAATTGAGGCCGGGTGTTCGCCGGAGCTGTCATTTAGAGCATAACCTCAATCGTGGCATGCACAGAATGGCGGCGCCGGAAGTCAGATTTCATCATGCCTGTATCACTTGAGCTGCGATTCGGGTATCATTCGGGCGTCTGTCGCTGGCGATGATCATGTGGAGTCTGTGAGACTCTGCGATTGTGAGGCGAGCGGGTTCAGACGTTTTCACTCGGAGTTTAAAATCGCAAAAAACCAGAATACCTTCGCCAAGCGTCAGCGTGAGCAGGAAAAGCGACAGCGAGCTGATGAGAAACGTAAGAAGCGGGACCAGAAGAAAGATGGGTCCTTTTCCCCTGCCCCATCCAGAAGCTATGCGTTTCCTTCCGAAGACCGTGAGGAATAAAATTCTGAAGACCGATCCACTCCTGGGTTGGTCTTTTTTGTTGGCAGGCTGCCAATTCCCGCTGACTTTTTTGTTCGCTGATTGAATCGAGAGCGCCAGCCCACTAGCCTTTGTCGCAGATCTGCCCGCCTTTTCGACTTTTCGATTCCTTCCTGTGAGTTCTCTGCGATGACGTCTGCAGCCCTGTCAAAGGTACAACGTTTCTCTCTTTCCTCGATTTCTCTGTCCGGGATGCTGCTGATCTTTGTAGCGATGACCGCAGAGGCCTCAGATCGACTCAACTGGCCTGCACGCACTGGTCCAGGTTTGAATTCGTTGATTCCCGCAGACGATGCCGCCGGTTTGCCGACAGAGTGGTCTGAAGAGCCGTCCAAAAACATAGCATGGAAGCTGGACCTTGAAGGGTTCGGACATTCTGTTCCGGTGGTTGGATTCGGAAAGGTTTGGCTGACGGCCGCGACAAAGGATGGAAAACAGCAATTCATCTACTGCATTGAGCAGTCCACAGGAAAGGTCCTGCATCATAAGTTGATGTATGAGAACGCAGAGCCGGAGCCGCTGAAGAACGAAGTCAACACCTATGCTTCGCCCTCCTGCGCGCTGGAGAAGGATGCGGTTTATGTTCACTTCGGCACCTATGGCACAGCTCGCCTGAATCCCGAAACAGCAGAAGTGGTTTGGGAACGAAAAGACATCAAGTGCCGACATTTTCGAGGTCCAGGTTCTTCACCCATCATCTGGAAGGATCATTTGATTCTGACCTTTGATGGGATCGATGCCCAATTCGTAATGGCATTGGACAAGTACACAGGAAAGACGGTCTGGCGAACGAATCGAACGACCGATTACGGAGACCTGGACGAGAATGGTCAGCCCAAACTGGAAGGTGACCTTCGCAAAGCGTACAGCACTCCCGGATACGTCGACGTGAATGGGAAAACACATCTGATTTCGATTGGTTCCCGAGCAGGGTTTGCTTACGACGCAATGACGGGGGAAGAGTTATGGACGATCCGCCATGACGACTTCAATGCGTCATCGCCTCCGATGTTCTTCGAGGGCCACGCTATTTTGAACACGGGTTCTCGAGGGTCGAATCTTCTGAGCGTACGACTTGACGAGACCACTCGGGGGGATGTTTCTGAATCTCATGTCGTCTGGAATCGAGATAAGGGGAACTCAGATCTGAGTGCTCCCATCCTGATCGGAGATCGCATCTTCAGCGTTCTGAATAACGGTGTGATGAATTGCGTGAATGTGAAGACTGGTGAGGAAATCTGGAAGGACCGTATTGAGGGAACATTCACGGCGTCTCCGATTGCTGGTGATGGCCGAATTTACTTCTGCAATGAGGAAGGTGATTGTTACGTTGTTGAGACATCGGATTCCTTCAAACTGATATCGAAGAATCACCTGAGCGAGGGAATGCGAGCATCTCCGTCTGCTGCGGACGGGCACTTGTTTCTTCGGACTTTTACCAGGCTCTATTGCATTGGCAAGTAGTAAGACTACGGCTTAATCAGTTCCGTGGTGCGTACCGCCAATTGGCGGACTCGACATTCGTTGATGTCAACTCCCAAACCAGGGCCTGCCAATCGTTTTCCTCGTCCTCCGTACTGAAATGTCAGGTCCTGTTCAGTCAGAGCGTCGCGTACAAGAAAGCGATCGAAACTGCCTTCAAGGTAGCGGATGTTGTCTACGTTACAGGCAAAGTGGCGACCGGCTGCGGAAAGGATTCCAGTCTCTCCAACCTGGCAGCCCAGTTGAAAGCCAAGACCCTGTTGCGAGGCGATTGCCGCCAGTCGTACAGATCGAAAAATTCCGCCGCATTTGGAAAGGCGAATGTTGAACAGGTCGCACCAGCCGCCGGCGATCGCTCGTTCCGCGTCTTCGTGACAGCAAAGTGATTCGTCAAGCATGATGGGCACGTTGAGTTCCGAGCGTACGTGTCGAAGTCCGGCCACATCGGCATGAGGCACCGGTTGCTCAAGACTGGTTACGTTGTATTTCAGAAGAGGCTGCATTTTTAAACAGACCTCTTCGCACCGCCATGCTTCATTGGAATCCAGTCGAAGATCGACGTTTTGGCCAATAATCCGTCGGACGCGTCTCAGGCAGGCTTCGTCGTGAATTCCGGCAGTGCCAACTTTGACTTTGACGGTACGGAATCCAAAGAGACGCATCTTCAATGCGGAAACGATCTGTTTACCGGGAGACATCGACGTGATTGCACCGCTGTAGAACACCTCGTCGCAAGCATTGAAAATTCGCTCTGTCCCGGGAAGCTTGGCGATCAATTGTCCGATTGAACAGTGCTCGACACGGCAGGCCGCGTCCAGAATTGCCAGCTCAAGGGCGCAGCGGACTGAGTTCCCGAAACACTCGCGGATTTGAATTCCGGGGTCCGGCTTGACGTCAGCAAGACGGAACTGGTCGATTGCCGTTGCGAGTTGTACCGTGTCGTAGAACGTTTGCTCGCGAAGTGGACGAAAGTCCGTGGACTCAAGATGACGCCATGCGGTCTCGATGGATTCACCGGTGACATAGGTTCGAGGCAACCCTTCTCCCCAACCGATGCTTCCGTCATTCATGACGCAGCGAATAATCAGCGTGTCATTGGCAAAACGCTCATGAGACGCATGACGCACAGGCTTTCGGAGTGCGATCGGAAGCTGAAAGGCCGTGATTCGATGAATATGCATCAGTGCTATTCATCCAGAATGCGATGGCAGAACCGCCGAAGTTCATCTGGTGCACGATCCAGATCCAGTTCGAGTTTGCTTTCATCCAGTTCGAACGTTTGCTGATTACGCGGTAGAGTGTCGCGAATCTCGGCGACAGCAGCGGCGTAATCCTTGCTGCGCTCCAGTTCTTTCAGAGCGTAGGCACGCCCCAACATTCCCAGCAGCACGAGGTACTGTTTTTCCGGAATCTGAGTGCTCTTGTCGCGGACGTCAGTAAACACCTTCAATGCCGCTTCGTTATCCGGAACCAGGCCAGACATTAATGTCAGCCCCAGACGCAATTCCGCCAAGTCGGCTTCCTGAGAATCCGGAAAGTTTTCAACAACGGCTTCCCACGCTGCACTACGATGCGGTTGCAACATCGCAACGGCATATTGGCGAATCGCCGATGACTCTGCTGGAATTGGTTCTTCTGATGACTCGGGCGTTTTCGGAATTGTGATCGGCTGTTCCATGCGGCGTCCTGCGACAAAGGAAATTGCCAGGATCGCACATGTGGCCAATCCCAGCTTGCGCAGGTCGGGGCTCAAATTCAGTAACCGTGTCAAAAAGCCGGATTCGCTCATCATTCGAGTATTGACGGGAATGGCATTCAGTTTCTGAAGGGCCGTTTCCAGTTCGTCGGGAGACTGAAATCTTTCGACAGGTTTTTTCTTCATCATCCGATGGATGACTTCGCAGATCTCAATCGGCAGATCGGCTCGCAACGTACGCAGTGACTTTGGCTCTTCCTTCAGATGTTGCACTGCCACTGTCACGGCATTCTTGCCGGGAAAAGGCGGCTGCCCTGCGAACATGTGGTAGCAAGTGACTCCAAGTGCATATTGATCACTTCGATAGTCGAGTTTTTCGCCCTGGATCTGTTCAGGACTCATGTACCATGGCGTTCCCATGGTTGTGCCGACCTGCGTCAGATTCATTCGCGGGCTGGACGGTTGATTCAGTTGAGCAAGTCCAAAGTCCGTGACCTTCGCCACCCCGGATCTCGTGACCATAATATTTTCAGGTTTGACGTCTCGATGAACGATGCCCGCCTCGGAAGCTGCTCTAAGTGCCGAAGCGACCTGCTGCATCCATTTGAGGCCGGTGCCATAATCCGGATAGCCGTGTTTCTTCATCCATTGGGCCAGATTCAGGCCGGGAACGTATTCCTGCACGATATAGCTGATGTTACCTTCGCGGCCGGTTGTAATGATCTGCACCAGATTTGGATGACTCAGGCCACCTGCCGCCCGAGCTTCCTGTTCGAATCGCTTCAAAAGGGTCTCGGTGCTGCCGGAGACGGAATTCTTCAATACTTTAACGGCAACCTGTCGACCGAGAGATTTCTGTTCGGCCAGATACACGTCAGCCATGCCACCACTGCCCAGCCGACGCAGTAGAAGAAACTCACCAATCTGAAGATTGCTGAGATCTGCAGCCGACCGCTCTGATGGATCCGACAGGTCCTGACTGGACATGAACTTGCCTCCGCGGCAATCGCGAATTGATTTGCGAGTGAAACGAACTTATTGAACTCAACAGCCCCCGCAGAGTTTGACGTCTCGGGGGCTGTTTTTCGCCTTTTTTGATGAGCAATCTCAGTCTGCTACTGAGCTGCTTTTTCCTTCTTCAGCTTCTTCAGGAAAGCTGACATTTCCTCGACCGCACTTTCCGGTGCATCTCCGGCATTGTCAACAGCCTTTGTCTGAAGTTCAATAGCCCGATCCAGATCACCCTGCATATGCAGGAGATGGGCCAGAGTATCAAGAATCATTCCGTTTTCGGGGTCACTCTCAACGGCTTTTTCAGCGGCCGCTGTGGCTGCTGCGACAACCTCCTTCGGAAACTCCTTATCCTCCACAGCAGCTTCGTAGATCTGCCATGACAACTGATTCAGCATTGAAGAATCCGGCATCTCGGCCTTAATCATTGCTGTCACAGTATTAATGACATCTTCATGAAGACCCTTGCTGAGCAGCAGGTTGACTCGCAACATGCTGATCTGGCTCTTCTCCTGATCCGAAGCGTCTTTGCTGATTTCATCAAGTTCTGCGAGCCCTTCTTCGACTTCATCACCCTGAATTTTTGTTGCAGCAGAAGAAACCTTCACGCGGAACTTTAACTGCTGATAAGCCGAAATAGTTTCCTCGTCACCTTCCGCATCTGCAATTGCCTCGTCAAGCAATGCAAGAGCGCCCTCTGTATCGCCTTTTCGCATTTTCTGACTGAGTTTCGCCATCAACAGGTCGCGTTCCTGTTCTTTGCGAAACTCTTCCAGAAAGGCTTCTCGATCCCACTTGCCCGAAACAATTTCTGCAAGCGGTTCGTCCATAGACATTGGATGACCGATCCATTCGATCAGTCCAGTCTTGCCGACAATGAAGCTGGTTGGAATGCCGTTCTGGCCGGCTGCTTCCATGTAATCTGTCTTCACAGATCCATCCGGATCAGTCGTCAGGCAGTAGGCGCTCGTGAGTTCACCATAAGTAACGGCTTCTGACTTCTTCTTCGGTTCCTCTTTTTCCGCATCATCCTCTGTTGCGTCTATGGCCGGCTTTCTCGCGCCTCGCACAGGACGCTCCAGAAACTCATTGACAGTTTCCAGATCTTCGTCGCTGATACTGATGATCTGCACGCCCTTGCTCAGAAACTTATTCTGTGTTTCGGCGAGGTGAGGCATGCTCGCAATACAGGGGCCGCACCACGTGGCCCAGAATTCGACCACATAGACTTTATCGTCTTCAAACTCTGTGACAGGCTTAAACTTGCCATTGCCATCACTGACCCAGTGTTCAACATCAATTGAAGGAGCCTTCGACCCGATGGTCAGCATGGGGCCGTCAGTCTCTTCTTCGGATTCTTTTTTTTCCTCATCAGCGGCAAATGACAATGCCTGAATCGGCGAACCGCTGACGGCTGCTGCAAGTGTGAAGAGTACGGCCGCCTTTATCCAAAAGCGATGTGCCATAAAATGAGTTCCTTAAACTAAAAGATACGGTCGATTCAAATGTCTGTTTGTCAGACATTCTGTTTCGACATGTGAAAGACCAGCATTTCGAGATTGTTGCAATTCTGAATCTTGATTCCTCGCCGTCACCGGAGCCAAATGTCCCGGAAGACGGTGCAAATTCTAAATGTACTGAACCACGTCCGACGCAGAATAGCGGACTTTGCGAGCCGATGCATACCTGTCCTCGCTTGAACGATAGCCGAGTGCACACGCGACAGTCGATGTGTATTCCCCACCACTAAGTCCGAGCAGTTCGTCGACTTTGTCTCGAACGATCCCCTCCATCGGGCATGCGTCAATCCCCATCATCGCGGCGGTTTCGAGAAGAAACCCCAGAGCAATGTAACACTGCCTTGAGTTCCATTCGAGGTGACCGTTCTTCATCCCCGTTGTCTTTCCGAGGATTGCCTGCTTGTATCCATCCAATGCAGAAACAGGTACGCCCTGAATGGAGGCGGTAGTGTCAATCAACTTTTGCACGTAATCAGGATCAGTCGTCTTTCGGGCGGCAATAACCACATAGTGTGAACAGTCCCGCGGCTGACTCTGCCCCCAGGCGGCTTCAGGGAGTTTATCTTTGACCGACTGTGTCGTCACGACCACAAATTTCCAGGGCTGAAGTCCAAAACTGCTGGGAGCGTGAATCATCGCCGTCTCCAGCGTCTTCCAATCCTCGGCAGAGATTTTTCTTGTTGCATCAAACACCTTCGTGGCATAACGCCAGCCAAGCTGCTCTAGTACTGTCTGTCCAGTGGACATCTTCAGTTTACTCCCGGGAACAAAATAACACTCTGTTGAATTTGGTGGCTCTGGAGATGCTTAATGGGATCGCATGTCCTGGCAAAAAACATGTTAAATGAACGTTCGTCGCTATGAACACATTTCGGCTGAGAGCATAAAAGGCGGTCTATGAGTTCAACAGCTTTACCATGTAGCGGCTCAGAGATTCCAGATCTTCTGCAAATCCTCTTATCCCTTCCGAAAGCTTTTCCGTAGCCATGGCATCCTGATTCAGCATCCAGCGAAAAGAACGCTCATCGATTTCGAGACGATTGATCTTCATGGCCCTGGCTTCGTCGGCGTCCAGTCGTTTGGGAACTTCCGCCTCGGAACTGGCAAGTTCTGTCAGCAAAGCGGGGGCGACAGTCAGCAGATCACATCCGCAAAGTGCGGTGACCTGCTCCGCCGATCGAAAGCTGGCTCCCATAACCTGCGTCTTGTAACCATGGCGTTTGTAATAGTTAAAGATTCGCTGCACCGAAAGAACACCGGGGTCGTCTTGAATGGAGTAACTGCTGACTCCTTTGGCTTTCTTGAACCAGTCCAGAATTCTGCCCACGAAAGGACTGATTAAGGTGACCCCCGCTTCAGCGCAGGCGATCGCCTGACCGAAGCCGAAAAGAAGGGTGAGGTTGCAATGAATGCCCTCCTGCTCAAGTCGCTCGGCCGCGCGGATGCCTTCCCATGTGCTGGCGATCTTAATCAGGATCCGTTCTTTCGAAATGCCATGTTCTTCGAAAAGATTGATAAGGTGACGCCCTTTCTCAACCGTTGCGTACTCATCGAAACTCAGCCTCGCATCAACCTCAACGGACACTCGCCCGGGAACGATCCGGAGGATTCGAAGGCCAAAAATGACCGACAGGCGGTCAAGGACAGCGTTCAGCGTTCGGATTTCTCCTCGGCCTGTTTGTCCCTGAACATCATGACGCCCGGCAGCAATTGCTTCCTGAACCAGATCCGCATACTGCGGCATCTGAGCTGCCTTCGCAATCAGTGACGGATTCGTCGTTGCGTCCTGAGGCTTATTACGGGCTATGGAATCAATGTCACCTGTATCCGCAACAATGACCGTGTGCCGCCTGAGTTGATCGAGCGAATTCATTTGAGCCTCCTGCCCTTTTCAAACTATTCCAACGATCCTTACTCTCGCTTCCAATTCGTTATTGGCCAGAAAAAGATCGTTTGGTTCCCGGACTTCGTCTCCCGTCTGACGAGACGGCTTCCAGCATTTTACCTGCCGGAAGTGTGCGACACTGAAAGGAAGTCTATCGCTTCGAGGCCGGAAGCTGAAGAGCATCCAGGATTCTCTGGCACGCATCCGACTTATTCAGTGCGTAAAAGTGAACTCCGGGCACACCTTCCGCAATCAGTTGTTTGCATTGCTGAATCGCATGTTCCACGCCAATCTCGAACTGTGCTGAGGCATCATCCTGAACTCCTTCAAGCTTTGCTGCCAGCTCTGAAGGGAACACAGTTCCACACATAGAGGTGATTCGCTTGATTCGTGCGAAGTCCGTGATTGGCATGATGCCGGGCACGACAGGAATCTGAATTCCAAGTTTGTGACATCGATCGCGGAAGGTGAAGAAATTGTCGTTGACAAAGAATAGCTGTGTGAAGATGGCATCGGCACCGGCATCCACCTTGCGCTTCAGGTTCAGCAGGTCGGCTTCCAGATCGGGGGCTTCAATGTGCTTTTCGGGATAGCCAGCGACACCAATCCCCATTTCCGGGTGCGTTTCGCGGATCAATTCCACGAGCTGATTGGCATTCCGGAGGCCGCCCTCAACAGCCTTAAACGATTCCTGGCCAACGGGCGGATCTCCTCGCAGGGCCATGATGTTACAGATGCCGGAGGCCGCTGCTTTATCCAGCCAGTCCTTCAGTGCCTCGCGTGTCGAACCAACACAGGTGAAATGAGCCATTGCTGTTCGATGGAACGTCTGCTGAATCTCATTACACCAGAATGCCGTTCGATCCTGAGTCGACCCGCCTGCCCCATAGGTGCATGACACAAACGCTGGATCGTACTCGATCAGTGTCTGGAGATTTCTCTTCAGTGCCGCATCTCCTTCCGCCGTCTTCGGAGGAAAGATCTCAATTGACATGACAAATTGCTGGTCTTGAAACAGTTGAGAAAGTCGCATCGGTTTAAAGGCTTGGAACGTAAAGGGTGATGTGCGGATCGTAAAACAACAGTGTGCAGTGATCGGGCGTCAGGGCGAGAAAAAGATCCAATGCTTCTGCGAGTACTCAGATGCGCAACAAAGCAGCTTACATTTCCTGCCCTGTCAGACGAGCCACCTCGTTGACATCTTTATCGCCGCGGCCTGACAAACAAACGACTATTACGTCATCCTTACTTCGCTGCACAGCAGCTTTCATGGCGTAGGCAATCGCATGAGAGGTCTCAATCGCCGGGAGAATTCCTTCAGTTTTGGCCATCGTACTGAAAGCGGCCAGCGCTTCGTCGTCCAGGATGTTTACGTAATTGACTCGGCCACAATCCTTCCAATAACTGTGCTCCGGTCCGACACCTGGATAGTCAAGGCCGGCAGAAATCGAATGTACGTCTGACGTCTGGCCGTCATCGTTCTGGAGCACGTAGCTGTAGCTGCCGTGAAGGATTCCCGGTTTGCCATGAGACAGCGTGCTGGCATGATCGCCGGGCTTTCCGCCTCGCCCGCCGGCTTCAACTCCCGTCAGCGCCACCGCTTTATCATCGACGAACGGATAGAACATGCCTGCGGAGTTCGAGCCACCGCCAACACAGGCCACGACTTCGTCCGGAAGTCTGCCGATCTGATTCAGGCATTGCTCTCGAGCCTCACGGCCGATGATGGCCTGAAAGTCGCGAACCATCATTGGAAACGGATGTGGGCCAACAACACTGCCGATGATGTAATGCGTGTCTCGCACTGACGCCATCCAGTCACGCATCGCTTCATTGATGGCATCTCTCAGAGTCCTTGAGCCTGTTGTCACAGGACGAACTTCCGCACCCATCGTTCGCATGATGAAGACATTGAGCTTCTGTCGTCGCACATCTTCTTCACCCATGTAGACCACGCAGGGAAGTCCAAAGCGAGCACACGCTGTGGCGGTTGCAACACCGTGCTGTCCGGCTCCGGTCTCCGCGATAACACGCGTCTTTCCCATTCTTTTGGTCAGCAGCACCTGACCCATCGTGTTGTTAATCTTGTGAGCGCCGGTGTGGTTCAGATCTTCGCGTTTGAAGTAGATTCTTGCGCCGCCACATTTCTCGGTCAGACGTTCTGCAAAGTAGAGCGGGTTCGGGCGCCCGACGAAATGGCGCAGCAGGTCTTTGAGTTGTCGATCAAATTCCGGATCGAGTTTCGCATCCTCGTACGCCTGCGAAAGCTGATCCAGGGCATACATCAGTGTTTCGGGGACGTATCGCCGTCCATACTCACCAAAACGACCACGCTCGTCCGGCACAGCGCTGACGGGAGATGATGCAGCCGGAGCAGTAGTTGCAATCGACATGAAATCCTCTGTTACGGGCTGAATTCAGCTTCTATGGGAAAGCGGCAAGCTGTACTCGTTACAGCACAGAAAGCCGCCAGGAGTTAAAAAAGTGCTGCTTCTTGCATTGAACAAGATTCGTCTGAAAATCACAGCCCCTGTTTTCGATTGTCTCTTCGAATACGGCGACTTTGATTCCGGGAGCGTTGCCCCTGATTATAGCGGAGACCACAAAAACACCCGCGGGGTCTATGAATTTCCCCGGAAATTGTTGCTGACCGTGCTTCAGATCTGTCAATAATCCCAGCAAATCCAGCTCGCATCGTCCATGAAAGCTGTTAACGGTCCCACGACAGGTCTGCAATTTCCTGTTTCCGGAATCATACATGAGCAAACCATGTGACGGGATCTGTCGACGTTGATAACGTCCTGCATGTGCCACTTTGAGCTTCCTGAATTTGTCTCGACGCTGGCGAAGGCCATTAAACGCGTGTTGAAAAAGGTGTCCTCGCCCCTGGAGGCAGTCCTGAAACACGGCGAACCTTCGCTGCTGGGGAGTTCCGGACACCTTTCTGTCAATAGTTTAACTGTGCCTCTCAGTGTTGTGATCGTGCTCCTATCCGGCATTTGCGTTTGTTGGCTGAGTTGTCTGGACTGACATGTCGTGGATCAGACGACGAAGTTCTGAGACGGCTGTCCGTTTTTCCAAAACCAAAGTTCTGGCCGATGCTTCCAGTGTTGAGAGTCCTTCTGCGATGGCTTGTTCTCGAAGTCTGTAAGCAGGCAGGCCTTCGTTGATTGAATTTCTGAGGCTTGATGTGATCAGCATAGTCTCAAAAACAGCCGTGCGTCCTCGAAAACCCGTGTAGAAGTTTTGTTCCGTTGGGGTCCCTCGGATCAACTGCGGTGGTGATTCCGGTGGTACGCCAAGTGAACAGCATTCTTCAGGGGATGCAGTATACTCCTCGAGAGAATCAGCAGAGACCGTTCTGACAAGACGTTGAGCAATCACGCCCCGCAAGCAATCCGCGATGGTCATTGATGAAATGCCGAAGTTGCGAAGTACATCGATTGCCGAAGCCGTGTTGTTGGCATGCAGCGTTGAAAGTACAAGCACACCGGTTGTGGCAGCTCTGCAGGCGATCTGAGCCGTCTCGGCGTCGCGAATTTCGCCGATAGAAATAATATTCGGATCCTGTCTCAAAACGCCTCGCAGAGCATTTGTGAACAAGAGTCCTGTTTTGGGTTCAACCTGAATCTGATTCGCTCCCGGGATCCGTCGTTCAACAGGATCCTCAATCGTTACGATACTTTTGTCCGGCTGATTCAGACGAGACAGCAAGCTATACACCGTCGTTGTTTTCCCGGCTCCAACGGGGCCGACAACGAGCAGCAGGCCATAGGGAGCCTCAAGTAATGAGTGCACATCGTTTATCTGCTCTGTCGTGAAACCAAGGGATTCAGGTGCGACGAATTCTGAAGCATCGGGCATCAGACGCAACACAAGTCGTTCCCCATGGATTGTCGGGCTGCTGCCCACACGCACATCTCTTGGAAGTCCAACCATTTGTGTGGCTGAAATGTGCCCATCCTGAGGAAGTCGCCTGTCGGTGATATCCATTCCGGCAAGCACTTTTATGCGACTGAGGATGTGAAGTGCTTTCGACGCAGGAACCTGAACGATGTCTTGAAGGGCACCATCAATACGAAAACGAATTCGAGTCCCTTCTTCGGCAGGATCCAGGTGGATATCTGTCGATCGATGAGCGAAACCGCGCTGCAGAATGACGTTAACCAGAGACGATGGCTCGACAACACTGAGTAGTTCTGAGAGTTCTGCGGCTAAGGCAGAGTTCCCTGGACGCGTTTCTTTGCGTGATGCAGGGGCCGGAGTACGAGACTCCAGTTGAGAACCGGACGATCCTTGTGACGCATCTTCGGTATTCATGGGGCACGGCCAAGATAAGAGGATTCGAACTACTTTGTTGAGGCTGGCTTAACGTTACTCGCTTTTTCTTGTTTTGGTGCAAACTCTCGAAGTGATCGAAATATGCTGATCGGGTTGCCTCGAAAGACCAGCGTCGAGAGAACCATGATGCTCAGCAACACTGCTCCGGCCGCGAGCTTTCGACGTAGGCCGTCCTCTTTGATTAAGGCAATCAGTCCTGTCGTTAGCGCGGCAGATCCCAGCAGCAGTGCGGCCAACTGGGAGTTAACCCCAAGTACCGTCTCGCGCCTCAGGAACATTGGAATTAGTGCCAATGCGGCAACCATCGAGAATGGGACTGATACATAGACAAGTAAGGTTCTCTCTCGCTTTTCGACAAGAGCCGACTCAGACACACCCAGTGCATAAGCCGCCTCTTCTCTGGTGTCTGTGATCGTCCAGACGCGGGCAAGCCCCGAAGTTTTCAGTACCGATGTCACGTCCTCATGGGAGCTAACGACGGAGAACTGCCCTTTGCGTTTCTGAGTTACTTTCCAGAGCCTGACAAGTCCTGCCACGACACCACTATTGATATATGTCAGGCGTGAAAGATCCAGTAACAGATTGGGGGCAGCAGCCAGTTCAAAGTTTGATATGGCCGCCGACACGGCAGCCTCAAGATCGGCCCATGACAATTTCGATAGCAGTGGGTCGCATTGAATCGCGTTGTATCGCTTGTGAGCTTCAAAATGGAATGGCTCCATCGATACGGACTGCTTAATGTCGGTGCCCAAACTCTTTGAAGGATTCTCCCCGGGCTTTACCAAATCCAGTTCACCAGTGTCTTCCAGTTTTAAAAAAGCCAGGGCCGCCGCCCGAGACGGCATGACGCGCCAATGTTCAAGGAGTCCGCTGATCTGCAACGATTCGTTTACTGCATCACTCTCCGTGACGAAAATCAGATTCCTCGTCCGCGAGTCCAGCGATTTCCAGATTCGAAGCAGACTCCCAAGGAGTCCGTCTGGTAGCCGAGTCAGTGTAGGGGCTACCACGACGACACTGCCGATGCTTGACTTCTGGATAAGTTCCAAAACGCGGGTCGTCGCTCCTTCGATCTGCTCCCACGGCATGGTCAGGAGTTCGTCTGTAAACTCAAGGTGGCAATACGAAGAGTGATTCTCAAACGAAAAACCGCTCATACCCCATCCTTCGGCGATAACTCAAAATCGTGAACGGACTTCCAGCAGAAAACTCATCATCGGGCCTTGCTGCAATTGCGGAGCCGCAACACCCTGCGGCTCAGTTGCTCCCGCATTTTGTTGATTCTACTTGCGCAGAGTCGGAGTGAGCAACTCCATGCGTCCCCGACTCTGTATCGCAGGAAACACAAAAGCCGCTCGCAACTGGTGTTTGAGCGGCTTCTTTTCCGTCAGACGTTGAGCAGTCCGTAGCGTTGCAGGGTAGTGCGGAGTGCTGCAAGCTGGGAGTCCGTAAGAGGTGTCAGCGGCAGTCGGACTTCGCCGCAATCTCGCCCCAGCAACTTCATGGCTGCCTTGACCGGAATTGGGTTTGTGGAAAGTCCTAACATGTCACGACACAGAGGAAACAGCTTGTGGTGCAGTTCCTGGGCTTTTGCGATATTGCCAGCTTGAAATGCCGTGACCATGGCTTTGACGTCCTGCGGCACAATATTGCCGGCAACGGAGACAACTCCACTTCCGCCCAGGGCCAGCAATGGCAGTGTCAGGCTGTCATCGCCTGACAACACCGTCAAATCTGAGGCCGCAAGAATCTGAGACGCCTGGTCCATCGATCCTGTCGATTCTTTGATGGCCACAACACTTGGGCACGTGTCGGCAATACGGCAAATCGTTTCAGGCTCCATGTTCTTGGCCGTTCGCCCGGGGATGTTGTACAGCACGATCGGGAGATCAACGTGCTCTGCAACCGCACGATAATGCTGGAAGAAACCTTCCTGCGTAGGCTTGTTGTAATATGGCGTCACCATCAGAGCACCCGTCGCACCAGCACGCTTTGCTGAAGCGGTCAGGCGGATGGCTTCCGCCGTGCTGTTCGATCCTGTGCCTGCCATGACCTTGATTCGTCCGGCCGCGTGGTCACAGGTAATCGCAATCACTCGCTCGTGTTCGTCATGAGACAGCGTCGGACTCTCACCGGTTGTGCCGACCGGAACCAGCCCATCTGTCCCGGCTTCCACGTGAAAATCCACAAGAGCTTTCAGCATGCTCTCGTTCAGCGAGCCGTCGCTGTTCATGGGCGTCACAAGGGCCACTGTCAGTCCCGAAAACAATTCACCACGTCGTGCCATGACTCAATTCTTTGTGCGAAAAACTCTGTGACAAGAAACTTGATAAACATCTTTCTGCGGATCCAACACCAACCGCAGTCGTTCCGATTCCTGCATTGACACGCAGGTAGCCGCAAGGATTCAACGAAACAAGGTTTGAGCGATGTTTCTACGGCCTTCGATTCGAACCTGCAAACGAATCAGCCCCGTTTTCGCCAGTCGATCCCGGAAAGACTCGCCAGGGCCAGCATCAACGCATGAGTTCCGTTCCGGCCAAAGCCCTGGGCCTTCACGGCCTGATAAAGTTGCTGGCCCAAAGCCAGTCCCGGCATCGAAAGCCCCATACGTCGGGATTCCTCCAAAGCAATTCCCATATCCTTTATGAAATGCTCCACAAAGAATCCCGGATCAAAGTTGTTGTCGATGATCCGAGGTCCCAAATTCGATAGCGACCAGCTTCCCGCAGCACCACTGGAGACCGACTTCAAAACGGTTGGCAGATCCAGGCCCGACCTGTATCCATAAAGAAGGGCTTCGCAGACCCCGATCATGCCTGTCGCAATCAGAATCTGGTTGACAGTCTTGGTGTGCTGCCCTGATCCCGCCGGGCCCTGATGCACGATCGTCTTGCCCATGGCTTCCCACATCGGTTGCAAGGCGGTGACGACTTCTGCGTCCCCGCCAATCATGATGGAGAGCGCTGCATTTCGAGCACCGATGTCTCCGCCGGAGACCGGAGCATCGACGCTGTGCACACCCGCCTGCTTCGCGGCTTCGTAGATTTCTATGGCGAGCGATGGCTGACTGGTCGTCATCTCGACCAAAACAGCTCCCGGTTTTGCCCCCGCCAGAGCCCCCTGCTCTCCCAGCATGACTTCTCGCACGTCAGCCGGAAATCCCACGATGGAGAAGATTACGTCCGAATTCTGAGCGACCTCTTTCGGAGTGGCCGCCCATGTTGCACCCCGGTTGATCAGGGCTTCCGCCTTTTGCTTTGTTCGAGAAAAGACGGTCGCGGAAAAGCCGGCATTCATGAGATGCCCGCACATGCTGGAGCCCATCACTCCGGTTCCAATCCAGCCAATCCGAGTTTTTCCGGGCACCACGTGAGGCATCGCCATGAAATCGTTCCTGAAGAACTTGTAATCGAACATTACGTGTGCCGCATCATTTTCAGATTCGGCAAATCATCGTCAGAGTCACGAAGTATACCGGTTGCTGCGGGATCTTCCACAACGCCGTCGATGTCTCTTACACTTCGCAGATGCCAGATCCTCCGCCGTCAAAACGTCGACAACGCCTGACGTCCAGTCTTTCTGCCGACGGTTTTCCTGCTGCCGCAGATTCCGATGAGGGGCCTTTTCGCTCGGAACTCGCGCCTTCCGTGCCGTATGCGGAATTGCATTGCCGAACCAATTACTCCTTTCTCGAGGGGGCTTCCCATGCTGATGAACTGGCAGCTCGAGCAAAGGAGCTGGGTCTTCATTCGCTGGCGGTAACCGATCGAAACTCCCTCGCGGGAGTCGTCCGAGCTCATGTGGCGGCGAAAGAAGCGGGGCTGCGACTGCTCATTGGTGCAGAAATTGTCCCGACAGATGGCCCTGCTCTGGTCCTCCTTGCATCAGACCGTGCAGCCTACGGGCGTTTGTCGAGACTGATCACCGTTGGTCGCCGCCGCGCGCCCAAAGGGGAATGTCGATTAACGATCAATGATGTTGCAGAGCATGCGGATGGACTCATCTGCTGCATCCCCCTGAGTACTGAAACTCGCCTGCGATTCGAACGGCGCTTTCAGCCGCAGGTGCCCTGCACTATCGCCGATCGGGATCTGCTGAAGCTGCGAGAAATCTTTTCCGATCGCTGTTACGGTCTTGCTGAGCTTCATTGTGGTCCGGCTGACGAGCTTCTGCTTGAGCACTGGTTGAAGCAAGGCACCGCATGTCGTATTCCGATCGTCGCAGCGAATGATGTGCATTATCACGTGGCTCGCCGCCGCTCGCTGCATGATGTTTTAACCGCCATTCGCTGCTCGCAGTCACTGCAGTCTTTGGGACATGAACTGTTTCCGAACGGTGAACGTCATCTGAAATCTGGTCGTGAACTCGCTGCAGTCTTCGGTGGTCGGACTGATCTGATTGAGCGAACTTTGGAGGTTGCCGATCGTTGTCGGTTCTCTCTTGATGAACTGCGTTATGAGTATCCTGAAGAACTGATTCCCGCGGGTGTTTCACCCATCGAACATCTATCAGGTCTTACGTGGGCTGGTGCGGCGAAGAGATATCCCGATGGTGTCCCGCCGAAGATTCGTGATCTGATTCAACATGAATTAACTTTAATCGAAGAGCTCCATTACGAAGCGTACTTCCTGACGGTCTATGATCTTGTCAGGTTTGCTCGTGAACGCGGGATTCTTTGCCAGGGCCGAGGTTCAGCGGCGAATTCCGTGGTCTGTTTCTGTCTGGGAGTGACTTCCGTTGATCCCGGCCGAATCGATGTTTTATTCGAGCGATTCGTCAGTCGAGAACGCAATGAAGCGCCGGATATCGATGTGGATTTTGAGCACGAACGCCGCGAAGAAGTTCTGCAGTATCTTTTCGATCGCTATGGTCGTGATCGGGCCGGAATGACTGGTGCGGTGATCACGTATCGGCCTCGCTCGGCAATTCGTGATATCGGCCGAGCGCTGGCGTTGTCGAACGATCGAATCGACAAACTGGCCGGGCAGATGGAACATGTTGATCGCGCGGAATTGTTTCCTGAGCGAATGCGTGAAGGCGGTATGGATCCGGAATCAAAACTCGGACGGCGACTGCTGGAGCTGCTGAATTCTCTGCTGACGTTTCCTCGCCATCTTTCGCAGCACTCCGGTGGCATGGTGATGTCTCGCGGACTTCTGAGTGAACTTGTCCCCATCGAAAACGCGTCGATGCCGGGGCGAACGGTCATTCAATGGGACAAGGATGATCTTGATGCACTGGGGCTGCTGAAAGTTGATTGTCTGTCGCTGGGAATGCTGAGCTGTATACGCCGAGCATTCGATCTGATTCTAAAGCATCATGGTCGCACATTGACGCTTGCGAATGTGCCGTCAGAAGATGCTCAGGTTTACGACATGGTGAGTGCGGCCGACACGGTTGGAGTTTTCCAAATCGAAAGTCGCGCGCAGATGAGCATGTTGCCGCGACTGAAGCCTCATTGCTTCTACGACCTCGTGATCGAAGTCGCGATCGTGCGTCCGGGGCCGATTCAAGGGGATATGGTCCATCCCTATCTGCGCCGCCGCTCCGGAGAAGAGTCCATCGAGTATCCCAATGCGGCCGTGCGATCTGTGCTCCACAAGACTTTGGGAGTGCCGATTTTTCAGGAACAGGCGATGCGTCTGGCGATTGTGGCGGCCGGGTTTACTCCCGGAGAAGCCGATCAGCTTCGTCGAGCGATGGGGGCGTGGCGCAAGACCGGTGTGATTGCGAAGTTTCATGAAAAACTGGTTCAGGGAATGATCGAACGAGGATACGACGGTGAATTCGCCGAACGTGTTTTCAAGCAGATCAGCGGTTTCGGAGAATACGGCTTTCCGGAATCTCATGCGGCCAGTTTTGCCCTGCTGGTTTATGTGTCGTCTTGGATCAAACGCTACTACCCGGCTGTCTTTGCCGCTGCACTTATTAATAGTCAGCCGATGGGCTTTTACGCTCCGGCTCAGCTTGTTCGCGATGCGCGTGAGCATGGTGTTGTGGTGCTGCCGGCTGACGTCAATGCCAGTGACTGGGATTGTACGCTTGAGGCTCAGGAGCAACCTGCTGATCTCAGCAAGTCTCCATTCGGGCATCGCGATCAGTCTCATGCACTGCGTTTGGGGTTTCGTCTGCTGCGAGGTTTCTCGGAAGAGTACGCAAGGACGATCGAAGAGACTCGTCGACGTGGCGGGCGATTTCAGTCGCTGGAGGAATTTGCACGACGCACGCAGCTCAGTCGATCGGTCCTGCAGTTGCTGGCTCGTGCCGATGCATTTGCATCCTTTGAGATTGATCGCAGAAGTGCCTACTGGAAATCGCTGCCATCGCGTGATCGTCTGCCTCTGTTCGATGACGAGCGAGTTCCCTCTGTCGAAGATGCTGCTCCGGAACTTCCGGAGATGTCAGCTCAGGATGAAGTCGTAGAAGATTATTCATCGGCCGGGCTGACGCTGCGAAAGCATCCCGTAAGTTTTCTGCGTGAGCAGCTCATTCAACTGAAAGCCGTGACATCGGAGCAGCTCAGTGAACTGGAGCCGGATCGCCGAGTCAAAGTGGCCGGTCTGGTTCTTATGCGCCAACGCCCGTCTACGGCCAGCGGCATTACCTTTGTGACGCTCGAAGATGAAACGGGCATTGCCAATCTTGTTGTGTATCCGTCCGTGTGGCAGCACTTCCGTCAGACCGCACGCTTTGCGTCTGTTATTCTCGCGACCGGTCGTTTGCAACGAGAAGGCGATGTCATCCATGTGGTTTGTGAACGACTGGATGATGTCAGCAAAATGCTGGCTCAGATCGATTCAAAGTCCCGGAATTTCCGGTGATACAAGGCCGATCGGCACATGTAGGAATACGCGGCATCAGGCGAGCGGTGTGGCGTCAGCCCACCGGTAACTTCATCGCCGACCAGGTGCAAAACGTGCGAATCGCAGGATACCGGGAAGCTGACGCATCCCGCTCGCCGGCGAATGCAGCAGCCGCTAAAGAACAGCTCGATATGGTGTTCCCTTTCCTGTCGCTCGCCCAAAGAGCCAAGGTCGTCATGCCATCAGCCGGAACGCGTTAGCGTCCGGTTTGTAAAATTCGGCCTATCAGCTCTCGGCATCCAGAATCTGTCGGGCTGGATTCACTCCAGTCAGCGTTTCCCACTTCTCCAGCAATCGCGTCAATACAGAATTGGGCTGAGAGAACTGATAAGGTCGGCCGTCGATGTGGCTCACTGGCAACAGGCCGACCGGGGTGGATGACAGGAAGGCTTCGTCAGCCGTCGATAACTCTTCAACAGAAATCTGCCGACGAGAAAACGGGATTTGCAGAGCCAACGCCAGTTCCTCAACAATCTCTGAGCTGAGACTTCTCAGGACTCCTCGATCGGGCGTTGAAATTCTTCCGTCACGGACGAGGTAGAAACACGATGTACTGGTCTCCGTGATGAATCCGGAATGATCGAGCAGCAAGGCTTTGCTGCCGGGTTCAAGTTTTGCGGCCTGCTGATCCGCAAGCCACCAGTGCAGGCGATTGCGCACCTTGTGTTCGACCGGAAAACAGTCGTCAGGTATCTGTCGAGTACTGGGAATCCGCAGACGCACGCCCTGCTGGAGCCCCGAAAGCCACAACTGAAATGGCAGCACAAACGTATGAATGACCGTTGTCGTCTTATCACCGACACCTGCGAGGTAGGTGGGGTTTGAACCGGCAGTGGAGAACAGAACAATGCCCAGATCCTGCGTCGCGGAAATCTGTCGGACGTTGTTCTGAACGATGGATTCTGCAGATTTGTGTAATTCGTTTGCGGTCCAGCGTTGAGGGAATCCAAGCGTGGCGAGTGAACTCGTCAGCCGACCAATATGCTGTTCCAGTCGAAACGGACGATGCTGATAAGTGCGAGCCATTTCTGTAACTGCTGCACCGGCAACGACACCAAGATCCCAGACGGGAAGACTTGTCTGAGAAAATGGCTGGAGAGTTCCGTTGATCCATGCGAGAGGTTCGGACATGGCCGATAGTCAATTCTTTCTGAACACATGGACTTCCGGGCACTGAGCGTTATGAGGAAATACCTTCAGAGACAAGAATGTCATGCTCTGACGGCCTACTGTAATGTCTTACTCAGATGGGATTTTATAAAGAGTGCTTTGTCTTGTTTGACCCGTGGTCGACAGGCAAGGAGCAGAGAGCGCCCGACCTTTCGGCCACGGGTTAAACGAAGAAATTTGAGAGACACGACACGACCTTGCAATCTGAAGATAGAACCACAGATCGCAAAATCCACACCGACTACCTCGTCGTCAGCATTCGACGCGCTGCCAGTTTTGATGTCATGGCAAAGCCAATGATGATGGCGAGTTGCACTCCGGCGAAAATGCCAAGCGCGAGCAATCGACCTTCGGTGAAGCCGTATGTGTGAAGTCCGGCTTTCAACTCATTGACGCCAAACCAGGACCATGCTGTGACAATGTTGCCCACCATCGCCAACACGGCCGTGCCGTAATCGTTGACCATTTTGTCCCAGCGAGCATGCAGAATTAATGCATTCCACAGCACGATCAACATAGCCCCGTTTTCTTTCGGATCCCAGCCCCAGAATCGGCCCCAGGAATCGTCTGCCCAAAGACCACCAAGCACGGTTCCCACCAGACTGAAGAACAATGCAAAACACAGAGTCCCATAGACCAGCTTTCCGCAGTCTTTGAGTTCTGAGGAGTAAGTTGATGCATTTCCACCGGCGGCCAGAGATCGGCCCAGCACTGCCTGAACGCAGTAGAAGAGCCCGATAAATCCCGCGAGAAACGTTGCCGCGTATCCCAAAGTAATGCAGACAACGTGAGTGGCCAGCCAGAATGTCGTATCCAGCACGGCCTGCATAACTCCCAGAGTATCCCCTTCGTCGCGTGCCAGATAATGGGCGATGACGAGTGAACCCGCACCGACTGAAGCCCCAAGGATATTGCCGATGCCGTTCTTCATCACGAGTTCCACGACGAACGAGGCAATCACTACCGCCCATCCGATAAAGATGGCGGATGAATACAGGTTCGTGACCGGCGGGCGTCCCGAAATCTGCATTCTCAGGACGAGGGCCAGAGAATGCAGAGCGAAGGCCAGAACCAGCAGGAACAAACTCGTGCGACGCAGTGTTGTGCCGAAAAACAGCCAACCCATGAATGAAAACACGATGACCATTACATAGGGATATGTGGCCTGCATAAACGGTTCGAAGAAATTGAACCAGGCTTCTTTTCGAACGGTTGCCATATTCACATGAGGCACAGTTCCGGAGTCGAGCACCTCGCGGTAGCTGCTGACTGCGGTATTGAATCCATCGACGTCACCATTCTGCCAGGTCTTAAGCAGTGTGGCGACGTAGCCGGATGTCTTATCGAAGGTGTCTGAACATTCTCCGCCCGGCAGCAAATGGGCGGCTCTTTTGTGAAGATCATCCCAAACAAGCTTTGCCAACTCGCCATTCATCGCGTTTGCCAGAGTCGAAGGATCGTCCGAACCAAGCTTCTGCAGCTTTATGCGAATCTCCATCAGACGTTTGTCCTGCGGATCCGTTTCTGAGATGACAGAGAAGACCTCGAACAACTCCGAAGAAATGCGTTCTGATGCGATTTCGCGAGCCTTTTCCGGAGGAACGGCGGCCGCAATTTCTTCTGCCGTGCGGCCCGGTTCGGCCGCAGAAATCAGCCCGAGAATTTGTCTCAGAAACATATCATCAACGCGTGCAATCGCTTCGGCCGCTCGTTGTTGAATAACCTTTCCGTCTGTTGTTTCCTGCTGAGTCTCCCCACTACTTCCACCCAGAATTTTGTAACTGCCAATCACTGACTTAGTGACCAGCTCCTGAGGCAACTTGTCCTGCATGTAAGCGATAAATTCATCCCAAGTTGAGAGCTGATTTTGCTTCATTTGCTCATTCAGTTGACGCACCGCATTTGCACCAACCAGCGTTTCCCAGGATCGTTGTTCATCGCTGGATCCGGTAGGGACGGCCATCACAGCGGGTTCGTTCCCCAGCAGACGCAGAATCCTCCAGCAATCGATATAAGAACCCAACAAGCTGTCAGAGTTCCGCATCAGGAACATCTGCGATAGCTGATCGATCCGGCTGACTGATTCGAACAAACCTGAAACTCGACGCTCCAGAGTTGTCAGAGAGTTCTCCTGTTTGTCCCGTTGTTTCTGGCGAGCCTTCTGCAGAATCGAATCCAGCTCCTTGATGTTCTTTTGGATCTCGACCATTGAATAGGTCAGGCCGCCACGTTTTTCCAGACCCAGCAGGGACAGGACCTGATCATCATCAATCTTGATGACTCGATGACGAGCCGCCACTTCTGGACGGCTGACGACATCCAGCAACCATTGTACGGCCGGCCGACGTCGAACCATCAGCGAACGCATTCTGGATTCCACGGCGTCTTCCCCTGAGGAACTGACTGTGGCCATCTTTTCGATCCACTCTGTATATGAACCCTCGAACTTCTCCAGTTCTGCTACTGGTGCATTCGGCCATGCCTTACTGAATGCCGCGAGGATCTTCTTCCGTTGTTTTGGCTCACTCAACTCAGCCGACTCAAGCTCTCCTTCGAACCCAGACTTGTGCGAATTCACCAGCAGTTGTGTTCGAGCAACGGAATCGATCGGCTGAGCACGGCCACTCCATGCGATCGGCAATTGCGCGAAGCCATACAGATTCATGGTGCCTGGCTCTTCTTTTGGGGGGCGAGCCTTACTTCCCAGCCACACCGCAAAGATCAAAGCAATCACAAGAGGAATCCAGAGCGATTCAATCAGAGATGGCTTTTCCAGACTCGTTACCGATGTCACATCGGCGACCTTGGCCGGAGCAAATCCCGGACGATCCAAGAGACTCGCGTAGCCAGCGTTTGATGTCTGTGCTTCGGGAGCAACTTTCTTTGCTGTCCGTTCAGTTTTATCAAGGAACCTGAACAGTGTCTGTCCGAACTGAGCAAACATGCCGAAGGACACAATCATGCAGGCGATGTAAGGCAACATCCATCCGGTGTTGTTCACAACAGATATCGTGGATGCCTCCTTTCCGTCTTCCAGAGCCTGGAAGCCCGATTGATAGAACGTTTCACCCTTGTAACGCAGGGGATTATTCATCCACAAAGTGAACTTGTCTGTGGATCCGTCTTCAGGATTCGTGATTTCAATCTCTGACCGATAGTCACGCGGGGTGGCGGTTCCAACGTAATTCGTGCGGCTGACATCAACCAGCTTGACCTCATAAGGTCGATAGTTACGCTGAAATCGCAGGTAGAAGTAGTAGTCCTTGCCATCAACCGTAGCTTTCTCCGCGAGCGGTGCACCGCGCAGTTCGCTGACGTTCTGAGCCACCAGCATCTTCTGCAGGATTTTTCCGCCATCGCGACTCACCACGTCGATGTAAATGGCACTCTGATCGTGGGAGTCATCCATGCCTGTGACTGGTTCCAGTCGTTCCGGAGCCGCAAATGATCCGAGGCCGTCGTCGGTTCGCAATTTGTCTCCGGGAATCAAACCTCGCAATCGGCTGTTCCGCTGAAACTCACGAACAACCACATCGAACGGCAATGAGGGCAGGCTGATGACTTGACCGGGGGCTGGAGGAGAAATTGCCGCTGCGTCCGATTTCTCCGGAGCCGCAGTTGCTGCTCTCAGCAAACGCTCTTCGGGAATTACGAGAACGTTATCTTTGCCATCGGTTTTCTGGGTGATAATGGCCAGTTCACGTTCACGGATGTCTCGGATGAAACCAGATGTTTCCCCTTCGACCAGCGACAGCATGTTTTCCTTGGCCAGGAGACCGACCTGAAGTTCGCTGATCATGAGCATCGCCACGCCGAAATGCAGCAACGCGATTCCACCGCGTTTGTCGAACAGCAGGTTAGATCCCAACAGTAGAACCAATGAACACGCGGCGCCCTTGAGTAGCTGCCACAGAATTCTCATGGACGACAGATTCAACCGGGCTTCTTCTCCGCCGATCACGAAGTAGAGCAGGACTCCGATCAATGATACCGCGATCAACAGCATAAGGCCTCGAGTCAGCTTTGAACTGGCTTTGGCCAGGATCGCTGTGGCCAGAGCGGCCAGTCCCGAAATACCGAGAACACTCAGCAGCAGATACCAGATTTGTTCGGGGCCTAATACCGTGTCACCGTACTCAACTCCTGTTTGCATATTGCCCGTGATCACAACTGCAGCCGTCAAAATCAGGCCGACCACAACCAGTCCGATGCCCGCAGCCAGTCGCAGGCCTGTTGCACGGACTCGAAACTTCAAGGCGTGGGCGGTGGTGAGATTCGCCAGCATGATCCAGCCGATCGTCCAGCCGCCGGGGAATGGAATCTTTCCGAACATGCCAAGGCTTTCCGCGATCTTGTCTCCCTGGTCACCAAACATCGACGGAGGGAAAAGATCTCGAACCTGAATCCACGCGATGTACGTCCGGAAGTACTCGGCCATGACTTGCCAGACGTCTCGGCGAGCTTGTGCCAGGCTTCCGACGAATACAATGAACATCGCCAGAACGAACAGTACGCAGGTCAGCTTCAGAGATGCCAGTGCCCGAACGGCAGCCATCACTGAGTTCTCGAGTTCATTCGGTAACGCTTCGCCATCTTTTCGAGCAGACGAAAGATCACCGGGTAATGCGGTCGAAGACATAACTGGCTCCTCTGATTCTTAATCGTGTCTGAGGCACGCGATGCTTTTGTTTTGTCGTTGCTTGCACAAATTTCAGCCCACTTCCACTTTCAGTGAAAGCAGACTATTCAACGCTCAGGGATTCACAAAAACTTCGAAAGGCGGCTCGTTGAACTTCTGCTGTGGAATTCGAACTTCGATATTTGAAAACCCACAACTTGTCTTTGTAGCTGGCAATCATGCCAAGGATCGTTTCTGTATCACTTTTGATCGCTATCCATTGTCCGGTTAATCCTTTCAACGTCAGCGTCTCGACATCTTTCATCATCTCGGCCGGATCAGTTTCCGGGAGCTGTAATTGTCCTCGCCATCGCACAAACTGTGGCTCGATGCCTGCAGTTTCTGGCAGATCGCTGACCGTTATTCGAGCGGATGCATCTGATGGCCCTGCAGTCCAGGCAAACGCACTGAACTGATCGTTCTGAGCCGCGACCCAGTCCTTCGGAACTTCCCAGCGAAATGGAACCGCTTCAAACTGATCACGCAGGAGATCCGATGTGAGGACCTTTTCGTCTTCCCGTGCGACCTCGTATTCACGGATGTCCGAACTGCTGCCGCAACCGG
>JBIIIF010000066.1:0-27252 GCA_044235005.1 Planctomycetaceae bacterium | reverse complement strand
TGAACTGGTTGAAAGTCAGGATCATCATCGCGTCTGGGCTCATGAATGGAAGCCTTCGGCGAAGGAGCATAAGGCACACCCGATCTTCCGAAAGATGGCGTCCTGAGGGTGCGGCTGCATGAAATTGTTGTCAATGAACACCTGACTCTGCTACTGGTCACGTCTCTGCCGAATCCCTCTGCCGTGCTGGCAGATCTGTATCAACGTCGTGGTGATGTTAAGATTGATATTCGCAATCTCAAAGTGGTTCTGAATACGGAGGACATTCGAGCTCGCAGCGTGGATACGTTTTTCAAGAAACTGCTGGCGTCGATTGTGTCTTACAACCTTGTCACTCAATTTCGCTGTCAGGCGGCTGAACTTATTCAACAGCCTCCTCGCCGCATGAGCTTCAAACGTACATGGACGACCTTCAATCAATTCCTTTTGTCGGCCATGTTCACAGACGCCGCCCAATGGTGCGAGAAGTATCGAACCGCTGCGAGCTATGCGACTCTTGATAAACTCCCGCACCGCCCGGGGCGACGCTTCGAACGGGAGGCGTACCCACAAAGACCAAAGTCAAACCAATTCAAAAAAGAAAACGAAATTCAAAGCCACCTGACTGACCAATCTAAACCAAGTGCCATTAGGCGTGAGCCACCGGTGATCTGACGTTTCCTTTGCAAGGCCCGAAGGGTCGACACAAAGGTTGTTTCGGCCCTCCGGGCCTGTCGCTATCTGGTTTTCAGTTTCAGGGGCTAACGAACTCGGCAGAAGTTGTGTCAGGTTTTCAGCCCTGAAGGCAACATGCCCAGTATCAATACCTTCCAGAGATGCTTCATGTTCATTCGTCATCGCTTCACCGGTCAACCAATTCGTAGCAACAACGACGGCGGGGCTCCAGTTTTCTTGTCTACGATTCAATCAGTTCATTCCTCTCGCAGAGCGATCGAAGTACAGTGTCGTTGTCCTCTGCGTTTTACTCCAAGCCGGAGGTGACGGCTTTGGCATGAGCCGTCGCCTCCGGTTCTGCAGTAAACGACCTGATCCCAGTCCACGTTCTTTTGCGTTTGCTTCGATTTCCCTGTTCCCGAATGGCCCACCATGTCTCGCCTGAATCGACGACTGTTCCTGAGCACTGCAGCGGTTGCTGCGACTGCCTTCTCAACACGAGTCACTCTCAGTGATGAGTCAGCCGCAATCCAATGGGCCGATGTTCGTGACTGGGGTGTCGAAGGCAAAGGCTTTAACGACACCGAAGCCTACTTTGATCGTTTGCCCGGCCGAGCAAAATCAGTTGTTCGCGAAGCCGTCTGGACCCTTAGTCGTCACTCCGCCGGAATGTTGGTTCGTTTTCGTACAGATGCGACCGAGATTCATGTCGACTACGGAGTCACCTCAAGCAATCTCGCGATGCCTCATATGCCAGCCACGGGCGTCAGCGGTCTGGATCTTTACGCCACCGATACCGATGGCACCTGGAAATGGGTTGCGGTCGTTGCCCCGGCGAGTCAACAGGTGAAGAAGAAAGTGGTCTCCGGACTTGCTGCCGGCAAGCGTGATTATGCGATTTATCTTCCGCTGTATAACGGCACGGAGTTTCTGAAGATCGGTGTTCCGGCCGGTGCAAAGTTTCAGCCGATTGCTCCTCGAACTGAGAAGCCCATTGTGTTTTACGGCACATCGATCACTCACGGCGCCTGTGCTTCTCGCCCAGGCATGCCGCATCCGTCGATTCTGGGTCGAAGACTCAACACACCGACAATCAATCTGGGCTTCTCCGGTAATGGTCGTATGGAAACTGCGGTCGGCCAGTTTCTCATCGAGCTGGATCCGTCGGTTTATGTGATTGATTGTCTTCCCAACATGTCGGCTGATGAAGTCACCGCGAATACTCAGCCACTGGTGAAGCAACTGCGAGCTGCTCATCCTGAAACGCCGATCGTGCTGGTCGAAGATCGCAGCTATTCCGGATCATGGCTGATCACATCTCAACGCGAACGCAACGAGAGCAGTCGCAAGGCGTTGAAAGCTCAGTATCAGATGTTGCTGGATGCCGGAACGGCACGATTGTCGTACATCGATGGCGAATCGTTGCTGGGAGCCGATCGCGATGACACCACCGATGGTTCTCATCCTTCCGATCTGGGTTTTTATCGCCACGCCGACGTGTTCGAACCCGTGCTTCGCGAGGCAATGAAGAGTGTTGCGAAAGCATAATGCAGATGGCAATTTGAACCGCGAATAGACGCGAATGAACGCGAATAAGGGAAGACAAAAAGAGTGACGCGCATCGCTTTAGAGCTTGATGACTCAACTCTTGTCTCACCGGTGCAGTACTGAAAGCTGCCTCTGAGATGCTGACTTATTCGCGTGCACTCGTGTCCATTCGCGGTTCAACAAAAAACACCCGCAACAAACAAAACTTGTCCGGCAGTCTGTCGTCACGCATTCTTCGTCGTCGCCCACGCACCGATCGCAAGAAATAACCAGCCGAGAATCATCAAGCTTCCGCCAATGGGAGCGATCGCTCCCCAGGGAACTCCCAGCCATTTCGGTCCGGCGATAACCAGCAGGTAAAGCGATCCGCTGAAGAAGAAGACTCCTCCGAGAAAACACACAGACGCTGCTGACAGCCAACGCGATCGCTGTCGCAGCATCAATGCTCCCGTCAGCCCCAGCGCCAAAGCATGCGCCATGTGGTAGTCCACACCGGTTTTGAAATCCTGCAGATACTTGTAACTGGCCGGGACACTTTGCCCCGCGATCATTTTCGGCTCCATGTCTGCATACTTCTTCTCGAGAAAACCGTCACCGGTGTTGCTCGTCAAACCATGAGCACCAAAGGCTCCCAGTGCGACGGCCAACATGCCCAGCAAAGCCGAAAACATCAGGCACAGACGAGGATTCATGGGAGAAACCTTTGAAGGCGGATTTGTTAAGATAGTGTTTGAACTGAGACAACGCTTACTTTCGCCACCGGGTTTACCCCGAATGGCATGGACTTAAGAGAATTCAGTGTTGATCATCACCCTGCGGAGGCAAGCTCCGCAGTGGCGTGAAATCACAGAAAAGTCTTCGTCTGTGGTTCAGAATCATCGCTCCACGGGGACGACCTTGGGTCAAGAAATTGAGGTTAACATCGCTTGAGATTACGCAAGTTTTGGTCCGTTGTTTCGGGTTGTGTTTCGCAGCGAAGCTGCGGCAGCATTTAGCCCCGGGCTAAAGCGTGGGGCTACATGCTGCCGCCTCTACGAGGCGAAATCAGAACGATAGTTGTCCCACTGAATCTCGTCGCAATACCAAATTTTTAGCACCTCGGGACAAGCCACGTTGTGGCAAGTCGAGCTTAAGTCCACGCCAATGGGGATAAACCAGTGGCGAAGCTTAATCCAGGACTTGCTGAAGCCATCACGACACAGGACGCAGCACCCGTTCAGCACTTCGCCCGTGGTCGCACTGACACAATTGCAAATTATGGCAACCATCGACGTTAAGTGCCCTCAATCGTCCCTCCCCGGCAAATGATTTCCAGAATTGACGTTTGTTTCTTAGAACTCACCAAATCGCCTATCATTCGGCTCTACAACGGCGCCGCTGTGTGCCTGAATCCGGATCCTCTGAACCTGATTTCGAAGCATCCCATGACAGACATCGAAAAGCTTGGACAGTTCTACCTGGGCAAAACCCACGACCTGAAAACCGGAGTCACCTCGCCCGATCAGGTTGTGATGTATGACGCAAAAGACCTCACGACTCATGCGGTCTGCGTCGGCATGACCGGCAGCGGCAAGACCGGTTTGTGTCTCGCACTTCTTGAAGAAGCTGCCATCGATGGCACGCCCGCGATCTGCATCGACCCCAAGGGCGACCTCGGAAATCTGATGCTCGCGTTTCCCGATTTGTTGCCTCAGGATTTTCAGCCTTGGGTCGATCCTCAGGAAGCCAGTCGCAATGGAATGACGGTTCCCGAGTTCGCCAAAAAGACTGCTGACACATGGCGAAATGGACTGACTGAATGGGGCCAGTCCGGGGAACGCATTCGTAAGTTCAAAGCCGCCGCCGATGTGGAGATTTATACTCCCGCCAGCAACGCCGGCCGACCTATCACCGTCCTGAAATCATTCGATGCACCGAATGATTCAGTCCGCTCCGACTCCGACGCGCTGCGAGGGAGCATCATGTCGGCGGTGTCAGGGCTGCTGGCTTTGCTGCAAATCAATGCCGATCCGATCGGCAGTCGTGAGCATATTCTGCTGTCCAATATTCTCGATTATTACTGGCGCAGCGGTCAGAACGTGGATATGGGTTCGTTGATTCGCAGCATTCAGGCACCGCCGTTTAATAAGGTTGGCTTTCTTGATCTGGAATCGTTTTATCCGCAGGGCGAACGCTTCAAACTTGCGATGACGTTAAACAACCTGCTCGCGTCTCCCAGCTTTGCCGCGTGGCTCGAAGGTGAACCGCTCGACATCCAGAAGCTGTTGTGGACGCCAGCCGGTAAACCTCGCCTCGCGATTATCTCCATCGCTCACCTTTCCGATCAGGAACGAATGTTCTTCGTCACGATCCTGCTGAACGAGGTTCTGAGCTGGATGCGAACTCAGACGGGTACATCAAGCCTGCGTGCAATCCTTTACATGGATGAAGTGTTTGGCTACTTCCCGCCAACCGCGAATCCGCCCTCGAAGCTGCCGATGCTGACTCTGCTGAAACAGGCTCGAGCATTCGGGCTGGGCTGCGTCCTGGCGACTCAGAACCCAGTGGACCTTGACTATAAAGGACTGTCCAACTGCGGCACATGGTTTTTGGGACGGCTGCAGACGGAACGCGACAAGATGCGGGTTCTCGAAGGGCTCGAAGGTGCGGCCCTTTCGACGGGATCAACCTTCGATCGCCAGCAGATGGAACAGACCCTGGCCGGTTTGGGCAGTCGAGTCTTCCTGATGAATAATGTGCATGAGGATGCTCCGACCGTCTTTCGCAGCCGCTGGGCGTTGTCGTATCTTCGAGGCCCCGTCAGTCGTCAGCAGATCGAAACGTTGATGGCTCCACTGAAGGGCAACAGCCCGGCACCATCAACGACGGCCCAGGTGATGAGCAGTGCTCCGGCTGCTCCTCGTTTTGCAGCGCCGGCGGCGGAGTTGCCAAGTCAGCCGTCTCGGCCGGTGCTGCCGCCGGGGATCGCGGAGTTCTTTCTGCCGGCTCATATTCAGGCCGATCGATTTGTGTATCGTCCGGCATTGCTGGGACAAACTCGCATCCATTTTGTTGACGCAAAGAATGGCATCGACCTGTGGGATCCGGTTACGCTGATTCGTCTGGGCGGCGATTCCATTCCTGCAGATCCATGGCTTGAAGCTGATGAATGGGACGAAGCCGATGTGCCGCAATTGTTGCCAGAGCCTGAATTCGGCGACGCGACGTTTCGCGAATTGCCGGCCGAGCTGACTCAAAAGAAGTCGTACACCGGCTGGACCACCGCGATCAAGAATCATCTTTACCGTGATCGTAAGCTGGTCGTTTTCACCTGCGAAGAATTGAAGCAGACCTCGCAGCCTGGTGAATCTGAAAATGACTTCCGCATTCGTCTGCGTCATGCCGCGCGAGAAGAGCGAGATCGTCTGGTGGAGAAACTGCGTCGCAAGTATGCCACGAAGTTTGGTACTCTGGACGACAAAATTCGGCGAGCAGAACAGAAGATTGAGAAAGAGAAGCAGCAGAAATCTTCGAAGACGCTTAGCACGGCCGTCAACGTCGGCACCAGTATTCTGGGAGCACTCTTCGGGCGCAAGTCAGTCTCATCCGCAAACATCAGCCGAGCCGGGTCTGTGATCAAGTCGGCGCAAACCATGGCAGGAGAATCCACTGACGTACGCATCGCGGAAGAACAGTACGCCGCCTTGTTGCAGGAGCGGGAAGCGCTGAATGCAACTGTCGAAGGCGAAGCGAACGAGATCGTGCATCAGTTCGACACGGATGTCATGAAGTTCGACAGTCTGGAAATCTCACCTCGAAAAACCGACACCGCCGTTGATCGAATTGCATTGTTATGGCTTCCCTACGTTGACGACGGCGCCGGGAATATGCATAGGGCGTTTTGATGAACGCAATATGCTAACGTTTGGAAGAGCCAGCGTTGATGTGATTCACCGCGAAGCGGTTTAAGAAATTAGCCGGTGGTAAGCGAAGCGCCACCACCGGTTCAGCGAATAAATATGATTTGCACCCTGAAACGGGTGCCAGATTTTCTATTCCGGCACCCTTTCCGGGCGTATATCGAGTGTTCTCAGCAGAATAAGACCGCTATGTCCCGCCGTCGAAGAAAACAAGAAAGAAGCTTCTCATGAGAGTTCTCTGCAAACTGGTTCTGACCACAATCATTGGCATCGCTTCAGTCACGGGATTCCCGGCCATCACACCACCTCACGCCGCGTTGCTCAACTCCGTGGCTGCCGAGGAACCTCTGTCTCGGATCTCATTTGGCTCATGTGCCAAGCAGGACAAGCCTCAGCCGATCTGGGATGCAGTCGTCGCCGGAAAGCCGGAACTGTTTATCTTTCTGGGTGACAACATCTACGGCGACAGTCCGGACATGAATGTTCTGCGAGCGAAATACGAACAGCTCAACCAGCAGCCTGGGTTCATCAAACTGAAGTCAATTTGCCCAGTTGTGGCGACATGGGACGATCACGATTATGGCAAAGATGATTCCGGGGCCGAGTTTGAAATGCGCGAAGAGTCGCAGCAGGTGTTCCTCGATTTTCTGGGCGTTGCCAAGGACGATCCTCGTCGAACTCAGGAAGGCGTGTACTGGTCCAGCGTGTACGGCCCGGCAGGCAAACGAGTTCAGGTGATCCTGCTGGATGCTCGCTACTTTCGCAGTCCGTTGAAGAAAGGTTTCGACGGACGAGAACCAGGCGATGGATATCGAGGTCGCTATGCACCAAACGCCGATGATGATGCCACTGTACTGGGAGAAGCTCAGTGGAAATGGCTTGAGGAACAGCTCAAAGTTCCGGCGGAAGTTCGTGTCATCGGTTCCAGCTATCAAGTGCTGTCGAATCAACACGGCTGGGAAATGTGGGGCAACTTTCCGAAAGAGCGCGAGCGACTCTTCAAGGTGCTTCGCGATTCAAAAGCCGGCGGCATCGTCATGATCAGCGGCGACCGACATCTCGCCGAAATGGCCGAGTTGAAAGCGGATGATAAATCCGGCCTCGGCTATCCGTTGTACGAAGTCACCAGCAGCAGCTTAAACGCCCCCAGTGGCAACATGACCAAGGCCGGCGTTCGCTTCGCCAACGAGATCAATCCTTATCGAGTTGGTCTGACCTTTTTCGATACCAACTACGGCAACATACTCATCGACTGGACCACCGAACAACCCGTGATCCGCCTTCAAGTCTGCGACGAGAAAGGCGGCGTAGTACTGCAGCAAAGGGCGATGCTGAGTGATCTGAAGGCAAAGTGAGAATCAACGCCGTCAGAATACATTTTGTAGCTTGGACATTCTTGTCCGAGTGCTTTCCTCAGCATAGTTACTGTGAACGACCGACGGGCAAGAGTGCCCATCCTACATGGCTGCAGCACTCATGAGCATAGTAGCGCACGCCATTGTTTCCGACACTTTTTTCCTCACTTTGTAGCTTGGACATTCTTGTCCGAGTGCTTTCTCCGATATCCTCCCAATGAGAGACGGACGGGCAAGAATGCCCATCCTACAAGGTGGCTGCATACATGAACGTTGTGTCGCATACGTTTGAACGAGAGCCACCTCCCGGCTTTCAAGGGTTGCGATCAGATATCCCACTAAAGTTCTACAGCCGACATTTACCACATTGGCGACAGGAAGGCGCGACGTACTTTGTCACCTTTCGCCTCGGTGATGCACTGCCACCAGATGTGCTCGAAGAGTTGAAGCAACTTCGGTTCGATTGGGAATTGAAGTGCCCACAGCCACGGTCTCAAAAACAATGGGAGGACTATGCTCGGGCAGTAACGCAGAAGTCTGAAGCCTGCCTGGACCGAGGATACGGTGCCTGTCTATTCCGCGACAAGGACAACGGGGAGTTGCTGCGAAACGCATTGACTCACTATCAGACGACGCGATGCTACGTTTCCTGTCTCACCGTGATGTCCAATCATGCTCATGCAATCATGAAGCCGCATGAGGGGTTCCCGCTGGAGCAGACGTTGAAACTGATCAAGGGTTATGTGTCGCGAGTTATCAATGTGAAGAATCAAACCACCGGCAGTCTTTGGGAACAGGAGAGTTACGATCGAATCATCCGCGATTGCCAGCACTTAGACAAAGTGATTCAGTACATCGGTCGCAATGGAACACTGGCTCGGCTACAGGCAAATCAATACATCCGCTGGATTGATCCTTCCTGGCAGGAGGCCGGCTGGGATTTCAGCGAAGAAACTGAAGCTTTGTAGGATGGGCATTCTTGCCCGTCATTTGGCACAGACGCCAAGGTTCTCGGGCAAGAATGCCCAAGCTACGGAATCGCAGGAGGATTCATGATCCACAACGCGTCGTTGGATTCCTAAAACCCTCGATAGTACGATGCTATAACGTGGTTTCAGTACTCAAGAGCGAATCGTACAAGCAGGGGGACACAACATGCACCAACTGAATCGCCGAGGTTTTCTTGCGAGGGCGAGTGTCTCTGCGGCTGCGATGGTGATGACTCAATGGTCGCCACGGACTCCGTTGGTGTTGGCCGAAGAATCAAAATCAGATTCGCTGGCGATGCAGCTTTATAAAAGTCTGAATGATGAGCAGCGACAAAAAGTGTGTCTGCCGACTGATCATCCGAGACGTCAGTATGTCAGCAACTGGTGGTACATCCATCCGGATTATCGCATCCCCTCGACCTTCGACAGCAATCAGCAGGAACTGATTCAGACGATCTTCGATTCCCTGCACAGTTCAGAATACATCGAAGAGGTTAAGAAGCAGGTCAAGATCGACCAGTATGGGCAGCTCAAAAACGCTCCGGCCGCTGGCTTCTTCGGGACGCCGGATGATAAAGATTTTGAGTTCATCTTCACCGGCCACCATGTGACTCGACGCTGCAATGCTCATTCAGACAAAGGCCTGGGGTTTGGCGGAGCACCGATCTTCTATGGCCACTATCCGCACTCCGAAGAGAATATGCAGGACAACTTCAATGAATCGCCGGATCATCCCGGTAACCCATACTGGTATCAGGGCCGAATCTTCAACGAGTTCGTGCAGGGGCTGACCGCCGAGCAGCAGTCCAAAGGTCTTGTCTCTGCTGCACCTCGCAGTGAGAGACCTGAAGCCGTGATTCAGGCACCGACACAGGCTCAGGGGCTGGATTGCTCGACGCTGAGTGCTGATCAGAAACGTTTGCTGGTCGATACGATGAAGCGAATGTTGAAGATGTTCCGCGAAGATGATGTGACTGCGACTGTTCAGTCCATCGAACAACGCAATCTGGTGGATCGCCTTCACGTGTTCTGGTTTGCCGACAAGTATGACATCGGCTCAGACAAAGTCTGGGACACATGGCAGATCGAAGGTCCTGAATTTGTCTGGTACTTCCGCGGCCAGCCTCATATCCACTGCTACTTCCATCTGAAAAGCTGACGCAGCGTTCAGGGAAAGTGACAAGGACGTCATGCTGCATCATCTGGACGACACGAAGGAGCCAATTGCGGAAACATCGTGATTAACGGGAACGCAGATTAACCCGTGATTGGCGTTCAAGTCCTAACAAAAAGCAGGCCGTCGCCGTTTCGGTTACGCGGCGTCGTGAGCGTTCCGACCGAGGGCGATGTCGAAGTCATTCATGGCGGGGACCATCATCGCGACGGCAGTAAATCCGTAGGCGACGCAGATCCACAGACAGACTCCCAGATTGCCGCCCAGCAAAAAGTCCGTGATCGCATAGAACGTCAGGAACGGCAACACCAGCGAAGCCAGAGTCAGTGCGCTGGAAGGGTTACGATAAGTCAGGGACGAGTAGAGCCCGAGACTTCCGAAGCCAATGAACAGAATAAAGCTCTGCAATTGAATCGCGAACGATGAGCGAGCTTCCACAAGCAGCAGCATGAAGATGAAGATCCCGACGCACAGGAAAAACATCGTCCCAAGACTATGCCCGATCGCGTGGCGCGAGTTTTCGTAAGTCAGTCCCTGGTGAAGCCCCAATGCGACCGCAAACAGACTCAGGACGAGATAAGCTATGCACAGGTAAACGACGTTCTCGGCCGTCAATGCCGTGCTTTTTCCAGTGAACGCCATCACAACAATCATCAGCAACGGCAACAGAATCATTTCGCGAGCATTCCACATCGCGCCACCGATCTTGCCAAGGATAAATTCGTGGGGACGCAGGTCTGTCACCAACAGAATCTCCAAAGTGCGACCATCGCGTTCGTTCGTCAGCGAGGTTACGGCCTGAGCATTCGTCAGGAGCAGGCTCAAGATCGCGATCCCCAGAAAAGCGAACGACGGAACGGAGAGCATGCCCAGCACGAGTTCACTGCCGGAATCCTTCGGGATGGAAAGAAACGCAACTCCGGCAATCATCATCACCATCAACACGTAGGAGAGTTTGATCCAGATCATGCGGCGACCGTAGGCTCGAGTTCGCATTTCGCGCCAGATTACGGGCTGATTCCAGACATGGCGATGCACGCGCGGAGCCGCAGGAGTCAGATCCTCCGTTTCAGTTCCCGGAGTCGTCTCGGCTGCAGACTGATGGAACTCCCGAGATGGATTCCATACTCGCATTCTCAAAATGGTCACGGCCGAAAGTGCGACGGCCAGCGTGAGCAGCGTCAGCACCGTCGGCCACGCAGACACATGAAGCACACCGGAGGCTTCCAGTCGAAGCGGATCCAGGACTTGCAGCAAACCGAAGTAGGGCGAGGCCTGAGCGATGCCGGACGAATAAGCAACGCCGATACTGTGAGTCAGCAGCACGTAGAGCACGACTCCCAACACACTGATCGCCAGCGTCTGAAAAGTCTTTTCGCGCCAGAACGCCACCAGACATCCCCAGCTCCCGGCGGCCAGGGTCGCCGCACCAACAATCGCCTGTGACCAGAAAATCTGTTCCCAGGTCACACCGCCCAAAAGCTTCAGAAAGCAAAACACCGGCCAGGATGTCGCCAGAAGCACGCCAACATTCAGCAGGCTGGAAAAGAGTTTGCCCAGTGCCAGTTCATGATTGCGCAGGTCCGTCATCAGCAGCAGAATCAAAGTCTTTCGGTCTTTCTCCTGCGTCACCAGGGACGCCGAGAAAACCGTCGCAAAGAACAGCCCGAGGGTCAACTGCAGCAACGCAAAGACTCGAAATGTCAACGCACTAAATGCCGCCACATCCCCGGCAAACAGCACATCCTGGAACCCAATGGTGGCCTGACGAATGCTGTAAAACAAGATCAGCAACGCACCCACGAAACCGGATCGCATGAGGTAATGACTCAGGCGACGCGGAGTAGTCAGTACTTCGCGTTCAAATATCGGCCCGGCAACCACCAATCACACTCCCCAGCCAGCTCTTATGGCGAGAACCCAGCCAAACGTCTGAACATCATCTGCCCCATCGCAAACTTCAGGACTCAGATGACCTTAACTCCTCGTATCCCTACTCCAATTTTCGACCACGCGTTTCCAACTGGAACTCGCGTTCAACTTCCGATTGCTTGTAGGAGTTATCAGCCCAGAGCGATTTGAGCGGATAGTCGTCCGGAATCGGCCGAGCATTCTGCTGATGAATCGCCTGCCAGTATTTGACGATCAGCAAAGCTTCTTCGACATACCGACCGTCTTCATACATTGTCGAAAACTTCTGCTTGGCCTCGAGCCATCGCTGCATCGCTTCCTCCAGTTTCACCTGAGCCTCAGATGGCACGGTCATACCAGACGCAGGATCAAGACGATCGAACCCCTTGCCCTGCATGTACAGTTGCTTGGCATCGAAGAAAGTCTTGTGCAAAGTCAGCGTCACAGGGTCCATTTCGGCACTGGCATACCGCCGCCAGAAGTCGAAATTGACCATCTTCACGTTGCTTTCCCACAGCTTCCGCTGAGCCATCAGCGTTATGCCGTTTCGCTCGGCCTGCTGCTTCAGTTCCTCTTCCGTCGGAGCGAGGGTGTAGACCTTGTCATCCAGACCAAGAAACTCTTCTCGACCGTAGTCTTCCATCCACGCCTTAAAGCCAGCTTCCCACGCTGCGATATGCTCACTAAAGGCACCTTCTTTGGTCCTCATTTCTGCATAGTTGATCAGAGATTTCGCAGGTCCCTGCCTGAAGAAAACATGCGTCATTCCTTTCACACCAATCAGGTCGTCGTTGTCATCTTTTTCGTTCGCTTTGACAAACCAGTCGTGGGCGACCAGATAGCTGTCCTTGCCTTCTTCATTGATGGCCGGATCTGGTCCTCTCTGCCCCGGAGAAACCTCAAACTTAGGGTCGGGGTCCTGCCTGAAGAAGACGCGGAAAAACTTCTTCTCGTCGGAAATCCCCATCTTGGAGGAGATTACCTCACCAACGTTGTGGAACAGGATCGGGATCGTCTGATTGCGATCTGTCCCGAGCTTCAGGAATTTGATCCCTTCCTTGACCCAATAGAATCGATCATCGACTTTGTCCCATTCACGTGAAACATTGTAGGCCAGATTCCAGCCTTGAAACTTCCAGATCTGGACATAGTGCGGCTGCAGCAGGATGATGGAATCAACCGTCGTCTTCAGCTTTGCCCACTGCTTCTTTTCCTGATACTCGATGGCCTTCAGGTGCAACACGCTGGCCGCTGGTCCACGCAGACCCAGCAGCACAAGATTCATCGCAGAGCTTGAAGGATCCACTTTCCCGAGGGTGGCTTCACCAAGGTCATACTGCTGTCGCATTTGCGCGAGCTTGCCAAGACCACCCGATGAGGAATCCGCAGCGTTCTGCTCCGCTGGAAATCCAAGATATACGATCGGCCCCAGCAACAGAATGATTCCGATGCCGTAGCTCATCTTGCGTTGGCGAGAATTCAGATTCGTCATTTTGCCTCCAGTTCGCGAAACTTCAGCATCGCGCCCGCAATCAGAACACAGGGAACCAGAAAACCAGCGAAAATAGCAATAGTCGGGACTACGCAGTCGTTGAACGGAACATCAAATCCGTTTTCAACAAACGACGCCCCACGATTAAACACACTGAAGTCCGGTACGATACTGCTGAAAACCCTGAGCACTCCCTCAAGTCCTTTGTCAGCCCCCTTGAGAACTGCTGAAGTCGTCGAGGAAACGTCCATACCAACCTGTGGATTTCGGTGCTGAGCAATCAGCACCGCAGACTCCAGCGTGCCCATGCCCTGTTCCTGCCCTGAAAGCATTCTCATCATGAATTCATGGAAGAACTGGCCGACAATAAAGAAGGTCAAAGTAAAGAACAGTGCCACCGGGCCCTTCACAATACAACTGACTGTAACGCCCAGCACAATGATCAGCATCAGCATCAGAGCAGTGCTCACCAAAGCCTTGGTGTACCCGACAAGAAACGAACGATCCGGCTTGCGAATGAACAGGTCAGGGCGAGCCATTCCAAGGTACATTTGATCGTTGAGGCACGCCACTTCAACTCTCAGAAATCCATTGGAGACCAAATCCGCGAGGAGATCCTTCTCAATCAGCCAACCATCAGAGTCCCGAGAAATCAGCAGTTCTTTGCGGATGAGATCATCAAAGAAGGCAAACCAGCGACGACCATCGGCAACAGCCAGCTTGGCGTCACTGATCTTCAGTGTGCCAGCAGTCAACTGTTCGTTGAGTACTGTTGCCAACAACTCGGCATTGAGCGGTGATACAGCGGCGTCCTTCTGGAGACTGTCAACAAGACCAGAGCTGATCGCATTTCCTTCAACCAGCTTTCCTTCTTCACTCCATTTCTCGAATATTCCCGCAAGGAACCTCGCCAAAGTTTCGTAGTCGGCTGCAAATCGAAGTTTGCGTGGAACCACCGTGATGTTTTCTGCAGCACCTTCGTTGTACTCTGAAATATGGAAGGCTGGCAGCGGAACTTCTAATTTCGGCAACGATTCATGCAGGACATCTGCATTCTCCAGAATCCCTCCGGCCAGCGTCTCGAGCGAGTCAGCAAACTCAGCATACGGAGGTTTCTCTGACGCCCCCGTTACGTTGTTCGTCTGGAGAACTCTGATAAGCGCGATACCACTGGCTGATGCAGCATCAAATTTTTGATGAACAGGCGTCAACGCGGGAATCTTCATGTCCTTAAGAATCGCACCCGCGACCGCAAGACCATTCTGCAATCCAAGATAATCCGCAGGACGCAGTTCGTCCGGGGTCGTCCGAACACGAGCTGCCAGCTCCTTCAATCGTTCAGAACCATTGCGAAACTGACCGTCACGCAAAGCATCCGCCACTGGCCTCAGAGCCTCGCCCTGAGACAACATACCGAACGCCTCCTCACGAGGATTAGACGACAATGTGTACTGGGCCTGAACTCCCTGCAGCACGCTTTTCTCAGATCCCTTCACGGTTCTGAAAGCTTCAAAGCGGCATTCCAGTTTCAGACCTTCAACGGTCTTCGCTTCGTCACCGGTACCGACCGTTTCTGTCACGATCGAACTTTCATCGACATCACGAAACATCCAGACTGCTCTCGCTCTGGAGTTCCCGGCGATATGTGAACGATACATCCACGTGTCGCCCACGTTGATCCCGGTCGCGGCCGGCTGACCGTCTGAATCGAAAAAGTAGAGCTGACCGAACACCGGAACTCGGCAGGTCAACTGACTACGGCTGTTTTCAGGCAACTTGCGATAGATCCAAACCGCTCCGATCACTCCCATGACCACAAGCACGAGGCAGGAGACAATTCCCATGCCCGCCATACGTCCAATCACAATTTCCAGCCGACGAGCCGGCTTGGTGACGACGGTGTGCAAAGAGCGAATCCGAATGTCTTCCGGCAATGCCCAGCAGCTCAGGAAGATCACAGCCGGCAATATCAACCACGCAATCGCAGTCAGCAAAAATGTCACGTGAATGGAAACCTGCAGTTCCGGACGAGAGTTCGTGTCCGTCAAAAACCAGCCAGCGAACATCAGCAGGATCGCAAACACCACAAACACCAACAATGCTTTGCGTCGAACCGCCTCCAGCAGTGTCAGCTTGGTCAATGCGTAGATTCTTCCAGGCGAAAGCGAGAACAGGTCGCCCAGATAACTTCCCAGTCCCCGGGTAAAGATCGCAACACCACTTCCTCCGTTTCGAGCAAGAGAAAGTACGAACGACAAACCGACGGAGATCAGCGTCAAAATCCCAACAAGCATCATCCACGAGGTGGCTGCGCCGGTAAGGTTGTAAGGTCTGATGTCAAAGTCCATAAGTCACAGTTCCGACAAAACAGTCTGCGAAACAGCAGAAACATCAAGGATTGAGCCCGCCCGGCAAAGGCAATGCTGAAAACAGGCAAAGTACAGAACGGCGTGAGCAACAGATCAACTGGCCGCTCGAAGAATTGCAACCCAGCCTGACTTATCAGGCGTTGCCGCCCTTCCCTGAAGCCGCGATCTCCTCAGCAGAAAAGCGTCGCCCCGGACGCTCGCCACTCTCACGAACAGTACGAAGGAAGAGTTCCTCCAGGTCTGCTCGCGGACTGGTGAACTGTGCATTCCTGATGTTGTGCTTCTCGAGGACCTTGCGAATATCCTCTTCCGCTTCCTTGCTGAGACTCGATGTTCGCATCTGAGTCTCGTTTCGCATTTCCAGCAGTTCGTCAACCCGCCCCAGAACTTTCAACTCACCCTGGAACAGCACCGCGATGCGATCACAGACATCCTGAACATCAGCCAATTGATGGCTGCACATAACAACCGTCTTACCCTGCGCTTTCAAACGCAGGATCAGGTCCTTCATTTCTCTTGTCCCCAGTGGGTCGAGACCGCTGGTTGGCTCATCCAGAAGAACCAGTTCCGGATCATTGATCAAGGCTTGAGCAAGACCAATACGCCGAGTCATCCCTTTGGAGTATTCCTTCAACTGCCGACGACGAGCTTTGCCAAGCCCCACCATTTCGATCAGTTCATCAGAACGACGAATTCGGTCAGCAGCCGACATATTGAAAAGGCGCCCGTAGAAGTCGAGCGTTTCGTCGGCATTAAGGAACCTGTAGAGATACGACTCTTCCGGCAGATAACCAATCTTTTCATTCTTTGAGACGTCTGAAGCAGATTTCCCCAGAATCGTCATTTCGCCGCTTGTCGGGAACAGCAACCCCAGCAGCATCTTCATGGTCGTCGTCTTGCCGGAACCGTTCGGCCCCAGAAGCCCAAAGACTTCTCCTTTCTGCACATCCATACTCAGGCTCTTCACCGCCTGAACCTTCTTACGGCCCCAGAAGTCTCGATAAATCTTGGACAGATTCCGGATCTCAATCACGGCGTTTGACATGTCGTACCGTTTCACAAACTGAATTGAATGACAAAGAATTTAGAAGGAGAACGGGGCAAATCCACAGCCACTGAACCACCAGAAGCTCCGCCTTACTGACCATACGTACTGAGCGAGCCAGGCGTTTGCGCAATTCTTTTAGGGGCATTTTCAGGAAGATCGGCGAGTGAAGAATCTACGATCCCGGAAGTTCGGACTCAACAATGTCGCGCTGAAATGCTGTGCGAAACCGCATTCCGAGTCGGAACGACCGGCACAACATCCCAAATCTGCCCACGAGTCACCTGTGAATCATCGGATCAACAGTCTGTGACAAAGAAAAAGCCCGCACTGACGCCTCCGCCATCCTCGGAAGGACGGAAGACAACGTAGTCCGGGCTTTAATAACTACTCACCTGTCCAGTTTGGCCGAGCCAATAAGGCCCTCTTGTCGGATGCGTTAAACGCGGCCATCAGCAGTGATTTCGCTGGCAGGCTTCGTGATAACCCGCGCATCTCTGCAGGATCGGCTTCAATTCCGCGAACCCTGCGAGGCGACTGCGACTAAGCAGAGAAGCTGCTTCCGCAACCGCAGGACTTCACGGCATTGGGATTCTTAAAGGTGAACCCGCGTTTCTCCAGGCCACTATAAAAGTCGATCTCAGTTCCGTCCAAAAACAGGTCGCTCTTCTTGTCAACCACGACACCGACTCCGTGGAATTCGGAGAGGACGTCGCTGGCGTCGTCGAAGGCATTGGTGAAGTCAAAAGAGTACTGAAAACCGCTGCATCCACCGCCTACAACGCCGACGCGGACGTACTTCAGTTCAGGGCGAGCCTGCTCGGTCATTACTCGCTTGATTTCGCTTGCTGCCGCTTCCGTCAGAGTCACTGACATTTGTTCAGATCTCCCAAAACAATTCATCTAAGCCGTTTGAAGCACATTGACCTACACTGTGACACATTCGCCGCAATGAGCAAACAGTCCACAGTCCATTTACTTAAATTTAGGCGCGTCGCAGGCTTTGTTACAGACGAAATCCCTTGAATTCGCCAAAATCTCGCACTCCTTCAGACTATCCTGCCATCGAAAGGAAGTCCTTGGCACCATTCGACTTAATGGATGCCAATATCCTTATTCTTCGCTTTCTGTAATTTGAGGCCGGGGCTTTCGCGGGATACCTTTCGAAGAAAGCCTCTTTCGTTGCCTGGAACGGCATAACTTCCGTTCCCGACCACCGTTATCCTGTCGTCGTCGTTTGTTGATCCTTTAACTTCCTCAATTCTTCAGGCCGCCACGCAACACCATGCCCACCTCATTCGCCCTCAAGCTGAGTTTTTGTGCCCTGTTGCTCACGGCTCTCTGCCCTGGATGCAATCAGGGCTCAAGGATCGGCAAACCCATTGCAGGGTCTCCGGATGGTCCAGTGGAACTGCTGACACTGACTGCAGATGGGACCATTGAGCACTCCAAGGGGCAATTCCTTGAGCTTGTGCAAAGAACCGACCAGAAACTAATTCTTGTTGATTTCTGGGCGACCTGGTGCGGCCCATGTCGGAAGCTTGCCCCGACGCTTGAAAAGATAAAGTCAAAGTGGGGCGACAACCTCGAAGTCGTAAAAGTTGACGTCGACGATTGCCCCGAGATTTCTCAGTACCTTGGCGTCTCCTCTATTCCGGACGTCCGCATCTATCGCGGTGGCACACAAGTTGGCGGCTTTGTGGGAACAATGCCTTTCGCCGAAATCGAGTCCCTGCTGAAATCGCTGAAGTGAACTCCGTCGACTTTCCTGCTGCCACTGGAGACTCGCCAAAGATTCGGCGAAGACAATGGTGCCTTCGTGCGATCGCAGTGCTTCTGCCGTTTCTGTTGGTCGCCTCCACAGAACTTCTTTGCACTTTCACCGGCTGGGGCGATGCAGAGATTTCTGACGATCCGTTTATTGAGTTCGCTGGCACACGACCTCTGTTCGAACTGACATCTGATCGAAAATCCTGGCATACCTCGCCCAGCCGCAGACAGTATTTCAAGGAAGACTCTTTTTCCGCAACAAAGCCCGCTGGCGAATTTCGCATCTTCGTTTTTGGCGGCTCGACAGTTCAGGGGAATCCGTTCTCCATCGAAACCAGTTTCCCCTCCTACCTGCAAATCGCTCTTGAAAACGCCGATCCCGACCGCCCATGGAAAGTCGTCAATTGCGGCGGAGTCTCGTACGCCAGTTATCGTCTGGTTCCCATTATGCAGGAGTGCCTCGCTTATGAACCTGACCTGTTTATCTTCTGCGAGGGGCACAATGAGTTTCTGGAAAAAGTCTCTCATGCCGCCGTGCGCGAAGCACCTGCCGCGGTATCAACCACGTTCGGACTGCTGAACAGACTCAGGACATTCCGTCTTCTGCGATCTGGTGTGTTAAGTTTCTCTGCCCCTGCAGCCTCATCAAACGATTCAGAATCACCAAGAGCGGTGCGACCCGTCCTGCCGACCGATGTTGACACACTGCTTGATCACGACGGCGGTTTTGCAGTCTACCATCGCAATGATTCACATGCCGCTTCCGTGGTGTCGCACTTCCGCAGCAATCTGCAGCGCATGGTCGATTTGTGTCAGCAGAATTCTGTGCCCCTCCTGTTCATACTTCCGCCCTCCAACCTGAGCGATTGTCCTCCGTTTAAGCCGGAGTTCTCTGACTCATTGACGGAATCCGACCGAGGCCACATCGCAGACATTTTGAAGCAGGCTCGACAGGCGTCGGCCAGTCGTCTGACTCAGGCGATCGAGATGGCTGAAGCAGCAACCCGGATTGATCCTCGATATGCACTCGCATGGTATGAACTCGGACATCTGCAGTTTGCCTCTCACGATTTCACAGCCGCCGAGCGATCGTTTCGCCGAGCCCGCGACGAGGATACCTGCCCGCTGCGGATGACAACTTCACTCGAAGCAGCGATGCAACAGGTTGTCGAAGAAAACCGTCTGCCGTTTCTGAATGCTCATGAACTTCTGCAGGCAAACACCACGAACGGCATCGTCGGAGACAACGTCCTCGTCGACCACGTTCACCCTTCATTTCGAGGTCACGAAGACATCGCGGTTGCGATCGCCAAATGGATGTTTTCTGCTCACATCGCCACAACCGTGAATCCCAACTGGATTGAGGCAACTCATCAGGCGTGCCAACAACGATTACAGTCGCTCGACAATCTCTACTTCCTGCGCGGCCAGCGACATCTGGAAAATCTGAAACTATGGGCCGCCGGTCGCTCCGCCGGACCACCGCTCAAGACTGCGTTGCCTTGAATTCCTGATCCGAGCTGATCAAGATCTCAATTCGTACACACAGACTGGTACTTCAGAAAGGACTTTTGCGATGCGGCCCGGCGACTCCCTCTTCAAGTTTTCCAGAGTTGCAGTGGTGGTGCTTGCTGTGGGGATCTTATGCGGCTGCAGTGAACGAAAACCCGCAGGACCGCCCGAGGGCGCAACGGCCACCGAATCGCAGCCCGTGACTCCAGCAGCAACATCGACAGGTTCAGAGACAGAAACGAAGTAGCGGCTGCCCTTCAAACTCGCCAGTCGATCGGAGTTTCTCCGACGCCCTGAAGATACGTATTGATCTGCGAAAATGGTCGTGTTCCGAAGAAACCTCGATGAGCCGATAACGGCGATGGGTGCGGGCTGCGAATCACCAGATGGCGACTGTCAATCAGGCCGGCTTTCTCCTGAGCTGGATTGCCCCATAAGACACAGGCCACATGCGGTCGCTGGTTTACGCACTGGATGATCCGGTCCGTAAATTTTTCCCAGCCACGGTTACGATGGGAATTCGCCTCGTGGGCTCGAACCGTCATCACGGTGTTCAGCAGCAACACTCCCTGCCGCGCCCAGGACTCCAGACATCCGTGATCAGCAGGAGCAATCGCCAGATCACTTTGCAACTCTTTGAAAATATTTCGCAACGACGGTGGCAACTTCACTCCGCGACGAACAGAAAAGCTCAGCCCGTGAGCCTGTCCGTCGTCGTGATAAGGATCCTGCCCCAGAATCAAAACCTTAACCTGATCCAGAGGCGTTAACTGCAGAGACCGAAACACATCAGACTCGGCAGGAAACACCGTATGATCAGAGCGTTCATCGTTTACAAAAGCTTCAAGCTTCGCCCAATATGGCGCAACAAACTCTTCAGATAAAGCTGTTTGCCACGAGATCGGAAGGTCTTGTCTTGTCACGGTTTTCCATTTCACGGTCTGACAGAGCTTTCAAAGCTCCGGTGCGTGGCCGACGCTATTCTTTCGAAAACTCCATCTGCAGTCCCCCGGTCATACCAGCCAGCAGGTTGTAAATGAATGCGTAGATTATCCCGCCAATGAAACCGAAAATCCCATATGTAATTGGCATAAAGATGATCGCGCCAACGCCCATACCCAATACCGCCGCCGTGGGATCATTGCCATTGTTCAGGTTACCCTGCTGGGCAACTCCCATCATCGTCAGAGACATCAAAAAGAAAACTCCGCCTACCAGCAAACCACCTACCGCACCGGCGACTCCGGAGATCGTTCCGGCCGACAGAACCCCGACTCGTTTCAGTCGAACCACATTGCGAGTCTCCACGACGGGAAGAGAATTCGAATCCGGCATGGCAAAGGGATTAGACATGACATGGCCTTTTGATGACTTTTTTGGAGTGTAATGACGCAACAGAGGAGGTGTTTATGAAGGCCCCCTGATGTTGTCAAACCAATCGCTCCAATAGAAATCAGTCACATTGAGTCTGCCCCAGCCCTGCTTTTTTGGGTTCCGCGCGAAATGAAGTGTGCAGATCGCCATAGTTGTTTAGACCGCTCATGAACACTCATGAACGCTGATGGTTTCTGAGGTCCGGCGGTTGATGGCCTCGAAGACCCTGTCGAGCAATGACAGCCTTCGTGTCCAATACGGATGATGCCATTGTTTCTCCACCTTTTTTGCATTTATCAGCGTTCATTGGCGTTCATCAGCGGTTGAAACTCAGTACGAAGGTACCGGCCGGTTCACACCGGCCGCTCGCCTGATTGGCAGGTTATTTGCCAGCCGCTGCCTTAAGTCCGGCCATGGAGACCCCTCGCTGTTTCATTGGCTGCGTCTGGGGTCGCGCACTTCATCTCGCGCAGAGCCCTTTTTTGATGCACCTAACCCTGCTTCGCGGTTTCTCGATTCAAACGCAACTGGCCGCAGGCCGCGTCAATATCCGCACCTTTGCGTTTGCGTACCGTTGCCGTGATTCCACACTCTTCCAGGATGACTAAAAACTGTTGAGTGTCCGGATCGCGAGGAGCCGTCATCACCAACTCATTGACCCCATTCATTGGGATCAGATTCACGTGAGCATTTCGGCCTCGCAGCAGCCATGCCAACTCCTCGGCATGCTCCAGCCGATCATTGATGCCGGCCATCAACACGTACTCATACGAAATCCTGCGGCCCGTGATTTCAAAGTAATCATCTGCCGCATCCAGAATGTCCTGAATCCCGATGTTCCTGTTGACCGGCACAATCTCAGTTCGCAACGCATCGTTGGGAGCATGCAACGAAACCGCCAGATTGTATTGTTGACCAGACTGAGCCAGCTCACGAATTTTCTCCGGCAAACCGACCGTCGAAACCGTGATACGACGAGCGCCCAAACCAAATCCGTCCTCTGCAGTCAAAAACGTCAACGACTGCATCAATGCGTTATAGTTGGCCAGAGGTTCTCCAATTCCCATGACGACGACATTGGTAATGTGTTCGTCATCTTTCATCAGCCGATGCAGAACAAGAACCTGTTCGATGATTTCTGTCGGCGTCAGATTACGTTTCACTCCCAGCAACCCGCTGGCACAAAATACGCAGCCCATCGCGCAGCCCACCTGAGTACTGATGCAGACCGTTCGACGATCCGGATCACGCATCAGGACACATTCAACCAACTCTCCGTCCCGCAGCCGGAGCAGCAGTTTCTCCGTGAGGTCTCGAGCCACCTGGTGCCCAACGACTTCAAACGGAGAAAATCGAAAGCTCTGAGCCAGCTTCTCTCGCAATCCAACCGGCAGATCTGTCATCTGTTCAAACGCAGTAATCCGCCGCTGTATCAGCCATCTCCGAATTTGACCCGCTCGATATCCCGGCTGACCCACTGACTTCAACCAGCTCGTCAGATCTTCCGCGGTGAGATCGAGAATCGGCTGGCGCGTTTCCAGCGGTGGCTCCACGATCGGAAGCCCCGACAAAACGACCGGACTGGTGTCAGATGCAGAAGACGTTGATTCAGGGTGAGTCACTGGAGAAGCCGGTAAAAGCCATGGTCAGAGCAGGACAATCATCAATGGTGTCGGATGATTCTGAGCAGAAAACCCGGCATGATACCGTCAAATGTCGCGAATGAAGCGAACATCCGCAAATTCCGGCTTTTCTCGCGGCAGTCTCCGATATTCGGGCGAAAACGACGGGACAAAATCGCTTCACGATACCCCAACGCTGCTGGCGAACTCACTTTTTCGGAGCAGGTGCTGGTTCCTCTGGTGCTGGAGCTGGGGCCGGAGCAGGCTCGCCGGTCCGTGCCAGATGGCGTCGATAGCGACGAATCAGGTCCGCATATTCGCTGTCAAGAACATCTTTCCCCGCATCGCTGTTTTCACCTTCCAATTCATCCTGAATTTTTCCCCATGCTCGCCGTTTGCCACCGGGCGCGGTCGCATCCGGAGTTTTGCCGTCAAACTGTGACGTGTTGCCGGAATCCTTTGGACTATCGATCGTGCCAACATCATCCGCAATTTGCTCCAGCTCTTCTCGCACTTTGCCCAACTGCTTCGCCGCATCGTCAACTTTCTGCGCGGCCGTTTCGGATTCCTCACTGGCGGCTTCTTCAAGCTTCTTCGCCGCATCGTCCGCCAACTGTTCCGACAACTCCTTCAGCTTCTGCTTTTGTTCCGGAGTCATCTGCTGATCTTTAGACTTCTCTGCCAGCTCTTTGAGTTCCTCCGCCAGTTGTTTTTCCTGCTCGCTGAGTTCCTCGGCCTTCTCCTGAGTCTCCTCGGTTTGCTTCTGTTCGATCTCTTTCTTTAGCTCGTCGGCCGCCCTGGCATCCTGCTCCAGTTGTTCCTGAATCCGCTCCAGATCTTCCAGAAGTTCTCGTCGGGCTGCTTCATCAGAACTTTCTCCACCCGGCGGTGCCTGATCATCAATATAAATTGTCCACGGTCCCTGACACACAGTCTGCGGACCGGGCACAGGTCGCTCATCCTGAGTACACACCGTCACGGTCAGCGATTCACCAGACTTTGCGTTCAATGCCCCAGGATCCAGTGTGAAATTGTGCGACACAATCAACGAGCCGATCTGTAATGGCTCTGCAGAAACCTTCGTCTTCCTGAGCTCAGCCTCTGCTGTTAAAGCATCAACAAGATCCGCCTGCGGTGCTTCTGAGTTCGCCGGGTTGAGGCGATATTCCATTTCCAATTTTCCGATGCCGATATCATCCGTCGCACCACATTCCACAATCAGGACTTCATCCGGACGAACCCGCAATCCATCTTCAATACCACCGACAGATAACGTTGGCGGAGTATCGGGCAGCACAATCAAACGGCGAGCGGTCTCGGTGGAAACACAAAGTCCGGCCTTGTTGAATGCCAGCAGATCGAAATCGCCTCCACCCTGAGCTTCGAAGCGAAAAACCGCCGACAAACCATCAGCCGATAACTCCACAGGTTTGACTGGCGGCGCGACTTCGACCCGGGAGCCTTCCTGGGCACCTTCGCCTGAACCTTCGTCTGAAATGCTGGCCACTGTTTTCCAGTTGGACCATGCCATATGAACATCATGAACTGGTTCGTTGAAGGTCAGGCGAATTTCAATCTGACTTCCGACAAGCACATCCATGTCACCGCTGGCCCCCTCAAATGTCACGGGGGATCGGCGAGTATACGCCGGAGCCACTGCCGTCAGCGCGGCCGTTTGCAGGAACGGTCGATCTCCGACAGTCAACTGAAACCACTCCGTCATCGCGCCGCCCCCGTAGACACGATACTGCAGAGATTCGCGAGCACTGCGGAGGATCGCCCTGAACTGCTGCTCGGAATTCAGCAGCATCGGCAATTCGTCAACGATGCCTGACTCTGTGCGAAGCTCCAGCTTCACATCCGCCGGCATCTTCTCGCCCGTCGGCATCATGCCCGGAGTCCCGTTTCGCCACTGCGGGATGGCCACGAATTCAACATCCGTGTCCCGCGCGGCGATGCGATTTCCTTCCGGCAGTTCAAAATAAAGATTCGAAGCGGCCGCCAGATTGGCGAATGGCATCACGAAACGCTGTGCGAGCAGTCCTGAACCAGTCGGCCACAGCAGAACCGGAATCAGAATCACTACGATGGCCAGTCCAGCCAGTCCGCAGCGTCGAATTGTTGAGCGGCTCCTGACGATTGCTGAAGGGCGCACCACCTGAAGCTGTTCTTCCACACTGTGTCGAAGTCGCTCGCGCATGATTCGCACGCTGACATCGTTGCCGTCGTCCGATTGCTGAATCGATATCAGAGTGGCGACAGATTCGTGCAGTTCCGGAAACTCCAGATCCACCGCCGCTCCAAGCTCATCGGCGGGCGGAACCTGCAACACCGGAATGATCAGGCGGCGAGCGGCTATGAGACCCGTCAGCAGCAATGTGGTCGCCAAAAACGCAAGTCGAAACAGCCCGGGCAGCGAAAGCAGATAATCCAGACCACAGGACAGCAGAACTCCAAGGATCAGAATGCTGACGGTTTCCGCAATACCACGTAACGCAGACTGAATCCGAATGCGGCGTCGGCAACGCTCCAGCAGATCAGACAGTCCCGCCACGGATGTGGTTGCATCTGAGATCACCGGAAGCTCCGAAGAGGGCGAGTCTGGGAATTCACGTTTCTGGCCGCTTCTCAAATAGTACTGAGAGTGTCAACGCTTGTGTAGCGGCAACATCAGAACGAAATACTAAAGAGGCGTTCGCGGATTTATCTGCGTTTCAAACATCACCGATCAGAATTTCAGCACATCCGGATTCACAATATTCTGCGGAGTCCCAGCCAAAAATGCCCGGATGTTTTCCACACACCCCATCGTCAACTGATCAATCCCTTCCTGAGTCTGATCAGCCGTATGAGGCGTCAACACGATCTGCTCGCAGCTCAGAATCGGATGTCCAGGCGGCAACGGTTCCTGATCAAACACATCAAGCCCCGCTCCGAAAATCGCCCCGCAATGTAAAGCGTCAGCCAGTGCGGCGGAATCCACAATGGCGCCTCGCGCGGTATTAATCAGGATCGCCGTCGGCTTCATCATGGCAAGCTGCCTCGATCCGATCAGGCCGGCGGTTTTCTCTGACAGTCGAGTATGCAGCGAGACCACATCCGATGTACGAAGCAAGTCTTCCAGTTCGACATAGCGAAAGCCCAGTTGTTCGGCTTTGGAAGTCTCAGGGTGCAAGCTCCACGCCACAACATTCATTCCAATCGCGCGGCACAGTCGAATCATCGCACAACCGATGTTGCCAGTGCCGATGATCCCGATCTGCCTTCCAGCGAGCGACATCCCCAGATCACCACGCCAGCGACCAGCTTTGAGTTCGGCGGTCATCCAGGCGGCTCGGCGAGCTACGGCCAGCATCAGTGCCAGAGCATGTTCGGCCACAACCGCTGCCGTTCGACCGGGAATGTTGCTGACAACGATCTTTTGCTCCGTTGCGGTCGGCAGATCAATGGCATCGTAGCCAATTCCGCAGACCGCAATCATCTTCAAGTCAGGAAGTTGCTGCAGGACCGTGCGCGGAATCTTCAGGCTGCCTCGTGAGTTCAACAGAATGTCCGCATCTTTCAGGCGACGAGCCTTTTCAGCGTCATCCGCTGGGCGATCAGAGTACAGTCGAACGTCTGCAAATTCCTCCAGCAACTTCAGATGCGGAGAACGACTAACCATCGGTGGCGAGTCAGCAGGGATGACGATAAGAGGTTTTGTGGCCATGATTCAGGGCTAAGCGATAGAGCATCTTGCGGAATGAAATGAAGTCCGTTCTGTGTCACAATCTTTAATCGACCTCAACGGGAACAGCACTCGCATCGCCCATCTGCATCGGGAAATCTCGCACATACAGAATTCGGCCTTCCCGCTTCACATCCGCACTGACCGTCATATCCTGCGCTGCCGGAATCGGAGCATAAACCAGAATTCTGACGCGGCCTTCGGGCAATTCAAATCGTTTCAGGTCCGCATAAAAATCATCCGCCGCGCTGCGAGAGATCAGCTTCAGCAGTGACTTGCGAAAACACTCCGCCACAGGATCGTCCAGCACCTCCTCGCCATCAGGCCCGACCATTCCGCCCACTCTCAGGGCCGTGGGAAAGCCGTTGTTAAACTCCTGCACCGGAGCACAGAATGTTGTCAACAGTAAGCCACCGCCGGCATACGTGAGCTGTTTTTTCGCATCGTCTGCTTTCAGCGTGTAAATGCGCTTCCCGTGAATAACGAAGTATTGATTCTCCTCGTGCAGCGGGAATCTCTCGCCAAACGAGAGTGTCAACGTCGTCAGTTCAGAACCACTCTGCTCCACGTTGGTGATTGCCAAATTCCAATCGTCGAGCGTTATCCGGCGGCGGAAAATCATCGACTGACTGCTGAATGGAGGAACTCGAGCGATCATGCTGGCGGAATTCCCTGCCGTCATCACAGCATCCGCTCGTTCATCGGCCGCTCCCGAAGCAAGCAGTGTCTGCCGATCTTTATCATCCAGCGTGTAGAGATCTCCGGACGTCACAAACAACGTGCGATACTCCAGCGAACTCCAGTGCGTCGC
>JBIIIF010000293.1:0-8344 GCA_044235005.1 Planctomycetaceae bacterium | reverse complement strand
CATTACAGATGAAGGCGATTCGCAATCTGATGACGCGATTTGATCGCGAGTATACTCGTCTGCGCGCCGAGCATGGCTGGTTGCGATTCAATGACGTGACGCGCATTCTGGCTCGACAAGGTGGTGCGGCGAGTGGCCAGAGGATGAGTTTTCGACTGGACAGTTCGATTCGAAATCTGCTGCTCGACGAGTTCCAGGATACATCGTCCGATCAATGGCAGATTCTCAAACGGTTAACTTTGTCGCTGCAGCATCACGGTGAGAAATCCAGCTTCTTTTGCGTCGGTGACAAGAAACAGGCGATCTACGGCTGGCGAGGTGGCGTCGCGGGGATTTTCGATGCCGTGGAAAAGACGGTTGAAGGCATCACATCGACGGAATTGGACACAAGTCGTCGGTCATCTCCGCCGGTCATGGAAGCTGTCAATCAGATCTTCCGGCACATCACGAATCACAATAATCTGGATGACTATACAGCAGCCAGTGTGAAGTGGTCGGATGAGTTTCCGGACCATTCGACCGCTCTCAAGGATATGCCGGGGTACGTTTGCTTCCGTACCTCACCGACGATGGAAGGTGACTCGGCCGATGAACGCAGAGTGCCCTGGTTTCGCTGGGTCGCAGAGCAGATTCGCAACATGCATCTGGAAACTCCCGGAGCCGAGATTGGTGTGCTGACACGAAAGAACAGCACTGTGGCCCGATTGGTGCATGAGTTGTCTCTGCTGAATGTTCCGGCCAGTGAAGAAGGTGGAACTCCGCCGACAGACAGCCCTGCCGTGCTCGCGCTGTTATCGTTGTTGCATATGACGTCGCATCCTTCGTGTCAGGTTTCTCGTTATCACGTGGCTCAGACGCCGTTCGCGGCGGTGATTGGTCTGACTCGCTGGCGAGATCTCCGCGAGGGAACTCGAGTTGCCGCCATGTTGCGGGCGCGACTGATGGACGACGGTTATGGCCGCACGTTGCAATGGCTTTCTGAATCGGTTCAGTCGTTTTGCAGTGCTCGCGATGTGCTGCGACTGCAGCAGGTTGTGGCTCAAGGTTGGTTGTTCGACAACAGTGGATCCTTGAACCCATGCGATTTTGTGAGGTTGCTGGAGAACAGCAAGTTCCAGAAGTCAGAGCCGGCTCCGGTGCGAGTCATGACGATTCATCAGAGCAAGGGCCTGGAATTTGATATCGTTGTTCTGCCGGAGATCGATGGGGCTCTGTTTCAGAGTCCTCAGGCAGCCTTTACGGGACCTGATGCCGGCGAGGCTCCCGATCGAGTTTGCGTGTGGAGCCGTAAAACGCTGCGTCCTCTTTTGCCGGTTTCATTGCAGCAGGCGTTTGATGATACCGTCGCCAGACAAGTCTCCGAGAGTCTCTGTCTGTTCTACGTCGCGTTGACTCGCGCCAAACATGCCATGCACCTTCTTGCACCGCCGGTTTTGGGCGACAAGCCGCCGAAGACTTATGCCGGATTGTTGATGGCAGCGTTGGCCGGAGGAAATCAGGCACCGCCTTCGACGGCGATTTATCAAACGGGCGATCCCGAATGGTTTCATCAGATTCCTCGGATGCTCGAACAGGAGGCTTATCAAAGTCGAGCGGCCAAGGTCTTTTTGCCAAAAGTTCGGTTGTCCTCGATGCATGACGGACGTCGACGTGGGCTGCAACGCCGAGCTCCCTCGCGGCATGATGAAACTCGGCTTTATCTTCCGGAGGTTACTGTCGCGATTGCTCGGCGAGAAAAGACGACCGACGTTGTTATCTCGGAGGCGCACCATGGTGGCCCTCCGGCTGTTGATGCGCGGACTCGAGGTACGGTGATTCACGCGTGGTTCGAGTGCATTGAATGGCTGGATGAGTCTTGTCCTGAACCTGATGAAGCCAGCCTCCGTCAGCGAGCGGCAGAGCTAACAGTGTCTGAGAGAGCCGTTGAGCGACTGCTGCCTGACTTTCGAAAGATGTTGAAGGTGGCCGGAGTTCGAAAGTTGTTCCACGCCGCCTCGGGAGGCGATGCGCGGGTGTTTGCTTCTCATCGAACACAGATCGAAGCGGGTTCTGCCAGCTTGAAGGTCGAACGCGAACGGATGTTTGTGCTGTTGCACGATGGAGAACTGGTGCAAGGGACGATCGATCGGCTCGTGTTGCTTTACGAGAACGGGCGGCCAGTTGCTGCTGACATCGTGGATTTTAAAACAGATCGGCTCGTCGGTCCGAGGGAACAGTGGATCGAAAACAAACGCAAACACTACGGTCCGCAGTTGCAGGAGTACCGGTTTGCGGTGTCGCACTGCTTTGGGATTCCTGCCGAGAAAATCAGCACTCGACTGCTGCTGCTGGAAGCTCAGGCAACGGTCGAGACATAGCCAATGTCTACATTAAGACGACTTCAGCAGTTTGCGAAACTCTTTCAGCGTTCGAGTATTCGCAACATCATCTTTGGTCAACCCTGCTCGGCGAGCCTGGTCGACGCCGTATTCAAGAACTTCGAAGCCATTGACGCTGTGAGAGTCGGTGCTGATGACGATCGGGATACCCAGATCTTTCGCTGCGGCGGCATGGATGTCATCAAGATCAAGTCGACTCGGGTGAGCATTGATTTCCATCATCACCTGATTGTCGGCGGCCGCTTTCAACAGCTCTGAAAAATTGATATCCGCGCCTTCTCGTCGGCCAATCATACGTCCGGTGCAATGGCCGATGATGTCCACGTGAGGATTCGTCACCGCTGTCATGAGACGTTTCATGATCTGATCACCAGGTTGCTTTAGCCCGTAATGCAAAACGGCAATAACCCAGTCCGCTTCGGCGAGAACATCATCGGGAAGATCCATCGTGGCATCTTCCAGAATGTCGCATTCGATGCCGCACAGAATTTCAATTCCGGAGATAGTTTCACGGATTTGTCGAATGTCTTCCCAGTGTTTCCGCAGGCGATTTGCATCCAGACCATTGGCCATGGAGACTCGTTTGCTGTGGTCCGTGATCGCGATGTACTTCAAGCCTCGGTCCCGAGCAGCGATTGCCATCTGTTCGATCGTTGCGGATCCGTCCGAGGCGGTCGTATGCATGTGCAGATCGCCCTTGATATCTGCAAGAGTGACAAGCTCCGGAAGTTTACCGGCATCCGCCCATTCGAACTCGTGTCGATTCTCACGAAGCTCCGGAGGAAACCACGGAAGACCAACGGACGCGTAAACTTCTTCCTCCGTTCGGCCTGCGACCTGAACGTCATCGCGGAAGACACCGTATTCGTTCAGCTTGAGTCCCAGATCCTTGGCACGCTGCCGTACGACGACGTTATGTTCTTTCGAGCCGGTGAAATACTGCATCGCCGCGCCGAAGGATTCTTCAGGGACGACGCGCAGGTCGAGTTCCATGCCGGTTTTCAGACGCACACGCTGTTTGGTTTCGCCGCGTTGCAGAACGGACTCGACCAAAGGATGAGTGGCGAGACAATCCATCGGCGGACCGGAGTCGGAACACGTGGCAAGAATGTCGAGATCACCGCAGGTTTCTTTGCGACGACGGCAACTGCCCGCCACGGCCACTTGTCCAACTTCTTTCAGCTTTTGCAAGTTCTCAACAATCGCCTCTGCAGCCGCGCGAGCGTCAGAAATTGATGCTCTTTGGCTGTGTTCAGTCGCCATTGCAATATTGGCCAGAATGGATTCTTCCGTCTTCTTTCCGAAGCCTTTCAGCTTGGAGAGTCTGCCTGCTTCACAAGCCGCTTTCAGATCTTCCAGCGACTTGAGACCAAGCTCGTTAAAGAAGACGGAAACCTTCTTCGGACCGACTCCGGGAATTCGCAGCATATCAAGAACGCCGCCGGGGATCTGTTTCCGCAATTCTTCAAGGGCCGAATGTTGTCCCTTGGTGGTGATCTCCTCAATCTGTTTGGCCAGATCTTTTCCGATGCCGGCGAACTGTGTCAGATCCTGTTTCGTCGCAACAAGGTCGCTGAGTGATTCCGAGGTCGATGAGATTGTTCGTGCTGCGTTGCGATAGGCTCGAATTCGAAACGGATTAGCGCCCTGGATTTCGAGAAGATCGGCAAGCAGTTCAAACTGAACCGCGATAAATTCATTCTTCATGGGAACGACCTGAGAATTCCTGATGTGGGGGCAAGATGTTCGAAGTCTGACCGAGAAAAGGATGCCATGGAACCGTGGAAGGATTTCGGATCAGCTTTGGGAGATCTTCACTGGCGTTTTCTGTCAGCAGGAAAAGCGGAGAGAAGTTCTGATCCTCGCGAATTCGAAATGGTGTTGTCTCGCACTGCATCGCCTCTGCGGAATGTGTCGTAATCATGGCCAGCAGTTGGCTTGGCGATAATTCCGGGGCCAGTCTGGCGACGTGCTGAAGTTCCCGCCAGATGCTCAAGTCCGGATTCGATGCGCGGCTGTCGGTACCGAGCACAACTCTGCATCCGGCACTGAGCAGTTTTCGAAACGGATGAGCTGTATGACCAAAGAAGTGTTGTGTTCGAGGACAATACACCGTCGTGATGTTCTGATGTCGTGAAAGAAAGGCGATATCCTCATCAGTGAAGTAGTTGCCATGCACGGCCAGCACCCTGGGCGCAGAGCTGAGTACTTTCAACAGGTCGAGAATGCAGCGGCCCCCGGGAAACAGCTTCGGATCGAACAAACCCATCGATGAAAGAAAGGTTTGAAAGCGCCCTGTCCCGGATTCCAGTAATTCCAGTTCGTCAGTTGTTTCCGCCAGATGCATGGCGAGTGGGGCCTGATACTTAACAGCGAGTGCCACGGCTTGTTCCAAAAGATCGGGATGGACCGTGTATGGAGCATGTGGGCTGAGTGCTCTGAGGACTCCAGCGACTGGCGGAGCCGTCAGAAAGTTTCCCGCGAGTTCAACTTGTTGTTGGATTCGTGCCGGGCCAAGCCCGATCAGTTCTCGAAATACCACGCAAGACGTGCGTTGATTGTGGGACTGTTGATTCAACAACAACGACATGTCGTCGTTGGTTGAGATTTCCCCGATCAATCCGATGCCGGACTCCACTGATTCAGTGAATCCGCTTCGGATGGATTCTGCCAGCGTCGCACCGTTGCTGCCACGCCATTTCATCAGCGATTGAATCCAGCTCTGAAACGGCAGAGCTGGTTCAAGGGGGTCGGCCAGAGCTGAGAACTCCAGGTGCGTGTGAGCATTCACAAGTGGTGGAATCAGCACAACAGGCAGGACGTTTGTCAGTTCACTGGTCGAGCATGGTCGGATATCGAGAAGCTTTCCTCCTTGTTCACGAACGCAGACGTTTTCGAGAGCCGCTTCTTCGGGATTTAATAACCAGCGCACTCGAAGAAGTCGTTCATCACCGTCACGAGAAATCCAGTCGTCTCTCCAACGCTGGATTTCCGTTGCTAGTTGGGGCCGTGAACGGTGCAAACTGGACATTTGGAAAATCAGTTCTGAACCGAGTGGTCCATCAGATCATCGGCGTGAGACGTTTGACGAGTTGAAGTGGCAAGCCCCATGGATCTCGCAACATGGCGAACGTGTCTCCCGACGGCAATGTATGAACGTCCGCAACAACGGAAGCTCCGGCGGCGACGAGTCGCTTTACGTCGGCGGTGAGGTCTGCTGAGAGAAAAGCCAGATGCAAAGCCGGCGGCTGGACGTTTGGAAAATCCAACATCGGAGCATTCGGGTTACCGTATACTTCCAGCATCACCGTCCCGCTATCGTCGGCGAGGAAATGAACATAGGGCGGCTCAATGATTCGGCGCTTTACCGTGAGACCAAGATGCTCAACGTACCATCGAGCAAATGCCAACGGGTCTGCAACGTTAAACGCAAGATGTTCAATCTTCATGACTAACCTGTCAGCGAGTGGTTACTGGGACTCTTGGATTTGGGGCCGTGTTAGACTTGGGGCCGTGTTAGACTTGGGGCGGAGCAAGCGAGTTCACTCATTGTTGAAAAGTCGCAAGGCACAATTCGAAATTGCGAAACACCATCCCTGCCCAAAAAACGAATGATTGCGGCAGAGTGTAAGGCATCCGAAAACCAGCGTCGATCAATCTGATTCAGATCGTTGCCGCCCGAGAAGACGCCCAACCACTTCGAGCCTTTTCTGCCGGTTCATGCGTCTTGAGTATGAACTTCTTGAGATCACCGTTTGAACAGTCAGCAATACCTTACGGATCTGGATGGCGGTTCCGCGTTTGGAAGGTATCGAATTCCAACCCGTAGTTTTGTCAGGCTACGCCGCGATGGCAAATTTGTTCGAGATCATATTTGTCCGGAGCTGGTGGACCTATGACGTTAAGGAGCCGTTTGGATTCTCTGCCTGTTACCACTGGTTCAACATTCTGGAAGGACTGGTCTGGCTTATTTTCTCTGCACTTGTGCTTTTGCGATTCCTAAGGCATCGCCAATCGCGAATTGAACTTTGCTACTGTGCGCTCTTTGCTGCATTTGGCGTCTCGGATTTTGTTGAGGCATGGCAGCAGTCGTCCTGGTTGATATGGCTCAAGTTGTTCAATCTGTATGGGCTCGTTCGGACGCGAGAACACGTGATGCGTCGACTTTATCCGGAGGCACGCGTCTACTAAAAGACTTGTCTTCCTCTGCTGTGTCTTCGTAGAACAGCCCACGTTTTGCAGCTTTCAACAGGCTTCGGAGTCGGAAACGCGGCGGCGTTGTTTGACTTTGGCGGGTTTGGAGCGAACATTCGGGTTTCGCAGGTCTTGTGATGAGTTCTCTGAGAGATTCGAGGATGTCCTTGTTCGACGAGTTTGAGCAGTTTCAGCGTTTCAAAAGCGCCTGGAGTTCCGTGCGTATCGAGCGATCGGCAGAGTATGGATTGTTCACATTCGGAGATTCTGAACTGCCTTACTATCTCGTGACTTCGTCTGATGAGGGTGAACGGCTGGTGAAGGTTCGCAAGGGCAAGGTGACGATCAGCCGCGCGAGGATCATTACTCCAGACAGCATGCATCCGGATTTGCGAGATTTCTTTGAGGAAAATGAAGACACTGGTCTCATCAGTTTTCTGATGTCTCGCACCGCGGCCTTCTCGAATCTCAAGCTGGCGAATGAATCAGGCCCGGATCGAATTGTGACCGACACCGTCGAAGAGGCGGTCGCCAGGCTGAATAAGCAACTGGACGCGGAAGAAGAAAATCAAGTTGGGATTCTGTCTGCGCCGGCTGAGCTGGGGCGTTTTGCAGTGTTCCGCTATGCGTCCGAGAAAGTGCTCTCCAGCGCGCCGGACAATATTCAGGAAATGCGTGAACGCGGGCTGCTGCCCTGATTTGATCAGAAGTAACTGATACCGGAAAAGTGAGATCGAACCTGCACGAACGCTTCCAGCAGCTTTGTTGGTGACTGTGGTTGCGATACGACCAGAGCAACGCGATCTGCAGTCAGACGCACTTGTCCCGGGACGCCTTTGAGCGAAACATGACACCATGTCGTGTTGCGATCGTAATCCAGAGTGACCGTCTTAAGTCCTCGTTCTTCAATCTGATCGATGAAGTCCGCCAGATCGATGGCCGCCGGAGGCAACAGTTCTACTGTGTCGAACAGGTTCCCGAATACTGAAGAGAAAGCCGACGAAAAGATCTGCGCTGGCGAACGGAATTCCGCCACCTGTCGGCGCCAAACGACCTCGGAGGGATCGTCGGGAGCAATCGAGGCGATGATCTGATAGTCAAACCACGGCGTCGAAATCATTGCGGCTCCCGATTCGGGGTCGGTGACCTGCAGATCGACACGTTTAAACTTCAGGAGTTTTCGAAAGTCGGCAAAACGAGTTTCCAGGTCGGCCGCAAGATCTTCCGCAGCGATTCGGCCGACAAAGCTGTTGGTATGTTCCGTAGACTCCGTCGGTATCTGGTGCCCCTTGCGAAATCCCTGCAGATCGCGCACACGAGAACGCTGCTCTTTAACGAGCGTGACGTTCGCAAGATGAATCGATTCTGGCTCCGAAGGCATAGGATTCCGGGTCAGGCGTCGCTACTGACGCATTCTAATTCTGGTAAACAGGCGGATGTGTTCTGTGGGTCGTTTTGTGCCGCGTGATTAAGATCGTGATGAGACCGCCCGTTATTGTCAACTACCCCCATGAACAGAGTCTTGAGAACGGAGAGACGGAGATGCAAAGCAAACTGACGACGGTCGCACAGTATCTTAAAGAACTCCCTGAGGATCGACGAGTCGCTATTTCGGCGATTCGCAGCATGATTCTCAAGAACCTCGACAAGGACTTTGAGGAGGGGATGCAGTATGGCATGATTGGCTACTATGTTCCTCATCGCATTTTCCCCGACGGGTACCATTGCGATCCAAAGCAGCCTCTGCCATTTGTCAGCGTCGCTTCGCAGAA
>JBIIIF010000292.1:0-8345 GCA_044235005.1 Planctomycetaceae bacterium | reverse complement strand
GCGGCGAAGGTCGGGGCTGTGTCGCTCTTCAAACGGAACGATTTCCAGCGATGATTATGGGCGGGATTTCTGGCAAGCCCGGAATCGCTGGAACGTGTGAGTTGCTGCAACTTGTGAGTTGCTGCAACTTGTGAGTTGCTGCAACTTGTGAGTTGCTGCAACTTGTGAGTTGCTGCAATGGGGACACATTTCCTCTGTGCCGAACCTGGCCAGCTTGCTTCTCTGTGTTTCACAAGCCCTGGCGGGAAATAGACGTTCGGAGCGCCATCAGTGACGTCTACCACCAAACCATAGACGTCGACTCTGCAAAAAGCCTCCGCCTACGGCTGGACGGTCAACGGTATGCTGTATTTGCGATTGAACCAACAGCGAGCCTGTTTTGAAGAATCCACGCAACTCAGCAACTGCTTTTCAATCGGCGTTAGTAGGCAGGTCGGACGCTGTAAACATAGCGATTGGCAGCCGCATCCGGAGTTGTCGCAGTGACTGCTGTTGAAGTTGCAATGACACATGGCTGCAGGATCACTTTGAGAGACCCGCTGGTGCTGATAGAGACCTGAACGACTCTGGCGGCGACAGGACGCTTGAGTGTAATTGAAGTCAGCTCTGTCGTGGCGGGAAGAGCCGAGCATAGCGGGATGAGACACGCCTCTCCGGATTTTTCCTGAAGTGCGGTGCGGCAATTCAGAAGATCCCGAGGTGTCAAAGTCGTGGCGGGCACGCTGCCGGGAAATGCCAATTCATTGAGTCCCATCGACTGCAAATTGTCGCCAGTTAACCCATTTCTGATCCACTCCGGGATACGACTTCCACCGACATCACCATTACCATTCGAAAAGCAGATAGGAATGAAGGCGTCCGGGTTTCCGACTGAGGTTGTTGCGTAAACAGTCACAGTAACCTCCGGCAGTCCATCAGGGCCTGATTCGAACTGGCAAGTCTCTGCATTCCAGCTAAAAGTGTCCTGACCTTTTCCGGACTCAATACTGGAAGTCCAATAGCCGGGAGTTTGCCCTGAGGAGCCTGAATCGGTTCCGGAAAGGTCGTCACAAATTGCAAAAGGGAGAATTGGAATTCTCTGCCCTGCCCCGGCTCTAAACGCCCTGGGAGAATGTTCGAGGTAAACAGTACATTGAACGTTCGATGGATTCGAACGCGCTCTCGTCAGACCATAAAGAAAACGGTCAAACTGACTCCTGAAATAATCATTATCAAACTCAACGCAGATTGCCTGAGGAACAAGCAAAGCCGGGTCGGCTGATGGTCCCTGTCCCTCTGGCCAAATGACCTTAACTGACTCGGGTGAAATGGCGGGAATAGCCGTACCTGCTCGGTAGTCTTCAACCATGCTGACGGCCGCCTGCTGGCATCGAGCACTCCGACCTTCATATTCGAAGGGTTGCTGCCAGGATCTCAGCATGTCGTCTGACAGATAGCTGTGTCCGGCGGCCAGAGCTGCAGAGGACGCACAGTGGTAAGCCTGATTTCGAATTGCCGACAACCATATCAGGTTAAGGATTCCACCGCAGATTGCGCCGGCGGTGAGCATGATCAGAATCGTCCAGGAAGTCAGTACACCGCTTCTGGTCCGGATTGTCGTTGAGTGTTGTGCTGGTAAGGAGGCGATCTTCATCATTCGGTCCGTTTGCATCTGTTGACTGCCACACACTGTTGACTGCCACACACGGGACATTCTGGTCTTCACCATAAAAAAGCCCGGCTTCTTTGAGAAAGCCGGGCTTCGAATTCGTTGCTCAGGACCCGGAATCAGAGATCTGCACTGATCCCTGCCTTCTGGGCCACATTCTTCTGTTTGTCTGCAGGAGCCGTGTCAGTCGACCAGCCACCAACGGATCCACCGGTGCTCTGCAGGCGGGAGCCGTCCGTATTGCCACCCGATCCGCTCCCATAGCCGTCCATCATTTCGCCGTCTTCGAAGTAGGTTCGCGAACGTCCGCCCCCTCGGTAGTGTTCGGTCTTGAATGGCTTTTCTTTGGCAGGTGGATCTTTCAGTCCCAGGATTTCTTTGAGAGTGATGCGATCTTTCTCGGAAGGATTAATCTCGATGCCATTCCCCTCTTCTCCATCCTCGTTGTAGACAAGGTCGATCTCACCTTTGCGTTGAGCCAGGGAGATAATGCGGGTCTGTTCTTCGTCCAGCTCCAGCGTCACGTTCTGAGCTTCGCCGCCCTGCAGTGCGGTGGCTGTGTAGCCCCGGTTGATCGACAGAATCTTAACGCGTTTGAAAAGAGTGGCCGTCATTGCGCTTGCTGTGCTGCCGATCGAGTCACCTCCAACGCTGCCGCCTGTTGACTGCAGTCGTGTCATGTCGCCGGAACCAAGGTTGTCCACCGTCAAAAGCACATCAACATGCTGCTCAGGTTTCATTTTCTGGCTGAGCACTGCCGTTGTCTGGCTGACTTTCACGACCACGGCCTGTTTACCAGGCGACACTTTCAGATCCGGAAAGTCACCCGGTGCGTAGAACATGGCACCCTGCAGAGGCACTGCGGCTGTGATTCTTTCCTTTGCGATACGGCCAATGACACCATCAAGCGAGAGGAACGTATCTTCTGGAAGCTTAACGCCGGGTTCAGCTCGGCCATTTCCGACATGGGCTCGTGTGATCACTGTTCCAGGCTCGATCTCCGTGATCGCCATCGGAAGAATTCTTGCTTCAGGCGGCTTCACTTCCACAACGGGCGTAGCCATCAACTTCTTGAACAGGAATCCAACCGCTAGCACAGCAATAATGCCGAACGCGGCGACAGTCAGCATCCACGGTGTGAGTTTCACAACGAATCTCCAGACAATCAGTTCAACGCAGGGGAATTGTCAGTTGGTGTTCTTTACGCGCGCCTTACGATTCGGCATGCGTCGTTTCTCTGCAACATCCCTGCGCAGTGACTCCTGAAATCTATTAAAACTCTTTCAATACTGGTCCGGAAGTTCATTGGACGCAGTCCGCTCCATCACCATCGGTGCGTCCGCGTCGAAGGAACGATCCTGCAGGCTGAAGCCTGTCATCCACAATAAGTCAGGGCTTGCATTCCGCATGGGCACCTGAATGGAGACTCTGCCTATTTCTCCGGCGTAGCTCGCCGGGTAAACCTGAATCAAACAATCTTTCGCAAGCATCGGGCCAAGGAGCGATGTGACACGCTCCTTCACTTCAGATTCTCCTGCTCCGGAAATACACATCAAACGGGAGCCGCTTTGAGCCGCATTGACGACTCGCGTATGAGCCGACATCAGCATGGAGAATTCAACGATGGAAAACACCAGCAACAGAAAGATGGGCAGGATCAACACCAGTTCCATCGAAAGGATTGCTCCTTTGCGATTGGGTTTTCTGGAGTTGCTGATCTGCATCTTTATTACTCACTCAAAACGCAAACGGAAAGGCGACGTCTTCGAACAGACGTTCCCATTCCGTCATTTCGGCTGATGCAGTCTGGCTTCATGAAAAAATTGCCGAAGAATCTTACCACGGTCGGTTTGTGAGAAGTTGAACCGCAACGACCGACCATGTTGCCAATGCGACGGGTGCTGCAAACGCCATGACTCGTCGCTTCTGCCGCTCGCCTGTCGTCTCTGCCTTTGCCTTATTCTTGATGTATTGACTCTTTGTCCGGCGAATCCCCTGAGACAGGGCTGAGTAGATAACGACTCCAAAGGTTCCAACGGTCACAAAGACAAGGCTGCAGAATAGAACTTTCAGTGTCAGCATGCCGCCCATCCACGGTCCGAGAGCACCCATCAGTTTGACGTCACCACCGCCTGCGGTTCCAACCATCCAGAGAATGAACAGGATGCCAAAGCCGGCAGCAAACCCAATCAATGCTGTCCAAAGTCCGTTCCACTGGAAGAAAGCCACCTGATAAATCAATCCCGCCACGCACATCGGAACCGTCATCTTGTTCGGTATTTTTCGAGTACGGATGTCAGAAATGGCAGCCACCAATGTGAACAGCAGCACGCAGACCAGAAAGACGATTTGGGATGCAGTCAGAGTAAGCATTATTGGAAATCTCAAGTCGAATTGCAGCGGGTTGAAGCTGCTGTAAGTGTGGATCTCGATCCAGGCAAAGTGATGTCTTTTCTCCTCAAAGAGCCCATCCCGACTTTGCGACAGGACTTCCAGGTCTGAGAACCATTATGACTGTTCTGATCCGTATTATCGCTTCAATCGCTACAATCCGAACGATACGTAAGACGCTTCAGTTGACAGTCCACGAACATCAGGAACAAAGACGATGGCTCAGGCATGCAGCAGAATTGTGATTGTTGGCGGTGTTGCCGGAGGTGCTTCTGCAGCGACAAGAGCTCGTCGATGTAATGAGCATGCCGAAATCACTCTGCTTGAGAAAGACGAATTCGTTTCTTTCGCCAACTGTGGAATGCCTTACCACATCGGAGGAGAAATCCCGGAGCGAGGCAAATTACTCGTCGCAACGAAAGAGTTGCTTGAACGACGATTTCGCCTCGACGTCCGCACTCAGAGTGAAGTGATACGCATCGATCGAGTCACGAAGACTGTTGTTATTCGTCGTCTTAAGGACCAGTCAGAGTACACTTTAAACTATGACAAGCTGATTCTGTCGACGGGAGCGTCACCGTTTGTGCCGTTCATGGAAGGCGTTTCTTCCAAAGGTGTGTATACTCTTCGCAATATTGCTGACATGGACAGAATTCGTGCGGCTGTTGATGCTGGTGCGAATCAATCGAAGAAGGCCGTTGTTATTGGTGCCGGGTTTATTGGCATCGAGATGGTTGAGCAGCTTGTCGCACGCGGATTTCAGACATCCCTGGCCGAGATGAATTTGCAGGTGCTGCCATTGATGGATTCCGAGATGGTGGTTCCACTTCACGAAGAACTTGGCCGACAGGGAGTGATCATGGCCTTTGGGGATGGTCTGCGACGAATCCTCGCCGATTCCCAGGGCAATGCCGTGGGAGTGGAATTGCAGAGTGGCCAAGTGCTGGAGGGATCTCTTGTGATTCTCGGAATCGGTGTGCGGCCTAACACCGCACTTGCGATCGATGCCGGACTGGCCATCGGGAAGACAGGAGGTATTTCCACGAACGCATATCTTCAGACCAGCGATCCGGACATCTACGCGGCGGGTGATGCCTGTGAGTATGTTTACGGACCGACCGGTGAATCGATGCGAGTCTCATTGGCAGGCCCTGCAAATCGGGCCGGACGACTGGCTGGCGAGCATGCGGCGACCGGACGATGTGCGCCAACGGCTCCTGTGATGGGAACCTCTGTCGTTCGAGTTTTCGAACAGACCGCTGCAATGACGGGACTGTCGGCAAAGGCCGCACAGCGTTCCGGAATCAACTTCCGAAGTGTGACGATTATTGCAGGCCAGCATGCTGGTTATTTTCCCGGTGCATCGCCAATTACGCTGAAGTTGCTCTATTGTCCGGAATCGGGGCGAGTTCTGGGGGCTCAGGCCACCGGGAAAGATGGTGTTGATAAGCGGATTGATGTGATTGCTACAGCGATGACTTTCAAGGCAACTGTGAGAGATCTGACTGGTCTTGATCTGGCCTATGCTCCACCGTATGGCTCTGCCAAAGACCCCGTTCATCAGGCTGCCTTCACGGCTTGCAATCAGATGGATGGGCTTGGGGAAGTTATTGATGTCGATTCAGATTTGTCTCAATATCAGATTGTTGATGTGAGAACTGCAGCAGAGATTGCAAAGGCACCTCTCACTGGCTGCAGCGGTGTTATCGAAATACCGGTAGATGAACTTCGCGAGCGACTTCATGAACTGGATTCTGCAAAGCCAACGGTCGTTAGTTGTGGAGTCGGAGTTCGTGGCCATGTGGCCGAAAGAATTCTCGTGCAGTACGGCTTCAAGAAGGTGGTGAACCTCTCCGGAGGTGCAACTTTGCGACGACGAGCGGTAAAATAGTGTGCAGTGACAGTGCCGCAAAATGGCTTCTCGATCAACGATCGGCATGAGTTATTCTGAAAAGTGTATTTCATGTAGTCGGGCATCTGATAAAGGATAGAGTTCAATGGTCGAACCACAGATTCTGCGTCCGTTTACACTTCCGGCGGTGCCTCGCCGTCCTGCTGACGGGCACAAGGGAACGTTTGGGAAGATACTTGTGGTTGGCGGATCGATTGGAATGAGTGGAGCCGTCAGCCTGGCCTCAGTGGCTGCTCTGCGGGCTGGCTCCGGCCTTGTGACAGCCGTGGTGCCGCGAGCAATTCAGAATGTCGTAGCCAATTATGAACCCTGCGTGATGACCGTCGGTCTGAGGGATGATGCTGAATCGGGATTGTCGGAAGTCTCGGAGGAAACAATCCTCTCTCTGATCGACGGGCGTGATGCTCTTGCGGTTGGTCCGGGATTGGGAAAAGGATCTGCGGCAGCTCGGCTGGTTGAATCGTTGTTGAGGCTGGCAAAGTGCCCTCTGGTCGTTGATGCTGATGGCCTGAATCTGGCGGCTGAGGCTCGTCTCTTTTCCCGTGCACGTCAATGTCCCTGCGTGATTACTCCTCATCCCGGCGAGTTCGCAAGACTTACCGGGCGTTCGATCACGGAGATTGAAAAGCATCGCGAGGAGATTGCTCAGGAGTTCGCGGAGTCTCATTCTCTGGTCGTCGCGCTGAAGGGGCCGGGGACGATTGTGACTGATGGAATTCGTTTGTTCCGCAACTCAACAGGGAACTCAGGAATGGGGACCGGTGGCTCAGGAGATGTTCTGACGGGAATCGTTGTGTCGCTGTTAGGCCAGCAGTTACCCGCCTTTGAAGCGACAGCACTGGCTGTTCACGCGCATGGGCTTGCCGGAGACGTGGCTGCTGAGCAGTTTACCGAACGCGGCATGATTGCATCAGACCTTCTGAAGTGTCTTCCAGAAGCCTGGCGACGGCTGGAGCATGCTCGGCTGCCAGCGTAATGGACGGTGTCTTTCAGAACGAACGCAGAAGTATAGACCAGTCCGCGATTGTGCGTTCCGTTTCTGCATCTGCCGGACGCGCGGCCCAGAAACCGGACTTGCGAAGAGCGTCCTGGCATTGAGCCATCAGTGCCTGGGCCTGATTGGTTGTGGGTTGATCCAGCAGAAGAACCGATTTATCTGCTCCATCGACACCACCGGCTTCCGTAGAAGAAATCCAGCCATCATTGAGGGCGATGCCGCGAATCGGTGATGGGCCTCCAAAGATGAGTTGCCATGCAAGCTGCGCCTGTTCTCGATTGCCCACAACCACGATGCGTCGCAGGTCCGCTTTGGAACGACCAGCAAGGCTCTGAATCATGGTCATCACCAACGGGATATCGTCAGGAGTCAGGCGAGATTTCTCCGGGTTCACCGGGATCGCTACCATGAGTTTGTGTGAATCGAGAAATGGCTTCCATCTGGTCAGGATCTGATCTTCGGATTCCGTTTCTGCAGAGAGAAGGATAACAATCCCCGGCAGGATTCCGGAAGGATTCGAAGAACCAAACACGATGGCTCGGCCACGTTCATCAAACGAAAGCTCTCGTCGTTCAACGTTGCCTGCTGAACCTTCCTTCGGCGTTTCCTCTTCGACCACAGGAGCGTCTTTCGTCGCGTCCTTTTCAGCCTTAAGCTTTGCAAGACTTTCCTGGCTGACCACTGAAATCTCATTCAATAGTTCAGCCGATAGACGAGTCACGTTTTCCGGTCGGCTTACTGTCGTGATCTCAGTGGACTTGAGATCAGTCTGCCCTGGAATTCGGTAGTCGATCGCAAGTTTGTCGCCCGCCTGAAAATCAGCCAGTGCTGTGAATAATTCTCCGGAGTCAGGAGTTGCAGTCCCGTTGATCTTCATCACCTCAACTCGCTGAGGCAGCCCGCTCTTTGCTGCCGATGATTCGTTAATCACCAGCAACGGCACGGCATCTGATTTCTCATCAGTCTTTCCCTCATCCGGCTTTTGTTCAGCGGGCGTTTTTGGTTCGAGCGGAAGATTCTGCAGGAGTTTTGCGACGGCTGCCGGGTCTGGCATGCCACCTTCCTGCGTCTTCCTGGCAATTCGAGTCGTCAGGAACCCGATGTAGCCCGGATTCGCATCCGGAAGTTCTTCAGCCAGTGTCACGGCGAACGAAAGATCCTCATTTCCTCGCTTGATTGCGATCTGCAGAGAATCGCCCGCGTAGCTGGATGCGACGGCCTCCTCGAGAATACTCATTCGTTCGATCATCCGGTTGTTGACTGAAACCAGCACATCATCCTTTCTGAGACCGGCAGCATCCGCGGGGCCCTTCGGGACAACTCGTTCGATCCGGATTCGGGAAGAGAAGACTCCGGCGGCTGCGAGTTTTACTCCCAGTTTCCCCGCCTTCAGATCG
>JBIIIF010000291.1:0-8357 GCA_044235005.1 Planctomycetaceae bacterium | reverse complement strand
ATGCTGCCTGGCCTGAACAGGCCCGGAAGACCGAAGCAACACATAGTCCCCCTGTGTCACTTCAAGACAGAAAGCTTCTCTAAGCATCCTTGCCCAGAATTGCTGCTGCTGTTTTCTCAGCCGCAGCACGAGTCAGGTAATCGCCTCGTTGCATTCTCACTTTTGCCGCCTCAACAACGTCGGCCCGGACATCACTGATTCCGTCAAGTTGACGTGTCAGTGATTCCAGCTCGTCGCTGCCAACAACCCCCTCGGCATCGTTTTCCCGAGACACAGAACCCTGCAGACCACTTTTCGCACTGCCACCTGCAATCCAGTTTGGACGTGGCGCCCCTGTACTGCTGACATTGTCGAATCGTTGTATTTGCATGGCCTTGTCTCCCGGTGAGAAACCTGATTCAGACTCACTTATCGAAGCGTCCAGCAGAAACTTGCAAAGAAATTTTCTCTCAACCTGCCCTCAGGCTCAGACGATGAGGTTGAAACAGTTGTATCGATTATGCCGACATCGGGGTTCGCGCAAGAGGTTGCTATCGTGTCTGATCAGCCAAAAAACACAGGAATACCCGCCATTCTGCGGCAGATGATGATGCTCTCTTTGGTTGCAGGAACCTCTGCACTTGGGGCCTCTGTCGCCATCTACCTGCAGTCGGATAAAACTCCCGCAGAAGAAGAAAAACACTCAAACGCGGGCGCAGACTCGCATGACGAGTCCAAAGATTCTCACGCTCGAACCCGTGAAGAGTCGCATGACTCTGGCCATCCGCAATCTGACTCTCACACATCTGCGACTCACGGCCATGAAGATGACGGATCGACTTCACACGGGAATCAGGACAAAGTCGCCTCGTTCGGGAAGTCGGCGGTTCGTATACCTGGTCGGAGGGCGTTGTCAACACCTGCAGTTGACCCTCGTGAGTCGGACGTTGACGCTGAAAGCCCTTTCGATAAGTTCACCTCTCCGAACAAGAGGTCTCAGCCGGGGGCCGAACACGAAGCAGGTATGGCTGAGCATTCGGGAAAAGTTGCTCGAAATTCTCAGAACGATCCGTTCAGCGTGGAAAGTTTGGGGTTTGGTCCGTCGGGCGATGTTCCCCATGAGGAATTCGCAGGTGACGACACTCATCATGCAGACGAAGCCGTGAGCGAGTCGGACCGCCAGAATGACGAGAGCCATGGTGGCTCACGACACGACTCGTCGTCTGTTCATGGATTTCAAAACAAGTCTGTGCCGAAAGCCCGGCAGCACGAGGATCATTCAGACGAGTCACTCCATGCGGGAGTCTCTGACCTGCCGGAAATGGAAGCGATCCCATTCAGTGATGAACATGATCCGGATCTGCATGAACCGGATCTGCATGAGGCTTCGACATCAACACACAAGAGAGCAAAAGCTGCTTCTTCAGCGACCGACGATGCGTTTGCTGCCTCTGAAGCGGAAGCCCACTTATCCCCGTCACGGCATGAACGTGTGACCAAGCAGGCCGTGAATATGATGGCCGTAGCTGACGAAGAACTGGCGAGCGGTGACTATGTGCAGGCGATGCAGCACTACCAGACGCTCCGCCAGAAGTCAGATGGAGTTCCGGGAGTCGCGATTCTGTTTCGCCTGGCACTCTGTGCGGAAGCGTCTGGTCGCTACGCGGCTGCTATTGAGGCGTACCGCCGAATCTCGGGAACGCAGTCAGACCCTGCATGGGCGGGTGTTGCTCGTTACGGAGAAGCACGATGCCTTGCCGCGCTGAAAAAGCATCAGGGCCTGCAGGCTGATTTGTTGCGGCGAGCAATCCTTGATGAAACCGAGTTTCTACCCACTGTGCGTGGGGAAGTCCTGCATCTCATCGGACGAGATCTTTGGAGAGAACAGTCGAACGTCGCCAATACTGACCTTCTGGACGATCAGACCCTCGTTGTACCGGAATGGTCAGCGGATCCCGGTCGACTGCTGGACGAGCTCCCGCTGTTGATTCATGAGACGCCGGTCAAAGCCGGCCCGACTGAGTTCCGCGTTCTGAATCTGAAAGCCGAATCTCCGGAAGAGACAATTGTGCGACTCAACTGCGGCACAACTCGCTGCGAACTCCTGCTGCGAAATCTGGTTCGATGCTGCGAATACGAGATCAAATTGTCGGACATGGCAGCTCAGGCACTCGATGGACGAACTCAGCAGGTTCATGTCACGGAACAGAATCTGGCATTGCTGCTTGATGGGATCACAATTTCTGCCGGTGTGGTTTGGACACGAAATGGCAACGTCATTTCGATCGTGCACCCCGAAGAAATGTCGCCCGACGAACTGAGGCTCAGTCGACTCGGTGCGGCAGAACGAATTCTCCGCTCGGCGGTGATGGAGATGCCGGGATCTCAGCAGGCCGGACATAGTCGTCTGGCATTGAGTACTTTGCTGTTTGAGCAGAAGCGTGCCACAGATGCGCTGCAGTTCCTGCAGGTGCAGATGGAATCGTCGCCGCGATCAATCGTGGAAACGGAAGCCGCCTTCAACCTTGGGAAGTGCCTGATGTTGCTCAATCAGAGAGATGAGGCGATAGAGGCGTTCCTTCGCAGTATTGACTCATCCGGCGGCCTGGCGGATGTTCGCATTGCCGCCTACATTTTTCATAGCCGAATGCTGCTGGAAGACAATCACGGCAAACAGGCGATTCAATCGATGATGCGCGGTCTTTCGATGAGCGAAGGATCGTCTCTCGAACCGCTGGCCGCAATTCATCTGGCCAGTCTGTATCTCTCGCTGGGGAATGCTCAGGGTTGTAACACGGTTCTGATGGAACGGCGTGAAAGTCTGGTCGATGGCCCCGGACGCGAAGGAGCTGCATTTCTGTCCGCCCTGTCTCGATTTCGAGCGGCTGTGCTGGCGGATCGACGAGAACGCGAAGGAGCCGCAGTCGTCTCTGCTCTGACCGAATTCGATGCTGCAAACTATTGCGGCGGACATTGGGCGGTGCTGGTCGCCTCAGCCTGCGAGGAGTTAGGACTCTCACAGGAATCTGCAGAAGCTTACTCGCTTGCTCTTCGCAAATTGCCTCAATCACAACTTCGAAACCAGACGGTGCTGAAGCTGGCGTCCCATCATCAGGCAGAAAATCAGCCTGAAAAGGCACGGGTTCTGTTGGCAACGCTCTCTTCGTCCGAGACGGATCAGTTGGCGGTGCAGGCTCGACTGCGTTCTGCTGAGTTGGCCTTAGAACAGCGAAAACCGGATGAGGCTATTTCCGTCTGTCGACTACTGATGGAATCGGACAAAACGTCAAAAACACAGCGGGCATCGCTTCGTATCATGGGGCAGGCCTATGAACTGAAAAAAGATCATCAGGCTGCAATCTATTGCTTCGCCGGAATGTTGCCTGATGGAGAATCACCGCCTGAAGCGGATCCCGACCTTCACAACTCAGATACGACAGGAGGGCACGAGTAATGAGTGCCTTCGATCGACGTTTCCAGGTGTTTCCTGTTTCTGCGGTCCTGGTGAGCGGAATCCTTGCCGGGATTGCATGCTCAAACACTGATTCTGCCGCAGCGCAGGAGAGTCCCGTCGCGGGGTCAAGCTTTTCGACAGCGACTTCTGTCCACGATGAAAAGCGTGTGACAAATGCAGTTCTCCAGAACTCCACGAGTGAAGCTCGACCATTGGGTGAGATCCAGCGTGGCTGGACAGCAGCTCATGGAAAGGCGGCATCGCGTGCTAAGGATGTTGTGAGTCTGCAATCAGCGGATGCCAGACGTGGTGGGCCTGTTGCCAAAAGCCGCAGGTCCGGGCCAGCAACGGTGTCGGTCCCACTTCCCGTGTTTATGGTCTCTGCCGGTCGGCCGGTTATACCTCCAGTGCCTGAGCCCGTCAGAGAAAATAGCGAGCCGGAAGATCTGGAAGCTGTCGAACTAGCTCCTGTAGAGCCATCTCCCGTTCTGGAGCCGTCTGCCTCTGAACAGTCGGGTACCGATCTGCCCTCACTGGAATCGCCGGCTGCAGACGTAGTCCCTGAGCAGCAACCTGCAGCTACGTTGACGCCCCCTTCCGTTGCAAAATCGCCCGCATCGCTTCAGGGAGCTTCTGATCGACCAGTGCTCTCCGCGACGGAGCGATTTAAACTGGCCCTCGAAGCAGAGCGGCGACGAGCACTGGCGGAGCAGGCGGCCGCGAACGAAGAGACGCCAGTGCTTCCATCATTGGACGGTGAGCCTGTTGATTTAGCTCCCGTCGAAGACATGCCGCTGGAACGACTTCCCTCTCAGAATGATCCCCAGGATCCGTCGGAAATTCTGGCCGGTGATCCCGAAACAAGGCTGCTTGATGAAAGAGCCCGCCGATTTGTACGACTCAAACAGCAACTTATGCAGTTGAAGTCGCAACTGGAACAACCGGCAGTGGCCGAGGCGTCTGAACCGGAGCCCGATGCGGCCGACGAACTGCACAGCGATCCTCCGGAGATCCACGTTGCTCCTGATAAAGTGCCGGGGCACGATGCGCATTCAGAAGAACTCCTGCCGCCGGTTGATGGGCATGAGACTCCCAAAAACAGCCACACTGAGACGGAAGGTCATCCGACGGATCATGGTCACCATGGTCCGTCGCCCCATGATGCCGAAGGACACAGTGATTCTGAAAATGCTGTCGCAGAGCTTCCGGCAACACCACCTGACCATGGCCATGAGAATGGAGAACATAAGTCCGACCTTAACGCGGTTGAACCGTCAGCCAGCGAACATTCTGGTGCTGAAAGTGCTCCACATGCAGCATCGGAACACGCTGTAGTTCATGGTCCGATTGATCGATTGGGACTGGCCAACAACCTGTACGCGGTCGGGGAATACCAGTTGGCGATGAAAATGTATGAACAGACAGAGATGGCGGAGTTGACCGCACAGCAGCAGATCTGGACGGACTACCAGATGGCTAACTGCCTTCGTCGAATGGGACGAAACGCGGAGGCTTCGAATCGCTATCGACGAATCGCGGAGCAGCCGGAAGCAGGATGGCTGAGTGAACAGTCCCGCTGGTGGGTCGATGCTCTCGAGCAGATTCGCCAACTCCAAGGTTCGCTCGAAGAGGATGCCGGGAGTTCCGAGGAGAATCTGCAAAGTCCGTTTACGGGTGTCCCCCGCGACAGCGATTCATCAGGCAATGTCACTGGACAATCCGGCTCGAAAAAGTCTGGTTCAACGAAGTCCCCCAAAGGATCCCATCCATCGGGAAGCAACAACGACACGGAACACGGACCATCCGCGAGTTCGCCTTCAAGCCAGACATCTTCCCGCACAGGAAGGCCTGCCAGAGAACGTATCACGCATTTTGCACCTGCGGAGAAGGAGGCAAAGCATGGTAAACATTAGAGAAAATCAAAACTCTCGACTGAATATCTCCGGCAGCATGACTGAGCCCGAACGAGAGCTACAGGCTTGTGTTAACGAACAGAGCGTGGTTTTTGAAGCCGCTGTGAGTGTAATTGAGCGGCTCGAAACGGCGGCGGCTCAGCGAAATCTCGGCAACCCGGACGCAGTCGGTCAGCTTCAGAAATCCCTGGACCTTGTTGTGGCTGCCCAGGAACGAGTGTCTGCGGCTTACTCAAGGTTCCATCAGGGGAAAGGGACTTTGACCACTGACCTTCGGGCCACTTTGGGACGTCATGAAGCTTTGTTGAAAGCATTGATCAGTCGTATCGATCATCTGCAACACACGTTTGAAGATGTTCGTTCTGAACTGATTCCACAAATCGATGCAGAGTCCCGCCAGCGAAATATGCAGGCGGCTTATCAGAAGTCCATGAGATCTCTCTGACCCGTGCCCTCTCCTGACACTTGCTGTCCGACCCTCTCACTCCTCACCATCGACTGCAGAATTCTCATGCTGATCTTTGAATCCAATTCAATGCATGACACACTCGCACGAGCCCGACGTTTTGCGCGTTCTTCCGGGACAGTGCTGATTTCCGGGGAAAGCGGAACCGGGAAAGAGCTGCTGGCTCAATACCTTCATGACAACAGCCCGCGTGCGTCCCGCGCCTGCGTCCGTGTAAACTGCGCTGCGTTTCACGATGGACTGGCAGAGAGCGAATTGTTTGGTCACGAACAGGGAGCGTTCACGGGTGCGTCTCGCAGGCATGACGGATTCCTGCACGCTGCCGGTGATGGTACTTTGTTTCTCGACGAAATCGGAGAACTGCCCCTGCCAACACAGGCTAAGTTACTGCGAGTCCTGGAGGCTCAGGAGTATCTGCGAGTCGGCAGTACTGAAGTTCAGCGGATGAATGCTCGGATCATCGCAGCGACAAACCGGGATCTCAGAAAAGAAGTCGCAGCCGGACGGTTTCGTGAAGATCTGTTTCATCGCCTTGATGTCCTTTCGCTGCGATTGGCACCGCTTCGAGAACGAACCGAAGATATTCCGGTGCTCGTCAATCATTTTCTGAAGTTGTTCGGTCAGGAAAATGAGACTCCTGTGACTGCTGTGAGTGATGCGCTAATGCCTTCGCTGATGAATTTCGAATGGCCGGGAAATGTCCGACAGCTTCGCAATGTGATTCATCGTGCGTGTGTCGAGTCCGAGACCAATACAATTTGCCGACTGGATTTTGGAGTCGGCTCAGAGCTTCGGATCGCTCCGCAGACCAGCGTTTCTGGCATTGCGACGGCGGAGTTGCCAGGCGGATATCAGAATATGCCGTTGGAAGACATTGAACGATTTGTGATTCTGTCTCGTATCGAACGATGTCGCGGGAATAAGGCAGAAGCGGCCGCCGAACTGGGTGTCACCGCAAGAACTCTCCGTAATAAACTGGCCCGCTGGAATGAGCTTAAAAAAGTCAGTTGATTGTTCAGTACGGAGAGATGTCAAGCCAACAACCGGAGCCCCGGGTTGGCAATTCTTCGCCCGGATTGCCTTCGGAAATCGTCGAGCGCAGACCACCATCTGTGCATGCCATTTACCGTACTTTGCCCACCGGAGAATCTAAAGTCCGCGTGACGTCGAAGTCTCTTTCAGTAAGCGTGGTCGCGCTCGAGCCTGTCGGATTCGGCCATCTATTCCGCGACAATGATTCCTGCATGAGCGCCATTCTTCGGTATTTGACGTCCCGTTTCCCGGGACGCTTTAATTCCGAGTCGAAACTGCGAGACTTCGCGCAGTGGTGTGCGAACTGATGACCTGCCAGGTCGACAGATTCAAGTTGGCAGCTCCTGGTGAGGATCATAGTTGTGAGTGGTTTTGCCGTAGAATTGCCCAATCAGAAGCTCGACGGATCGTCGAGTGAGGCAACGGCGCAGAGTTCTTCGGAGATGACGAACCCGAAGGTGATTGCCGAGATGGTGATCATGGGAACCGGGACCAGTATCGGCGTGCCGGTCGTTGGTTGCCGGTGTTCAGTGTGCCTTTCGGACAATCCTCGAAATCGTCGCATGCGATCCGGTGTGCTGATCAGAGCACCCCACGGTGAAATGATTATCGATGCCGGGCCGGAGCTACGCATGCAGTTGGTTCGAGAACGAGCGACTCTGATTCGAGCTGCCATCTTTACTCATAGTCATGCCGATCACATCATGGGCATTGACGATCTGAGGATCTTTGGTTTTCAACTTGATGATTCTGTTCCGTTGTACTGTGAAGAAGTTGTTGAAGAACAAATTCGGCAGACCTTTTCGTATGCGTTCTCTGATCCGTCAACACATGCGCACAAGTACGCGGCACCTCGGCTGAGGTTCGAGCGAATTACTGAGGGGCAGGATTTTTCTTTGTTGGGGCTGGATATCCGTACGATCCGCCTGAAGCATGGAGAATTGCCGATCCTCGGGTTTCGCATTGGCAACGTCGCGTTTTGTACCGACGTTTCCACAATCCCGGCCGACAGTCGCGAGCAATTGAAAAATCTGGATGTGCTGGTGCTCAATACTCTGCGTCATAAGCCTCACCCGACGCATCTGCATCTCGATGCGGCGCTGAATCTTATTCGCCAGTTACAGCCCCGCCAGGCTTATCTGACTCATATGTCTCACGAACTGGACTACGACGAACTGCTTAAGGAGCTGCCACCCAATGTCGCTCCAGCATACGACGGACTGCGCATCGCAATTTCAAAGTAGAATCCGTTTGGATCGCGAAGAGTCCGCTTTGCATATCTTGCTCTGCGCGATGGATCGCATAAAGAGAACAATCGCTTAGAACTGGCAGCAGTCCCAAAGGCAATAGCGTCACTAATGCCGACTATCATGCATGTGGTCGTGGTCATGCATGTGGTCGTGGTCATGCATGTGGTCGTGGTCATGCATGTGGTCGTGGTCATGCATGTGGTCGTGGTCATGCATGTGGTCGTGGTCATGCATGTGGTCGTGGTCATGCATGTGGTCGTGGT
>JBIIIF010000289.1:0-8362 GCA_044235005.1 Planctomycetaceae bacterium | reverse complement strand
GCTCAGGGATTCATCAACCGTGATGATCGACAACGGCGAAGCGGTTTCTGCTTTGCCGGCATGGTATTTCGATTCTTCGTCGGAGCCTTTGCCGGAGGTCAGTAAGCAGAATCAGCGTTTGCTGGAGTTGTTGTCGAACAACGCTGAACCGGGCGATAGTGTTCTGCCACTGCTGGACGAACGGAATCCTCAGTATGGAGTCCTTGCGGTTCAGGTATTGTCGCTGACGCGTGATACGGATCGATTGTTGTCAGTCCTGTTTGGTATGAGAGACGAATCGATTCATCGGGCGGCCATTGATGGTTTGACTGCAATCATGAACAGCTCCTCGGCCGGACGAAAAACCGTGCGACTGGGCCTGGAGACTCGCATTCCCAAAGCCGACGCTGAGCCTGTCTTGCAGTTGCTGAAAGGATTAACGAATTCACAGGCTGCTGATCCGACAGTCGTTCTGGACCTGATGGCTATGCTCGAAAGCGAACGAATGGTGGTTCGAACCCTGGCGATCTATCGCATGGAACAAATCACAAAAGACCGAAAGGGATTCCATCCTGACGCCGATTCTTCAAGGCGTCGCGAAGCGATTCGACGCTGGCAACGATCAATCGATCAGAATTCGGGCAGACTGGTGCCTTAAAGTCACTGCGGAAACAGCAGGCATTGACGCCCGCAGTGCTTTATCGATCACTGGTGTTTCCGGCAATTCCTGATACCTTCTCGCCTGGAAATCAGACGAGACCGGGATTGGCGGCGCATTTGTGCCGCTGAATTCGGCGTTAAACAGGCAGAATTGCCGACAGCAGTGAGAAATTGAGTGACGATTTTCCTGAAAATTATTCAGCGTGAGATCCCGGCCGACATTGTCTACGAAGACAGTCATTGCCTCGCTTTTCGCGACGTAAATCCTCAAGCCCCTGTGCATGTCCTGTTGATTCCGAAAAAGCCCGTTGCTTCTCTTAACGAATTGACAGAAGACGATGCGGCCCTTTGCGGCCACCTTCTGATGACGGTTCCTAAGATTGCCGCTTTGCTGGGTCTGGACGGCGGCTACCGAATGGTCGTCAACACAGGACTTCATGGTGGTCAGACGGTCTTCCATTTGCATATCCATATCATGGGCGGGCGAGGTCTCGCGTGGCCGCCTGGATAACCCCCGGGCTTACTCCATTGCTGACTCTGTCCGAAACAGATCAAACTCCGCATCCCTTAAAACAGCTCGAATGAAAACTTCTGATTGTGTTTGACGGCGAGTCTGACACAGATCCTGATAGTCATCTCCCTCTTCAACCTTCCCCCCACGGAATCCTGCCCATGTTAGCTCGGTTTCTTTGTTGTGCCTTAAGCTTGTTGTCGTTGGCCGTTTCATTGAACACTTCGCCGGTCATCGCAGACGATGGCAGCGATAAGCCAGGCCTGAGCATGGCTGCGGCCGCTCAGAAGCTGATCGACGTGCTTCCAGCCGATCAAAAGCAGAAGCTGATGTACAAGTACGACGATCCCGAGCGAGTCAACTGGCACTTTATTCCCAAAGACCGCAACGGCATCGTGCTGTGGGACCTGACCGGTGAACCCAAAAAGGTGGCTGAAGATCTTGTCAAAGTAGGCCTGTCTGCAGCCGGTCATGCCAAGGTGTTGCAACTTCGCAGTCTCGAAGAAGTTCTCTACCTGTTTGAAGCCGGTGAAGAAGACTATCGCCGCAATCGCCGACATCCTCACAAGTATCATATCACCCTCTTTGGAACTCCCGGCCCGACCGGACTTTGGGGATGGCGATTTGAAGGTCACCATCTGTCTCTGAATTTCAGTATTCAGGACGGCGTCGTTGTCAGCAGCACGCCGGAAATGTTCGGTGCGAATCCAGCCTTGATCGACGCAGGCCCCGGTCGACAACTGCGAATTCTGTCGGGCCGCGAAGATATCGCTCGCGATATCCTGAAAGCCTGCAACGAAGAACAAAAGAAGAAGATGTGGATTTCTGAAATTGCTCCGGATGACATTCGCGGTGCCGGGGCTGCTCAGCCAGTCGTCGACGCTGCTGTCGGTTTGAAGTATTCCGAGATGTCACCGGACCAACAGAAAATGCTGAAGAGTCTGCTGGGCGAATACATGTCCGCCATGCCTGCTCAGGTGGTTCGTGATCGCATGAAGGCGATTGAAAAATCAGGCATGGATGATATCCGCATGGCGTGGTGGGGCGATTCCGAAGTCAACAAGCGTCATCATTACGTGATTCAGGGTGCTTCGTTTATCGTTGAGTACAACAATACTCAGAACGAAGCGAACCATGTTCACGCGATGTGGCGAAACATTGGCGGGGACTTCAATCTGCCTGTGGCAAAGTAAAGGACTGGAATGGAAACAACTGTCGTAGCCGAAGTCGTGAGACTTCGGACCGAACTGTCACCAGTTCGGCTACATCAGGCAGTTGTTTCCGCGCCAACCCTGAGTTGGCGTCGATTTGATCTGCAACCTCACTAACTCTTTCAAGCTCTCTGCACTCGATGTCGCAACCTATCAACAGTTTTCGTCTGGCAAATGGACTGCTCGTAATCGTCGAACCGATGCAGGACGTTCAGTCCGCGGCGATGACATTACTGGTCCCCTCCGGTGGAGTCCGTGATCCGGAGAACAAGTGCGGAACGGCCGCAATCCTGACGGAGATGTTTGCTCGCGGAGCCGGCGGCCTGTCCGCTCGCGAACTCTGCGCGGCGATGGACAATCTGGGTCTCCAGCGCGGTGTGCATGTGGGGAGTGCTCACATCAATTTCACGGGAGCCACAACAGCCGATCGATTGTGCGATGCTCTGCCGTATATTGGTCGCATGGTGACTCAACCTCATCTGGCCGATGATGACTTTGAACCGGCTCGAGATCTGGTGGAACAAAGCCTGATGTCGATGGAGGATGAACCTCGACAACGCCTCGGAAAGATTCTGCGAGAATACAGCTATGCAGCTCCGTGGGGCAATGCGGCCGAGGGCGAACTGGAACATCTGGAGAATATCTCCCTCGAAGATATCCGCAGTCACTACGCTAAGAACATGTCTCCCGATGAGTCCATTCTTGGCATCGCGGGCAACATCGATCCCGTTCAGATTCGCGACACAGTCGAAGCCGTCTTTGGATCATGGAAGTCGTACCCGTCGTCGGACCCGGGGCGCAGCAAACTTCCCCAGTCGCCCTTCCACATCGAACACGACTCTGCTCAAACGCATATCGGTCTCGCCTGGGACACCATTCCTTACTGTCACGAACGCTACTATGAAGCCTGGGCGGCGGTCAGTCTTCTGAGCGGTGGCATGAGTTCTCGCCTGTTCACCGAGGTTCGCGAAAAACGCGGGCTGTGCTATGCGATCTCTGCATCGCTCAGCACGCTGCGTGACGAAGGCCGAGTCTTCGCGTACGCCGGCACGACTCCGGAACGTGCTCAGGAAACGCTGGATGTGACCGTGGCGGAAATCATGCGACTGCATGAAGGAATTACCGAAGAGGAACTGCAGCGTTGTAAGGCCCGAGCCAAGAGCTCGCTGATTATGCAGCAGGAATCGACGACCTCACGAGCATCCTCGTTGGCCAGAGATATTTATCATCTGAATCGAGTTGTCTCGCTGGATGAAATCAACGCTCGAATCAACGCATTGACGACGGAGCAGGTTCGGGAGTTTGCCAGGGAGTATGCTCCGAAATCAATGGTTCTGGTCACACTGGGTCCACAGAGCCTGGATCCCGCCTGTGTGACTTCACTGTAGAGCTCAAGTCGGACCAGATTGTTCAACCTACAATTTTCAAAGCTCTTTGATCGATTCAACAGAAACTGCAATTGAGTATGAAGTTTCAGCAGTGCAAATTGTCCAACGGTCTGACTCTGATCGCAGAAACCAACCCGGCCGTGTACAGCGTGGCAGCCGGGTTCTTTGTTCGCACGGGTTCACGAGATGAAACAAGCGAAGTCTCCGGAGTCAGCCATTTTCTGGAACACATGGCGTTCAAGGGCGACGAAAAATTCTCCGCCGACGACATCAATCGTGTGTTCGATGAGATTGGCGCCAAGTACAACGCGTCGACCAGCGAAGAAGTCACGATGTACTACGCGGCCGTGCTTCCCGAGTATCTGGAACGTGCTCTGGAGCTGCTGTCTTCTCTGATGCAGCCATCACTGCGCCGCGAAGACTTCGATATGGAGAAGAATGTTATTCTGGAAGAGATCAGCATGTACGAAGATCAGCCTTCGTTCACGTGCTACGATCACATTATGGCGACTCACTTCGCCGGACATCCGCTGGGCCAGAGCATTCTCGGCAGCCAGGCCAGCATCACCGCGCTGACCGCCGATCAGATGCAGGATTATCATCGCAGTCATTATCACACGGGCAACATGATTCTGGCGATTGCCGGCAATTGTCGCTTCGAAGACGCTGTTGCTCTCGCTGAAAAGTATTGTAGCCGCATTCCGCAGGGACAGCCTTCACGGCTTCTGCCGCCCGTCGATGCTCAGCGGAATACTCGCCTGATCGTCCGCGAAAGCAGTCTGCAACAGCATATCATGGAAATGGGAGTTGGCCCGGACTCACGCGATGATCTGCGGTTTGCGGCCGAACTGCTCTCCGTGGTCATCGGCGACGACTCCGGAAGCCGACTGTTCTGGGAACTGGTCGATCCCGGTCATGCCGAAGCAGCGGATCTGAGTTACAGCGAATACGACGGTGCAGGATCGTGGATGAGCTACCTCAGTTGCTCGCCCGAACATGTTGCCGAAAACCTGGAACGCTGTCGCAAGGTCTTCGCTGATGTGAATGCGAATGGAATCACGACTGACGAACTGGAGCAGGCTCGCAACAAGGTTGCTTCTCGAGTCGTCCTGCGAGGCGAACGTCCAATGGGGCGACTTTCGTCGCTCGGCGGCAACTGGATGTATCGCAAAGAATATCGATCGATCTCCGATGATCTGAAATCCGTGCGTTCAGTCACAATGGACGAAATCCGGAAAGTTCTGGATCAGTATCCACTGGCAATGACCACGACTGTGGGTGTGGGGCCGCTGACAGAGTTGTAGATTCCGCATAGCAGGAAACGCAGATGTCATTTTCTCGCCGAATCGTTGTGGGCGTTGAGATGCCGAAGAGTCGGCCGTGGAAAGCAGAGAATCTTTGCCACCCCAGCCGGCTGGCCGTGCTGCATGCGTTTCAGGCGGCTGGTTCATCACGGTTACCACTGACGCTCGTGACCGTGCTTTCAACGCCTTCAGGCGGGTGGCTGAAAACACCGGAAGAACTTGAACGAGTCGCAGCCTCCGATCGAGCCGAAGCGGAATCAGTGCTGAAAGAACTGTGCCGAAAGTATGCTTCCGAAGCCTCTGCCTCGAGCACCGAAATCAAAATCATGCGCGGCAGCGCGTGGGAAGAACTGATCCGCAGTGTGGGCAACCGTCCTGACAGTATGCTGATCTGTGGAACTCGCGACGAAGGCACGGTGCGTCGAGTTCTCTTCGGCAGCACAGGGCTGAAACTGCTGAGGCTTTCCCCCGGTACCGTCTGGCTGGTGAAGCCTCGCGAAGACGACAATGACTCAACGGACATCATCGCAGCCACTGACGGAGGCAACGTTGGTGCCGACGTAATCGTTACCGCCGTGCCTTTGGCGAAGTCACTGAATGCTCGACTGCATGTCGTGCATGCCGTTGAAGGCGGAACCGGGACGCCCGAAGCATTGCAGCAGGCCGAGGCGGTGGTTCATCAGCAATTGGCAAACACCGATTATCGAACAATTCCGTTCGGCGTCAAAGTGCACATCAAATCAGGAAGTCCTGATCAGTGTATTCTGGACGCGGTCAAAGAAGTCAACGCGGATTTGGTCGTGCTGGGAACATCCTCCAGGACCGGCGTCTCCGGCTTGTTGCCAGGCAGCACTGTCGAACGCTTGTTGCCGGAATTGCCCTGCTCCGTGATGGCGATCAAGCCCGAAGGCTTTCGATCCATGCTGCCTACAGATTTCTGGACACACTGACACGGCTACGCCGCCCAATCATGTAGCCGTCTCGCTCCGCCGAGACGAGGCCTTATTGTGTGCATGTGATCCTGTTGGTCGCGTTGCAAAGCGAGATTGTCGTACGTCCAATCCCGCAACCACGCGACGACGTTCAAGGCACATCCAGCAGCCTGTTGATTTAATCGTGTCTTGATCGTTTTCGTTTAACGGCGAGCCGCAGGCGTAGGCGAAATTCAGCTGCAACGCCTGCGGCTTGCCGTTGAACGAGACAAAGTCCAACACAGGGAAGTCGACGAAAACACTCGGTTTGCGGGCGTCGTAAGATTGTGACAAAAGTCCGGCCACCATTACACTTCCGCGAACGAAACTTTTCCAGCCCAGACAATCTGATCCGTCACTATGGCCACCCCTGAATATACCGTCGTTATTGGACTTGAGGTTCACGTCCAGCTCCGTACCGAATCCAAGCTATTCTGCGGATGCTCCACGGCGTTTCGGCCTGATGATCCCAATACTCAGACTTGTCCGGTCTGCCTGGGTCTGCCTGGATCTCTGCCAGTGATGAATCGCAAGGCCTTTGATCTATCCGTCCAGACAGCACTGGCTTTGAACTGCGAGATCGCTCGATACACCCGCTGGGATCGCAAACAATATTATTATCCGGACCTGCCCAAGGCCTATCAGATCAGCCAGTACGACCTGCCGTTCAGTTCTAAAGGCTGGCTGGAGATTGCCGCGGATGATCCTGCCGAGCCGCCTCGTCGTATCCGAATTACACGCGCTCATCTGGAAGAAGATGCGGGCAAGAATGTTCATGACGAATCCGGTCGAGGAGCAGATAGCCGTGTTGACCTGAATCGTACTGGCACGCCGCTGCTGGAAATTGTCAGCGAGCCGGACTTACGTACAGCTTCGGAAGCTCGCAGATATCTGGAAGATCTGCGATCGCTGTTGCTGTTTATTGGCGTCTCCGACTGCAACATGCAGGAAGGCAGCCTGCGTTGTGACGCGAACGTGAATCTGCATGTCCACAACGCGGACGGCAGTCGCACAGCAACGCCGATTGTCGAACTGAAGAACATGAACAGCTTCCGCAACGTGGAACTGGCCGTCGAGTATGAAACTCGTCGACAGTGGAAACAATGGCAGAAGACCGGACAAAAGATTGGCGAAGTGCCGAAGCAGACGCGTGGATGGGATGCCGACAAGAACGAAACCTTTGGCCAGCGTGAGAAAGAAGAGTCCTCGGACTATCGCTACTTCCCGGATCCGGATCTGTTGCCAGTCACGACCACGGTGGAGCAGATCGAAGAGATTCGACGGTCATTGCCGGAGACTCCGGCTGCTCGACGCGAACGCTTCCGCAATGTGCTGGGACTCACGGAGTACGACACGAACGTGATTCTGTCCCAGGGCCCTGCTTTGACCGCATGGTTTGAACAGGTCAGTCAGTTGTGCGGCGACGGCAAGCTGGCTGCCAACTGGGTCACTCAGGACATCCTGCGCGATCTGAATGCCGATGGAGTGACAATTGAGGAATTCGCGGTCACAGCCGAGATCCTGGGCACGCTGCTGAAGTGCATTCAGACCGAACGCATCACCACGAAGAGTGCTCGCGATGTCTACGCCGCTCTGCGATCTGACGCGGCGGAAGAAAAGGCCATCGCACCAGGCAATATTGATCGCCTGATCACAGAGCGCAAGCTGGAGATTGTTCGCGACACCGGAGCAATGGATGCCGCCATCGCGGCTGCTCTGGTCTCAAAGCCGGAAGCCGCCAGCGATTTCCGAGCAGGCAAGCAAAACGCGATTGGCCCGTTGATCGGCATGATCATGAAGCAGGTCGGCGGAGCGGATCCAAAACAGGTTCGCGAACGCTTGATCGCTGCCATCATGGCCGGTGCGTAGCAGGTGCATTGATTCATCAGCCGGAATGCGTCAGGGTCTTGTTGATTCAGTCGCACCCTGCGGGCATCTGTTTACCGCCCAGCCGGAGGCGCCGGCCAGCACAGAAGCCGGCGCCTCCGGCTGGGCGGTAAACGACTCGATCGACACCCCTTCACGCCAGCAGATCATGGACCACCCTGGCATGCGTCACTTCCGCATCCGTCAGACTGGTATCGCGGCCATCGTATGGCACAGCCAGTCGATTGTGATCGAGCCCCAATGACGCCAGCATCGTCGCATGCAGATCGTGGACGTTGACGACATTCTCCACAGACGCATAACCAAACGGATCCGTCGCGCCGTAGACGCAGCCCTGCTTGAAACCGCCACCGGCGATCCAGGTGGAAAATGCATGACGGTTATGGTCGCGTCCATCGGGGCCTTGAGAAATCGGCAGGCGTCCGAATTCCCCGGTCCAGATGACAATCGT
>JBIIIF010000065.1:0-27564 GCA_044235005.1 Planctomycetaceae bacterium | reverse complement strand
CCATCTTGAAGTTCGGTCTGCCACTTATGAAGTCGGCACTGTGCGATCACCCAATCTCATGGAGCAGGATCCTTCGACAGAGTCTCTATTCCAAAGCGTCATGCGATTGTCGAGCCGGGCAGCAGCTATCAAGGCCGACTTGAATGGGGAAACCGGTGAACTGCGGAATCGTCCAAAAGATGACCCACGTGCGATCGAAGTGCGTGAGCAGCTCAATGTGGGGCTGGCTCAGATTCGGGCGGAGGCCGATGAGTACCAGAAGTTTGTCACCAGTGCTTTGGATTTGGGAAAGTCTCGACTGGAAAATGCCAGGTCGGATCTGGACAGGCATCGGCAGCTCTCTGAAAAAGGTGCTGTTCCGATAAGCGAGCTCCGAAAGTCTGAGGCAGCCCTCGTCAAAGCGGAAGCCGCCTTCAAACAGCTCACACAAATCCAGGAAGTGCTGAGTTCAATCACTGCACCGGCAGCAGATGCAAAGGACGAGAAAACTGAAAACTAAGGCTGGGGCGTCGATAACGGACCTTAGCGTGTGACATGCAGATGAATCGAAGGTACCGGCCGGTTCACACCGGCCGCTCGCCTGAGTGATCCTGTTTCCTGTCCCGGCTACTTCTGCGACTTGACCTCGATCGTATCTGTTTCTTCAAGAGTCACGCCGTCTTCACCAACCACGTTTGAGGCCTTCAAATCTCCACCTGGAGAGACCAACATCAGTTTTTCTGCGGGTTCGGCTGGCTGCACGACTGGAGTCGTGGATGCCGTGTTTCCGCCAGGCGTTGATGGTGTCTGAACCTTCATCGCAACAATCAATGACATCGCTAAAACTGCGATCGCACTGGCGACCACCATTTTATGGCTGCGAGGAGTTGCAGTGGGCTCGGAGGTTGACAGCGTCACCAATGATGCCGTGGTGCTCTCCTGACGGCTGACAACGGGTCGGCGGAACGGGCGGTTCAGGCCTGATGGGGTTTCCAGTTTGAAGAAGTCCTTCAGCAGTCCGTCCATCTGCTCTTCGGACGGAATGTTGCCGCTGGATCGCTTGTTGGATGAATCATTCATATTCAAACCCCTGTTCAGTCAGTACCTCGGCCAGACGGCGTCGTGCCCTCGAAAGCCTCATGTCGATTGCCGCTGCACTGCAATCCATAACGGTTGCCATTTGAGCTGCGGACCAGTCCATCGAGTATTTCATGACCAGAACTTTCCGGTCGTCTTCATTCAATTCCTGCATGGCTTTTCGAATTTGCCCCTGTCGTTCCGTCAGTCTGAGAATGTCTTCTGCAGACTCACGGTGACCAGCAAAATCATCCAGGCCAGGCAACAGGCCACAGGAGTTACTTTTCTTACGAGCAACGTCCCGCAGCCAGTTCTGACCAACCCGAAGCAACCATGCTCGCAAGTCGCGAACCGGCTCCCCGTGATAGTCATAGTAGCGCAGAAATGCTTCCTGAACGGCGTCATACGCACGTTCGGCATCACTGCACATGGAATAAAACAAAGCCCACAACTCGCGAGAATGCTCGCGGTAGTAGGTGTCAATCATCTGATCCCGTTCGGGATCATTCTGATTGCCAGATACCGGACTCGTCATGCAGAGTTCCTGCCAACGCGGCCAATGACCGCAGAAAACTGCAGTCATCAGGCCAATCCAGACCCTTCGAGGGTCAAGACGGACTAAAAAACAAGTTCTAACAAGGGCAACGCCCTTGTACCGACAGGGCCTGTCGATTCTTCTGGTCGCAGGAGTTACAGGACTCCCTCAGGTATCGGATGTTCATCTCCTGCGGAGATCAGGCAGGCCAGATTCTTCGCGTTTTGCTCGGAATGACAAGCGATTCGGGCGCAGTTGCCCAAACATTTGCCGACCTGCCCCAGAAAGCCGTGTGCTCGAGGGTGACCTAAGGAATTTCTCCGAGAATGATCGCGAGGCCCAGTGATCGCGGCTGAGACGCAAACAGGGGGTTGGATTATCTCGTAGTGCCGACTTCAGTCGGCTTTGCTCGTCAAATTCACTTAAAAATGCTGGCTGAAGCCAGCATGACATTGGGTTGCCGTTGTCCGGCTGAAGCCAGACCTATAGAAATAACGGCAGACGTTGATCGCCCCACAGCCAGATTTCGACCGTTTCCCCGGGACTGTAAGGCCCATGTTCGGGAAGTAACAGGGCCATCCCGTTTGCGTCGACCGTCGCTTTCAGGTCCGATGAACCACTCCAGGGAACTCGACGCACGGTCAATCGGCCGCTCTGAATCTGAACACGTGCGGGATGATAGACCGGGCGATTTCCAAACACCTGAGCAGATTCTTCCAGCGTTGCAACCAGTGGTGCCCCTGCGGCAAGCCCGGAGAATCTCTGCAGTGCCGGTCGCACAAAGAGTTCAAAACAGGCGAGGCTGCTGACTGGATTTCCCGGCAGGCCAAAAACAAGGCAGCGATGTGAGTCCTGCTCGAAGACTCCGAACCATAACGGTTTACCGGGCTTCATTTGGACACCGTGCAGAATCGGTGTGACGCCGGCCAGTTTAAGTTGCTGAGGCACCAGGTCGAGGATCCCGGCGGAAACTCCTCCTGTCAGCAGCAGAAAGTCGTTTTGCAGTCCCTGCAGAATTCCGGTTCGCAATTGCTGTTCGTCGTCACGAGCAATCCCCAGTGCCACCGGTGTGGCATCACATGCTTCGATCTGAGCGATCAGCATGGGCTCATTGGAATTGCGAATTTGTCCGGGCCGCAGCGGTTCGTCGATCGACGTAAGTTCATCGCCGGTCGCCAGCACAGCAACCGTCGGACGACGCTCGACAAGGATCCTGCTGAAACCGAACTCCGCCAGCGCGGCCAGTTGCTGCGGCTGAAGGCGAGTTCCTTTTTGCAGCAGAACAGATCCGGCTGCTGCAGACGTTCCACGACGAATGAGGCAGGATTCCTGCCGCAGCGCGGATTGAGGAAGCGTGACTGTCGCTGGATTCGCTTCGTCAAACTGAGTTTGCTCAATCGGTACAACACAATTGCAGCCATCAGGCAGTGGAGCCCCTGTCATGATTCTCGCTGCGACGCTCTCTGACAGAGTGACCGTAGGCAGATTGCCGGCCGTTACAGTCTCGGCAACCTTGAACGTAACGGACTGGGCCTCAGAGTGGCCTGCGGACGACGATTCGGTTGTCGGGACACACACCGCAAATCCATCCATCAGCGACTTATCGAACGGCGGAGAATCGTGCGGGACGAACAGTGTTTCTGCAAGAATTCGAGACAGACTGTTTCGCAAAGCGACTGGCTCGGCGGTTCTCTGCCGAACATTCTGAAGAATAATGCTCAGTGCTTCGGAAACCGAATGCATGAAATGGGGCTCTTTCCTGAAAACTCTATGAAAGCAGAAGTGCCTTCGCCGAGATCAGGATCATTTCTCGTCGCAGGCGAGCGGCGGGCACTGTTCGATGAGAGACGATGCTCCGTCGGATTCAACAGCAAGGGAGCCGCGGTCAGTTATGAGGATATCAGACAGCATCCAGGCTTTGGAAACGAGTCGAAACAACTGAGCGGTACAGGTGATTCCCAGTTTCTGCATCGCTCTTGCTCGATGTTTCTCCACGGTCTTTTCGCTGATATGCGTGGCGATCGAGATGGCCTTGTTGGTTCGTCCCTCGTAAACCATGTGCAGAACTTCACGTTCACGCTGAGACAGAACTTCCAGTTGTTTCTGCGCTGCGGATACTTCCTGCATCAGGATTTGCAGAGCGGTCGTGTCAACGTATTCCTGAAACCGCAACAATTGTCCCATCACATGCGTGCCGTCCTTGACCGCACTAATGAGGACTCGAACCTTCGGCAGGTCTCTCCGCAGCAGAAAAGTCGGGGCCCGATGATCGTGACCACCTGACATGGCGAAAACAAAGAAATCCTCGGCATCGATCCCCTGCATTTTCAGGGCCTGAGCGATCGTGCGGCGAGATTCCGAGAACACACCGGTGCTTTGCTGAGAGCGAGCCTTGACGTTCCAAAGTGTCAGAAACGCCAGCGAGCACCAGACGTCGTCACGGTCATCTTCGGGCAGGAAAAGCCATGCCGATGGGTCCGTCTGCGCTAGCGCCGTCAGAATCGACGATTCTCGATTTTGAGTTGGGTCAGCAGTTGACATTCGGAAGGATCTTTTCGGGGGACTCATTCAGGTCGCTCGGACTCAAATGCTGGCAGACTTCGTCGATCACAACCCCTGCTCCCTCGGTTGTCATCGCGCGAGAAGGTTCCTTCGCTGTTTCATCGATTACTTGCAACGCGGGTCACATCCTATTCGGCGAGGACTGTGGGTTATTCCCCATCCATTGCCCGTAAAATCACCCCAATCGCGCAGCGTCCTCGTGAATGTTACCCGTAAGACTCCTGGTTGGTCTGCAGTAGTTATGTGGGACTCGGAGTGATTCTCACGGGGTAATAACAGTGATTGTAATGGGGCGACTGCTGTAAGTTGCCTTCATGACGAAATTGATCGATACATTCGCCATAATGCAGCACTGCTGATGATCAACAGGCTTGGCATCTTTGGCGGCCGTCAGAGTAATCGAGCCTTTGCTGTTGGCCCCGGTCAGCAGTGTCTGGCTGTTCTTTGCGTCAATTGTCACGCCGGCTGGCAATGTATTGGCGAAGACCGACGACAAATGCTGGTACAGAAGATCCAGGGTGACATTTTTGTCGAAGCCCTCTGCTCTGGTCAGTGCCACGTCGATCTTTACAGATTCGCCCGGCTTCAACACGACGTCATAATTGCTGAGTCGAACATCTCGAATGTCTGACGGCTGTCCCACGGCGACCGTGTGCATTTCGACCGGATAATGGCTACGTCCACCGCCCGGCATGTAGATTTCCTGCATGGGTTGAGCAACGGATGCCAGCGCAACAGGTTCCTGACCTTCTTTGGTGACTGCTGCCGTTCCGCGAATCCGCACGTTGGCCGCGATCGGTTTCGCGTCCGCAGCGGCTTCCAGCACGATACATCCGTCGACGGCTGTTCCTGGGAGGATTTTTCCGCAAGTGGCTGTCACTCCTTCAGGCAGGCCTTCAATCTGCAACTGGATTTCTCCATCGAAACCGTTTCGTCGAACGGCCCGGACGAAAATAGCTGCACAACTTCCCGGAGTCAGCCAGGATTTGTCAGTATCCATGACCAGATCAAATTGTGGTGTCGCGCGAGTAATCTCCAGGCCATAGACGTACTCCGCGCCGCCACGAAGATGCACGTCGCGAACTTCGATGGTGTAGCGTCCGTCAGCAGGCACCGTCCAGTTTTCGATCAGCGAATCCTGCAGAGTCCTTCGGCCCCATTGACGCAGATCATCGTTCTCGATCACTGGATTTCCCTTGTCGTTCAGCAAACGCACGATCGAATCCAACGCCGACCCGTTGCGACGAGCCAGCACTTCGATGCTGATTCGTTCGTCCTTCCTGGCATCGAACGCATAGCAGTCAATATCGGCTTCTGTCTCAATGCGGCCACTGACCGCTGATGGAACGGCAATCGGGGCTGCCGTTGAAATCGCATTGTTTTCGCCTGCTGGCTCAAGCGTCACCGGCAGCGTTGTGACCACAACGGGCACAGGATTCAAAGGACTGCCATTCGAGGACAGAGAAACATCCAGCGTACAACTTGCATCACCCGCATCCGGCAATTGCCCCGGAGCCGGGTAATCAACAGCCGGAGCTTCCGTCACATTCGAACCGACAAGCTGCAACGCGGTGGTTTGCCCGACTCCCACGATGGTCGGATAGACCTGCGAGATGAACGGACGATTGCTGACTTCAATCACGTAGTTCCAGTATTTGTTTCCCTGATATCGGACGTCACGAACTTCCAGCAGGTATTCGCCCGGCTCGAAGGCGTGAGACAGAAACGGATCCGCGGCAAACGTGTTGTCGGCTGCAGCCAAAGTCGATCCGGTCTTCGCACTGCGAATCGCGATGATGGGGTCCACATGCGTCTGCAGGTCGTGGATCCGATCTTCAAGGCGCATCGCAAGACAGTGGAACGTCAGCGAAGTCGGTTGTTCAACCTTGAAGCGGTAGAAGTCGACATCTTCTGCTTTCTCAACGCATCCACAGATCGTTCCCGGGGCGACAACAGCCTGAGCTGTTTCCTGAGTATCGTTCTTTGGATCTTCCACAATCACGGGATCGCGAGTGATCACGATCTGACCAACGGTGCTGGGGCCGGTCGGACCGATGATGCGAAAATCCCGAACTCCTGTCATCGCTTCGGCCGCCACAGTAAACTTCAACTTGATCTGAGTCAGTGCGGGTTCCTTGCCATCCTTGCCTGGTTCCATCGGGGTGATCACTTCCCCCGTCACACCTTCCCCGGAGATCAGAACCTGATTGGCTCCGAACATGCTGTAGCGTGATTCAGTAGTGTGCTCTGAAGTCTGCCCCAACTGAACGGCAGCGGGCGACAGATTCATCAGCATCGGATACGACTTCTGCGCGAGTGCTGAATGGGAAACCAGCGTTGTGACCGCGACGAAGGCGAGGAACGATTTCCACATGGCGGTTACCTCACGAACAAAAATTGTTTGCTGTTGATCAGAGTCCACAGAAGATCTTCGAAGAATTCCTGGCGACTGGCCGCCTCAGGTAGAAATTCCAGCGATGCCTTCAGTTCTGCTTCACCTGGTTCACGGCTTAGCGTGACCATGTAAAGTTCCTGAACGATTTCTGCATCGGTCTTTGGTGTCGCCAGCAGCGATGTGACTCGCCCTGTTTTGCTGGCCAGTTTTGTGGCGATGATGTCACCATTTAAAGTATGCAGAGCCTGGCCGAGATTCTCATCGGGCATGCGTTCGCATTCGCACACGCTGACTCGACGCGGCTTCCCGAAGGTCATCAGAAAATGGTCCGGGTATTCACCGTCCGGCAATTCGATCGCTCGCGTTCCCGGTGGCAGACCTTTGAATTTGGTAGGAGCTGCTGTGACCACGTCGATCGCATCCAGCAGAGGTTCTGCGGCGATACGTTTGACCTTGAAGTGAGTATAAAACTTGTTGTCCGAAACATTTTCTGTCGTTGGTTGAGACTGCAACTGATACAATCGCGACGACATGATGGCTCGCACCAGTTGCTTCAGGTCAAAGTTGCTGGCGATAAAGTGATCGGTCAGAGCCTCCATCATTGCTGGGTTTGTCGGCGGATTTGTCGCACGCATATCATCGACCGGCTCCACAAGTCCGCGACCCAGCAGATACGACATGTAACGGTTGACGACGGACCGAGCGAAGTCGCGGTTGTCCTTCGATGTCAGCCACGCGGCCAGCGGAATCCGTCGATCAAGTTCGTTATCGACCTCTTCCCCATCCAGCGGCTTTGGCTTCAGAACTTTTCCAGTGCGCGGATGTCGGACATCGCCCGTCGAGCGAACCATGACGACCGTTTCGCGTCCGAACAGTCCAAATTCTTCGCTGTTCTTGTTGCCAACTCGCGAGAAAAATGCAGAGAACGCGTAGTAGTCCGCCTGACTGTATTTTTCAAACGGATGATGATGACACCTGGCACACTGCAGCCGGGCGCCCAGAAACAATTGAGCTGTCGATTCTGCGAGATCTGCGGAGTTGTTGTTGATCTGGAAATAGCTGGCTGGTCCACTCGAAAAGATTGATCCCTTGGCAGTAATCAACTCGCGTACAAACTGGTCAAACGGCTTGTTGACTCGGAAGGAATCCCGAATCCAGTTATGCATCGCCCACATGCGTTGTTCGTCGGAGGCATCGCCGTTGCTGGTATTTCGCAGCAGATCGGACCACTTCAAAGTCCAGACAGCGGCATACTGATCGTTGTATCGATCAAGGTCCGGATTCCCGGTCAGACCCAACAAGGAATCAACCAGCTTCTTTCGTTTTTCGGGATCCTGATCTGCGACGAAAGCCCGTGATTGTTCAGGAGTTGGCAACGTTCCGATCGCATCCAGAAACGCTCGTCGGATAAAGGTGGCGTCATCACAAAGTCCGGACGGAGCAATCCCGAGTTCTCTAAACTTCGTGACTGCGAACTCATCCATAAAATTCTGATTCTTCCAGTCCTTGAGATCTGGTTCGGGGCCGTAGGGCGAAACAAACATAGCGATGTCTGCCTGGCCTTCGAAGCGAACCATGATCGGAGCCTGGCCGCGACCTTCGACCGTGACAAGTCCGTCGGATGTTACGGAAAGCACCGCGTCATCGGTCGAGTCAAATTTGGCCCAGCCGGTGACGTCTCGCGTGATTCCGTCGCTGTATTCAGCGAAGACTCGCAATTGCTGAGTATGTTCCGGAGCGGCAATACGTTCTTTGGGTTCAACGGACAGCTTCTTGATCGTCGGAGCATCAGGCTTTGGTCCGGGGGCTCCCGTCTTCAACCACGCAAGCATTGTGTTATAAGGTGTTGAGCCAACAACCAGCTTCTTGCCTCCTCCATGAGCCACCGCCAGTGTTGGCTTGCGAAGCAGCAAGCTCTCTTCCGGCTGCACCAGACTGACTCGCCGTTGTTGTCGATCTCGGACCATGGCGTTGTAATCGAGATCCGGATCGAAACCGACGACCGAAAGTACAAAACCGCCTTTTCCGAACTGACTCGCATGACAGGCACCCGCGTTGCATCCCATGCGGCTGATGATCGGCCGGATATGACTGTCGAATCCGACCTTTGGTTGCTCTTCAATGCCCGCGACTTGAACCGCCACCGTTTGAGATGACTCACCGTTTGTCACCGTGATTGTGGCCGAACCATTGCCTGTGGCCAGGAGTCTACCGGATTCGGAAACTGTCACGATCTTGTTGTCGGAAGAAACATACTTCGACGATGTCGTCAGATCTTCCGATCGCTTATCCAGCGCGCCTTCACTGTTGGGGCGAGCGACCAGCAACTGAGCTTCACTAAAGTTACCGTTGAGAGAGACTGCGGTCGGCGTCACTGTCATCACTGCAACAGTTGAGGACGCGGCCTCTGCAGGATTGACGCTGAGCCCGGCGATGCACGTCAGCAAAGCAACCATCAGAGTCGATGATCGAACCAGCCCCGTGAGCCGAATGGCGCTAGCCACGGGTTTCGTGACGTCTTTCGAAGATCCACCGGGGGCCAGTGCCGAACCGCTCACAGAGTCATCACACGAATTGCAGTCAGCTGAATAAGCAGCACAAAATGCGCGGAGTTGAAAAGGCATCGCAGGGACTCCGAAGGCGGGATATAAACACGGGGCCTGAATTATGGCCATCTGAATCGCCAATTGCCAACCTCCTTGTCCGAGCTTCTCAGAGGACGGTGACCGTAAATTCAGAATCCGCGGTATTTTTCGACCCAATCGTTCGATAGAATCCTGGACTCTGGGTTAATCGAAATGCCCTTGCGGGGAGTCGGACTCTTGCAAACACAAACAATCGCAGAGAATCGAACGCTCCTCAGCAACGTCTGCTGGGAGACGTTTATTGTATTGGCAGAGCAGCGCCGTGGCAGCATTCCTCGAATGACATTTTGTGAGGGAGTGCTTGAGCTGATGAGTCCGCTTCGCCAGCATGAAAACATTGGACGTCTCATCGGCCGGATGGTGGAAACGTACACGGAAGTGTTGGGGATAGAGATCCACAGCGTTGCCTCCACGACCTTTAAGCGGAAAGATCTTCAACGGGCGTTTGAAGCGGATGAGTCTTACTATATTCAGCATGCGGATCTGATGCGTGTCAAAGAACACACTGATTTGACGATTGATCCGCCTCCGGATCTTGTCATTGAAGTCGAGATAACATCTTCGCTCATCGAGAAAGTGGATCTCTTCGCCATGATGGGAGTTCCCGAGTTGTGGCGTCACGACGGTGAATCGTTGTGGATGTATGCATTGGTGGATAACCGCTACCAATTGATTGAGAGTAGTCGGGCGCTGTCCGGACTGACATCGCAAAAGCTCAACCTGTTCCTCGATAAACGCTTCGAAACCGGCGAAACCGCGATCATCCGTGAGTTCCGGCAGTCCCTGATCCAGAATTCCTGATTTCATTCTTCGGCGGGTTTCCAGACTGGCACAGAACGGTTTTCCTGGAGTATGCTTTCAGAGTTCCGCCCGCCCGAATTCGATCCCCCCTGCTCTCGCCCGCCTTTATTTTGCTCAGGAGTCAAAGCCATGTTCGGTTTTGCACCAAGTAATCTTCGTGACTGTGAACGAGTGACTCGCCGAGGCCTTCTGCAGATCGGTAGTCTGACCGGTTTGGGTTTGAGTCTTCCGACATTGCTGGCTGCGAAGACTGCGATGGCCACCGAAGGGCGACCTGCAGCCGCTGGCGGCAAGGACATGAACTGCATCCTGATCTGGACGCAGGGTGGAACCAGTCACCATGACACATTTGATCCAAAGCCAAATGCTCCGGTCAGTGTGAAAGGTGAGTTCGGTGTTATCAACACAGCGGTTCCTGGCGTTCAGTTCACCGAGATCCTGCCCAACATGGCTCGTTCGCTGAATCGCTATGCGTTGCTGCGAAGCTGGAACCCGGAAAACGGCAGTCATGGTGTGGCCGATCAGTTTGCGATGTCAGGTCGGAAGTTGAATCCGTCCCTGCATTACCCGACGTACGGTTCGGTCGTCAGTTGGTACAAGGGTTTCAAGTCTGCTCTGCCAGCATTCGTGCAACTGGGCAGTTCGATCGATCGCCGATTTGGCGGCGGTGCGGCAGGAATTTTGGGACTGGAACATAATCCGTTTGAGATTCTGGCAGACCCAAGTGCGAAGGGTTTTAATGTTCGAGACATCAGCTTTCCGAACGGTGTGACATCCGGTCGAGTCGATCGGCGTAAGCGCATGCTGGCGTCTTTGGATAACCTGCAACGACAGGCTGACGTTCAGGCCGAAGCCTTCGACGCGCTGGACGAAAACTTCAAAGCCGCGTTCAACATGATCACAGCGCCAGAAACCAAGGCCGCGTTTCAGATTGATCAGGAAACGGAGGAGCTGCGTGATCGATACGGACGACACAAGTTTGGCCAAAGCTGCTTGCTGGCTCGCCGCATGATCGAAAGCGGCGTTCGATTTGTCACCGTCACCGATGGCGGCTGGGATACGCATCAGGACAACTTTAAGTCTCTCAAGAACAATCGAATTCCGCCAATCGATCAGGGCCTTCCGGCACTGCTGGAAGATCTGGAAACTCGCGGTCTGCTGGACACAACTCTGGTGGTCTGGCTCACTGACTTCGGACGCACGCCGGTGATTAATTCCGCCAGTGGTCGCGATCACTGGGCGAGCGCCGGGTTCGCGATTATGGCGGGCGCAGGAATTCCGGGCGGTGCGGTGCTCGGTGCGACCGATGAAGAAGGCGGCCGACCGATTCGAGATGAATATCTCACAGCAGACCTCGCGGTGACCATCTACGAAAAGCTGGGGATTCCGAGCGACCTGATTGCTCAGGCACCAGACGGTCGTCCGGTTCGATTGGTGGAAGGCCATCCGATTAAAGAGTGGATGTGATCGGATCGCTGTTGATTTTTTCGTGGTGCTGAACGTAGAGCCGACTCCAGTCGGCATCGAGTGCTAATGGTCGACGACGCTCCGCCACCGGGTTTAGCAGACTGTTGATTGAATGGATCCCGCAGGCTTCTGTTTACCGCCCAGCCGGAGGAGCCGGCTGTTTTGCTGGCCGGCGCCTCCGGCTGGGCGGTAAACGATCAATCAACAGCTACGATCGGAGCACGTTGGCTGAAGCCAACGCTACGAGCTATGTGTCCGTTGCGGGACTTACCTCTACTCTGTCCGTCAGATCTTCATTGAAGCGAATGCGGTTGCCGAATGGGTCGGTCACTTCAATCGCCAGACTGTTGTAAAACGTCTTCTCGATGCCCGGCCGCATGTAGCCGTAGCCACGTGATGTAATCGTCGAGTGAAACTCTTCGATGCCCTTCATCCAGACAAAGACTGTCGAGCCCGGGCAGCAGTCGCCGTGATGTTCGGTCAAATGCAGAACGAGATTCTTCTTGCTGATCTGCAGATACACCGGTGATCGTTCATCGAACTTGTGTTCCCAGTCCACGGTGAAACCCAGAAAGCCAACGTAAAAATCTTTGGCTTTGACGGTGTCAAAGATCCGCAGAATCGGAATAACGCTGACGAATTCGGTATTCATAGGCACGACTCTGTCTGCATCGAGGCTGGTTGTTCGCAGGATACATCATAGAAGTACGCCTCAATCTTTGCCGCGAGCAGAAACTCTTTCGCCGATTCTTCAAAACGCAGCACGACGAGACGGTGAGACCTTGATCGGATTCTCCGAACCGCAGCCACCTGCTGTCGGTAACATCTTTCCCGGGCTGCAGAGTCCTTTCGGATTGAAGACTTTACGAATATCGGTCATGACTTCCAGATCGGTTTCGGTGAACAGTCGTTTCATCAGGCTGATTTTTTCGACGCCGATACCGTGTTCGCCGGTCACGCTGCCGCCAAGATCGATGCAGCGATTCAGAATTTCCTCGCTGGCTTCGATCACGCGATGAATCTGGTCTTTATCACGTTCGTCGAACAGCAGGATGGGATGAATGTTGCCGTCGCCCGCATGAAAGACGTTCACGATGCGGATGTTGTGACGTCGTTCAGTCTCGGTGATGAATTCAAGAATCTCTGGCAGCCGCGTGCGAGGAACCACTCCGTCCTGAGTACAACAGCTTGGAGCCAGACGACCGATGGCTCCGAAGGCCTGCTTGCGGCACTTCCACAGCATCAGACGCTCTTCTTCCGTTTTCGAACGCTTCACTTCTCTGGCACCGGCCTGCATGCAAAGATCGATGATGGTCACCGCTTCGTCTTCGACAACGCAGTCCAGTCCATCAACTTCGATGATCAGGACTGCTCCTGCGTCCAGCGGGAACCCGAATGAGAAGGCTTCTTCAAGCGCCCCGATGATGCCCTGGTCCATCATTTCCAGTGCGGCCGGAATAATGCCGGCACCGATGATGCTGCTGATCGCTTGAGTGGCATCGGCCACGGTATTGAAGATGCCCAGCATGGTTCGGCACGCTGCGGGATCTCGTGTGATCTTGACCCACACTTTCGTCACAACGCCGAACGTGCCTTCGCTGCCGACGAACAAACCGGTCAGATCGAATTCATTGCCTCGCCCACAGGGACCACCGAATCGAATCAGTTGACCGTCTGAGCTGACAAACTCGACACCAAGCACATGATTGACGGTCACGCCATATTTGAGCGTATGCGGGCCGCCGGAATTCGTCGCGACGTTGCCTCCGATCGTGCAGGCTCCCTGACTACTGGGATCTGGCGCGTAATGAAAGCCGCTGCCAGCAAGAGCTCTGGTGAGTCGAACATTGACGCAGCCTGGTTCAACGACCGCATAACGATCGCGCTGATTGATTTCCAGAATGCGATTCATCTTGGCCAGAGCAATCATGACTCCGCCACCAACCGGCAGACATCCACCGGCCAGACTGGTTCCGGCTCCGCGAGCAACAAACGGGACGCCGAACTGATTGCATTCACGCACGATCCGGACAACTTCATCACTGTTCACCGGGAACACGACGATGTCTGGAGAATTCTTTTCGACGACGTAGCCATCGCATTCGTAAACGACCAGCTCATCCGGAGCATCCAGCAGTCGTTCAGGTCCGACAATACTTTTCAGGCGCTGCTTAAACGCGTGAGTAATGAGTTTTGAAGAAGCAGAAGGCGAAGTCGCGCTGGCCGACATGATTAGACACTTTCTGGGACTATTCTATGCGAATCCACGATTGAGACGAACCTCTCAAGGAATCCCGCGGACACCCACGCTCAATTCACACCGTGTGGAGAATATACTTCGCGCAGGGCAGAGTGATTTCTTTTGACGAATCCGGCTTCTCTCAACTCCGTCCACGCAGAGTCTAACCACGGAAGAATGCCGCATTGGTACCGCAAGCGGCGTTCACGGTCCAGTGTCGAGTAACTTGCCGTTACAGGATCCGTCGCTGGAAGAAGAGGATCATTTCTTCCTTGTTGTGCGGATTCGGGACTGCGGAGACCAGTTGCCAGCCTCGGTCACCGACCTCTTCGTTGATGTCTTCGCCCAGAAAACGACCGTATTTGTCGGTTTCGAGGTAATAAGTGCGATACTCCATCTGTGGCTTCAGGAGTGCATCAAACAGCAGCCTCGTACACAGTTCGGCGGACCAAATTGTCAGAATCAGGAGGAAAAGTTGTTTGTAGCTCATAGCAATTCCCTTTGCGCTGTGTCACCAACCTCGCCACAGGATAGACCATTCCGGGAATCGTGAAAATATGGACCCTGTTGCATCGCCGATGCGGTTCAATAGACTTCCGGGAATTACCGTAGCCCCGTCGCTCCGCCGACGGGATTTGCTCGTCGCCCGGAACATCAGGGACTCACTCTTTGGTGTCCGCCGATTGCGATTGTCTGAAAACCGAACACTGAACACCGAAAACCTTCCCCCATGCCCCGTTACGACTTTAAACCGGTTGAATCCCGCTGGCAGCAGTTCTGGGACGAAAACCAGACCTTCCGCACCGAGGACGCTGTTTCTGCCAAGAAGAAACTGTATGTGCTCGACATGTTCCCGTACCCGTCCGGCAGCGGATTGCATGTGGGGCATCCGGAAGGTTACACCGCAACAGATATCGTTTGCCGTTACTCGCGGATGAAGGGCTTGAATGTTCTGCATCCGATGGGCTGGGACGCCTTCGGACTTCCGGCCGAAGAGCATGCCGTGAAGACCGGCACTCATCCTCGCGAAACGACGAATCAGAACATCGCGACGTTCAAGCGTCAGTTGAAGATGCTCGGGTTCAGCTACGACTGGGAGAGAGAACTCGCGACGACTGATCCGGATTATTACCGTTGGACGCAGTGGATCTTTCTGCAGATCTACGACACCTGGTATGACTCGGAGTATGAATGGGTCGGTCCTGATGGTGTGAAGCGAAAAGGCAAAGGCCGGCCGATTAGTGAACTGCCGATTCCGGAAGAAATCCTGGCGAGCGGTGGGCGTCAGCCCTCCGGTACATCTGCAGCGGAGTCCCCTTCAAACCGGCCAGTTGACACTGGCCGCTCGCCTGAGGTTGCGGAAGCTGTTCGCCGCTACGAGGACAAGCATCGACTCGCCTACGTCTCCGACGCGCCGGTGAACTGGTGCCCTGCCCTTGGCACGGTGTTGGCGAATGAAGAAATCATCGACGGCAAGAGCGAACGAGGCGGCCATCCGGTTGTCCGCATGCCGCTGAAACAATGGATGCTGCGCATTACCGCGTATGGCGATCGCCTCGCGAATGAACTCGATCCGTTGACATGGTCCGAAGCGATCAAGCTGATGCAGCGCAACTGGATTGGCCGAAGCGTTGGCGCGGAAGTGGACTTCAAGATTGTCCCGGCGAGCGGTGGGTGTCAGCCCACCGGTACGATGACATCATCCCTGGACCGGCCAGTTGACACTGGCCGCTCGCCGTTTCCGAAAGAAGCGGCCGCCGACACGATCCGCGTTTACACAACTCGCCCTGACACGCTCTTTGGCGTGACCTACATGGTTCTCGCGCCGGAGCATCCGCTGGTCGACATGATCACGACGCCGGAACAGAAAGCGGCAGTTGATGAGTATCGCACGAAGGCGTCGTTGAAGAGCGATCTCGATCGTACCGACCTCGCCAAAGACAAGACTGGCGTCTTCACCGGCGGCTATGCGATCAATCCCGTCAACGGCGAAAAAGTCCCCGTCTGGATCGCCGATTATGTGCTCATCAGCTACGGCACCGGAGCCATCATGGCCGTGCCCGCGCATGATGAACGCGACTACGAATTCGCGAAGGCCTTTGGGATCGAGATCATTCGTGTCGTACAATCTGAAGCAAGTCTCACGCGGAGGCGCGAAGTCGCGAAGGACAATCAAACAGATCCCGATGAGACTCTTCGCGCCTCCGCGCCTTCGCGTGAAATGAATTCATCGGATCAGGAGCTCCCGTTCACGGAGACTGGCATCGCAGTCAACTCGGGCAAATATGACGGCCTGCCGACAGCAGTCTTCAAGGCTCAAATCACCAAGGATCTCGAAGCCGCAGGCCTTGGCAAAGAAGCAGTCAACTATCGGCTGCGAGACTGGCTGTTCAGCCGTCAGCGATATTGGGGCGAGCCGTTTCCGATCTGGCATGAATTGGATGCCGATGGCAATCCAACAGGCTTAATGCGAGCTGACTCCGCCGAATCGTTGCCGGTTCTGCATCCTCATATGGATGACTTTAAGCCGACTGGCACGCCGGAGCCGATGCTGGCCAAGGCGACTCAGGAATGGTTGTTCAAGACTGACACCGACGGCGTGAAGCTCAAGCGAGAAACCAACAGCATGCCTCAATGGGCCGGAAGCTGCTGGTACTACCTGCGCTTCTGTGACAACAAGAACTCAACCAACTTCATCGACCCGGCAAAAGAAAAATACTGGCTGCCGGTCGACCTCTACATCGGGGGTGCGGAACACGCGGTGTTGCATTTGTTGTACTCACGCTTCTGGCACAAGGTGTTGTTCGATCGCGGCCACGTGAGTACTCCCGAGCCGTTTCAGAAGCTGGTGAATCAGGGGATGATTTTGGGTGAGCCGGATGAGAACGGCAAAGCCGAAAAGATGTCCAAATCTCGTGGGAATGTGATCAACCCTGATGACATCGTGCGTGACTACGGTGCAGACTCACTGCGTCTCTACGAAATGTTCATGGGACCACTTGAACAAACCAAGCCGTGGCAGATGAGCGGTGTTGAAGGCGTTTATCGATTCCTCGGTCGCGTCTGGCGCATGATCGTCGACGAACGCGCGGAGACGGTGAAGCTGGCGGATGCTGTTGTCGATTCGGCTGCCACTGACGAACAACTGCGAGTTCTCCACAAGACGATCAAAGCTGTAACGGATGACATTGATCGATTGTCATTCAACACGGCGATCAGTCGCATGATGGAATTCTCCAACTTTATGTCGAGCCAGGAAGCTCGTCCGAAGTCCGTCTTGTCTCAGTTCGTGCTGTTGCTCAGTCCGTTTGCGCCGCATATTGCCGAAGAACTCTGGAATGTGCTCGGTCATGCGAATACTCTGGCCTACGAACCGTGGCCGACATACGACCCGGCGTTGCTGGTTGAGGATTCTGTAGAGGTTCCTGTTCAGTTCAACGGGAAGCTGCGATCCAAGATCGTCGTGCCCGCGAATAGCGATGCCGCGGCCCTCGAAGCGGCCGCTCGTGCGGATGAGCAAGTGCAGAAGAATCTGGAAGGCAAGACAGTTGTAAAGGTCGTCGCCGTGCCAGGGCGAATGGTGAATTTTGTCGTCCGGTAGGACGACCGTTTTCGGTTTGAGGTTTTCGGAGAGTGATGACCTTAAAAAATCCGCCACCGGGGCAGGCCCGGTGGCGTGTGTGCGATTCACTGAACATCCGAACCGCGACTCTCCGAAAACCGAAAACTGAAAACCTCAAACCTGTTTCGCTTTCCCGGAGCCCTATCCCATGACATCTCCCACTCATCCCGATCAATCTCGCCGTGGCGTTCTGCGTTCGATGGTTGGCGGGTCGATGTTGTTTCCGGGACTTGTATCGCAATTGCTGGCGGATGACGCCAAGAACGACGCGAGCGATCCGCTGGCTCCGAAGCCGACTCATTTTCCTGCCAAGGCCAAGCGAGTCATCTTCCTCTACATGAGTGGTGGAGTTTCGCACGTTGACTCGTGGGATCCGAAACCGAAGCTCTTCGCCGATGCCGGGAAGACCATTCCGGTCAATGAATTTCAGGGACGCAAAGGGGACTTCAATATGTTCCTCAAGCGGCCTCAGTGGGAATTCAAACCGCGCGGCCAGTGCGGCATCGAAGTCAGCGACTTGTTTCCTCACATGGCCGAATGCGTCGACGATCTGTGCGTGATTCGATCGATGAAATCGGACCATACCAATCACTACGAAGCGACGCTGGGGATTCATACCGGATCGTTTACGTTTGCTCGCCCCAGCATCGGTTCATGGCTCAGCTATGGGCTGGGGACGGTCAATCGTAACCTGCCATCGTTCGTTGTTATCGCACCGCATTCACCGTATGCTGGTGGTCAGGTCTGGGGCAGCGATTTTCTTCCCGGCGCGCATCAAGGGACTCTGGTTTTGCCGGGAGCGGAACCGGTTGCCAACATTCAGCGACGTGCCCCCAGCAGCCGACTCCAGGAGATGGAACTGGCCGCGATGGCTCGGATGAATCAGAAGCATCTGGCGGCTCGACCGAATGATCCTCTGCTGACAGCTCGCATGAAATCGTTTGAAACAGCGTTTGGCATGCAGGCCGAGATGCCGGAGGTGTTCGATCTGTCGAAAGAAGACGATGCCACGCTCGAGATGTATGGGTTGCCGCGTGGCAGTACAAGCGGTTTCGCGTGGCAATGCCTGGTGGCTCGCCGATTGGCGGAACGAGGTGTTCGGTTTGTTGAACTGATCGATGTTGGTTCATCCGGCAACTGGGATGCTCACGGCGACATGATGACTCATGCTCCGCTGGCGAAAAATATTGATCAGCCGATTGCCGGGTTGCTGAAAGATCTGAAACAGCGAGGAATGCTGGAGGATACTCTCGTTGTCTGGACCACGGAGTTCGGTCGCACGCCTTTTAATTCGGCCGCCGGAGCAGCAGGCCGCGAACATCATCACTGGGTGTTTTCGTCGTGGCTGGCTGGTGCCGGTGTGAAGCCCGGAATGACCTGGGGCGAATCTGACGAGTATGGCATTGATGTCGCTAAAGATGTTGTCCATGTGCATGACTTCCACGCGACGATTCTGCACTTGATGGGTTTGGATCATGAACGTCTGACGTTCCGTCATTCCGGTCGCGATTATCGACTAACGGATGTCGCAGGCCGAGTTGTGAACGAAGTCCTTGCGTGATTTTCCGGTGATGATTTGCGGAGTGGTGTCTTCGAAAGAGGAGGCTGTTCGATGTCGGAGAATCCTTACGCCACGCCTGCACCGGCTGCAGAAATGCAGCGGCCTCCGCAGCACTCGTTGGGAAGATACCTAAAGATCGGTGCCTTTATTGGCATTACGGTCGTTCTCATCGGTTTGTTCTTACCCAAGATGACTCGTGGACGTGAGGCAGCTCGCCGCACGCAGTGCAAGAACAATCTGAAGACGATTGCTCTGGCTCTGCACAACTACCACGATGTCTACGAGGCATTTCCGCCGGCTTATACGGTCGATGAAAACGGACAGCGGCTGCATAGCTGGCGAACTTTGATCCTGCCGTGGCTGGAACACCGCGATCGCTATCAAAAGATTGATCTGTCGAAGCCTTGGAATCACCCCTCGAATGCCGAGGCGTTCAAAACGACACCGCAGACTTTTCATTGCCCAAGTTCTGAGCTGCCGCAAGGCTTCACCACCTATCTGGCTGTTGTCGGAGAGAACGCCTGTTTTCATTCCACTAAGCCCAGAGCGATCTCAGAAATCACTGACGGTACATCTAACACACTCATGGTGATCGAAGTTCCGGTGAAACAGGCTGTTCACTGGATGTCGCCGCACGATGCGGATGAACAGATGGTCCTGAACATCAGTCCTGCCAAAGAGCTTGCCCATATTGGAGGAGTTCAGGCGGCTTTGGCGGATGGGAGTGCCCACTTTCTTTCAGTGGACATGGCTCCTGAGACACGTCGAGCTGTGATTTCGATAAATGGCAAAGAAGTTGTCGGAGAATGGTGAATAGGGCATCCATTCTCAGAGCGTTATGATTGCGGGGCTATTTGTCGGCGACTAACGAAACGCCAAAGCTCACAGCCCACTAACGGCAGTAGCCAACTGATCCAGGCTGAGAGCGGATAGATCCAGGGCCAGTCGATGTTCGCCAGAGTTGACGCTCCGCCAATGAAGCGGAGGACGACGGCGGAACAAAGCAGTGCAAAACAACGTTCCATCCACACTTGATGAGCTTGGAAGCGTCGCTGCACAGCGGCTCGCCAGCCCAATGCAACACTCAACCCGGTCACGATCGATAGGGTGCCGAATCCAACAGCGGCCACAAGTCCTGACTCCGCGTAGCGTGACATCCAGAGCCCACTGGGGGCGACCAAAAGCAGAACGTTCGCCGTCTGAATGCGTCCCAAAATACGATGCCATTTCGGAAAACGCAGACGAGCACTCTTGATGAGCAGAATCAGTCCCAGCATGAGCGACAGCGGTCCGGACGTCATGTGAACGTAAAACGCCCACTGATAGCTTCCGAAGAAATAGGGATCTCGATCGATCAGAAAGCCTCGATCGAAATTCGGTGGCATGTAGTCGCGGTAACTGAGCAATACGGCTGCGATGATCTTGATGATCAGCAACGTTGTTAGCAGCTTCAGCGATTTTTGAAGAGAACCCATGGGGCTGCTATTTGAAGGGTGACGGAAGACGGTTGCGAGTTGAGTACAGATGAGGACGGCGGAGATTATGATTAAGAGTAAGATGAAGATTAAGATTGTTCCATTGACCTTGTGAGAGGAACAGTTTGAGAAAGGCTGAGGGGAGAGAAGGAAACAGAGGGAACGCATTGAAGTAGGTCCTTTCTGCCGGAAAGGACTTCGCGACTTGTCGCGACTTTGTTTGCCCGGGGTATTGATCTTGTCGGATCGCGATTGGTTGACGGGCGTCGCGCCAGAGTTCGCCTTCCGGCGAAAGTCCTGCCCGGCAGGCAGGACCTACAAAAAGAATCCTGGGACAGCAGGCAGGACGTACATAAGCCATATGTTGTCGGTTTTCTTTCCGGGCTGTGGAAGTCATACTGGTCTGACAGATTCGTCGACGTGATTGATCCCCATCGACGATTCTTCCCACCTCAACTCTCCCCCCGCTTTTTTGCTCTCCATTCTGCCCTCAGGAGCATCTCATGGTTTCTGCTCGACGCGCATTTTTGAAGAAGTCGGCTGGTGTGGCCGGGTTATTGGCGTTCTCTGGATTCAGTCGCAGCACGCTTCGCGCGGTGGGAGCTGTGGCGGCTGAAAAGCACTTTGAGATCACAGATATCAAACGCACCACGGTCAAGCTGGAGTTTCGCCCAACGCCGCGCCGCAATATGGATCGCGAGATTCCTCATTGGCGTTATTCGGAGATCTGCGATGTAACACTCAAATGCGGTGTTACGGGAACCGGCGAGACACTGCTGTACTACACCTGGGGAGCAACTCCGGATGAAGCGATTCCTCGTGTGATCGGTCGCAGTGCGATCGACGTCATGTGGGACGATACCTTGGGTGCAGGTCTGCAAATGGCGTTGTTCGACGCCGTTGGACGTGCTGCAGAAGTTCCGGTGCATTCGCTGCTCGGTGAAAAGGTTCACGACACAACGCCGTTATCGTGGTGGAATATCGATACGTCAGCCGCTGACATGGTGTCTGAATGCAAAGAAGCGATGCGACTGGGTTACATGTCTTACAAGACCAAAGGACGTCCGTGGTTTGATGTGTTCAAGCAAGTCGATGAAGCGTGCAAAGTCGTGCCGCCCGAGTTCAAGATCGACATGGACTTCAACGATACTCTGCGAACTGCGGAACAGGGGCTTCCGATTCTGGAGCGGCTTGGCAAATATCCACAGGTCGATATTTTTGAAGGCCCAATTCCTCAGGAAGACGTTGACGGCAATCGTAAGATCACGAACTCCACTCATGTGAAAGTCGCGATTCATTACGGCACACCCGATCCCGAAACCTGCGCGCAGACTCGATGTTGTGACGGCTTTGTTGCCGGAGGTGGTGCGACGAAGTTGATGCGAACGGGGCGATTCTGTGAGGAGACTCGATTCCCGTTGTGGCTGCAACTGGTTGGCAGCGGATTGACGGCTGCTCATTCTCTGCACTTCGGAGGAGTACTCAAGCAGGCGATCTGGCCGGCTGTAAATTGCCATCAGTTGTTCGAAACCGACATGCTTGTGGAACCTATTCTGCTGAAGAATGGTCACGCCGTCGTTCCGGATCGTCCGGGTCTGGGATATGAGATTAATCGCGACACGGTGGCGAAGCTGAAGGTCGATAAACCGGCGGAACGGCCGGAGCCTGAGCGTCTGATCGAAACGACCTGGGCTGACGGCAAAAGGATGTTCACCGCCAACAATGGCAGCGTGAATTTTATGTTGTCAGCGGCCAATGCGGATCGCTATCCCTACTTTGCTCCGGGCGCGGACACTCGATTGTTTCCTAACGACGGAACACCGCGCTGGCGAGAACTCTACGATCGTGCGAGGAAAGAAGGCCCGATTGAAGGTTAGTTTTACATCAAGCAACGCCTGTAGCGCAAAAGCCTGCAAACCATGGACGTAGACAGGCTATGGATTTCGTCGCATCCTGCGGGCTTTTGTTTACCGCCCAGCCGAAGGCGCCGGCTTCTGCGATGGCCGGCGCCTCCGGCTGGGCGGTAAACGATTAGAACAACAACCTAACGTCGGTGGTGAAGATTTCTTTGGTCGATTGACGGCTGGCGCAAAAGAACGTTCCAATATTTTGCGGACCGCAGCGAATCATGTCCCTTGCACGCTTTTTGGGTGCAGGGGGATCGCGGAAAGGTTTTACTCTTTGTGTTGGAAAGCAGGCTGATGAAGAAGTTTACGTTGTCATTGATGGCTGTGGTTTGTCTGATCCCGGCAGCAGGCGTATGCCAGGAAGAAGCAACGCCGGCACCGGCAGCGACGGAACAGGTTCCGAGTGCAGCAGAAACGACTCCGACGGAAACTGGAGAGTCTGATGCTGCGTCCAGCGGCGACGAAAAGAAGCCAACATTGACTGATACCACAAAGGTTGTGGAAGAAGCGGTCGAAGCCAAAGTTGACGAACTGGCGGAGAAGATTGATCAGAATGAATCCGCGAAGAAAGCTTCGGAAGGTTTGCTGGGCCCGATTTACAAGCTGGCTGAGTCGCTGAATTTCTCATCGTTTCACTGGCTGGCATTTGGACTCATGTCTGCTGGAGTCGTCAGCTTTGCTCTGCAACTGGTCCTTGGAAAACTGGTCGTGCTGTTCAAAGGCAGCATCAACCTGCGAGAAATCATCTCCGATGCGATCGGTTTCGTGATCAGCACCATTGGTCTGGTCCTGACAACTCAGGCGGCTGCTGAGAATTCAACATTTACTCACAGCCCTGCCGCCGTTCTATCTTCAGCCGCATGCGGAGTGGTTCTTGGGTTTATGCTTTATCGCTGGGGCCAGATGCAGGAAGTGAACGCAGTGGCTGGGCAGCGAGCTGTGCAGCCAATAAAGAGCCAGAGCAAGGGTTGATTACCTGAGCGTCTGGGTGTTGCGTTTACCGCCCAGCCGAAGGCGCCGGCTTTTGCATTGGCCGGCGCCTCCGGCTGGGCGGTAAACAATTAGGGCAACAGCGTGCTTGAACCTTTACGCTTTACTACCAACAGCACACGTCTCAATTCTCAACCGCGGTGTCGTAGCGAACACCTTCCGGCACAGGAACGGGCACCGCGACGGTTGTTCCGAAGGCTCCTTCTGTCTTCGTCATGGAATCAACAGCGACGAAAGCCGTGAGAGCACTCATCAAACTGTAGTCCAAAGCGGTCCTGAGAACGGACTGCTGGATTTGTTCGGCCTGATCGGGTGTTCGTGAAACCTGAGCCATCAGGTCGGCGATCTTCAGGCGAGCCCAGACGGCTCCGATGCCTTTGTGTTCCTTGTTCGCATCGCGAGCATCCAAAGCCACGGAATACGACACGGGCTGCATGCCGGTGCGACCATTGACGGTGACTATGCCGGGTTCTCCGGTGAATCGACCGGTGAGAACAACCGGACGGCCGACGATCAGATCGGGAACAATTTGCGGATACACATCAGTGACGTTCATGCTGCCCCAGTTGATGCTCAGATCAGTCATCGCGGGGTGGCTGATACTTTCGTGGAACTGTTCCATGATCTGGACCGGATCATCATTGAGACTCAAATAAGCCACTGCACCTCGCCCCAGCAGAGCCATGCGATCCATCAGATAGCGGTTGGGAGATTGACCAACTCCGAAACTGAAGATGCGCGAGTCGCCGGTCTTCTGAGCGACCGCGTGCAGAATATCGTGATCGTTCCCGATGTAGCCATCGGTCATGAACGAGACGACTCGATAGCGGCCTTCATCATGAGGAAAGTCGAGTGCGGCTTTCAGGCCTTCGATCATTTCTGTGCCGCCACTGCCGTTTAAGGATGCCAGATAGGCCAGTCCATTGCGGAGGTTCTCTGGCGTTGCATTAATTGGTGCCGGACCCAGTTGTGAAGCGGTATTGCTGAAATCAATGATCTGGAAAGTGTCTCGCGGAGTCAGCTTTTGCAACGCATGTGTCACGGCTGCGCGAGCCTGATCGAGCGGTCGACCATTCATGCTTCCGGAACAGTCCAGAACGAAAACCATTTCCATCGGGCTTCGCTGAACCTGTTTCAGTTCCGCGGGCGGATACAGCATCATCGTAAAGTATTGGCCATGATCATCCTTGTGAGTCATCATAGCGGTCTTGATCTGTTCACCGGCGACTTTATATCTCAGCACGAAATCTTTGTTGGGGATCGAGTCCGAAGGAGACAGAGTAATCTGTCGTTCGCTTTCGGAACTCTCCTTGATATCGACCGAATGATTCACGCAGCGGACATTCTCAATGTTGACGCCCGCCTTGATGTTGAGGCTGACCGAGACATCGTGTCCTGATCGCTCGTTGGGAGCCAGGTACTGCACTTCCGTATTCTGCCCGCTGACGCCGTTACCACCGCGAGCGACGGAGCCGATGCCGTCGGTTGTCGCTGGCGGGTTGTAGCTAGGTCCGACGACCATCGGAAAGACGAACTCATAGGCCCCGTCGTCGTATCGCAGAGTATTGAAGTAGCGGATATTGATGTCGATCTGTTTGCCCGGTTCAATGTTTGCCACCTTCTGAGTGAAGATGTTGGGGCGTTCTTCTGTCAGCAGCGAAGCGACATGGCCCTGCGATCGAGCTTCGTTGTAGATCTTCTCGGCTTGTTCTCGTTCACGAATGATGCCGCGGATTTTTCGTTCACCGACGGTCATCACAAATTCGTTGACCGCAGCATTTTCAGGCAGTGGAAAGACGTAGACGGCTTCGATCTTTGAACTGTATGGATTCTGAAACTGCTGAGTCACATCGACTGAAGCGATGTAACCGTCGATGTTTCCGGTGACGGAAGTATGCTTTAGCGGTACAGGAACTTCTTTCTCGACGTCAGGCAGTTTTGCCATCAGGCAACCGCATCCGGGGCGATCTTCGGGAGGTTGTGGCGTGGATGTAAACCCTTTTGCAATAACCCACAACTCTTCGCCCGGCATAAGATCGAATGTGACTCGGGCCGTCGGCGAGTCCGAGTTGCCGCGAACGACAGCAGAGAGGCTGCGGGCTCGACTATCGTTTGAAGCAACGTTTCCTGCAACCATTGCTCCAGACTCATCGAAATCTCCAGTTTTCTCACCTGCATAGTCCGCATCGCGCGACGTTGGGGCCGTCGCTGCTGGTACGTTTCCTGTTTCCGTGCTGCCGCACCCCGCCTGAATTAAGCAGGCGAGGGAGAATAAGAGAACGCCAATCGCGTTCCATAAAGCTCGTGGAATATTCATCTGTGGGACACTCCCGATTTATTGAGATCGCTACGTGATTATTTGAGATTTCAAATTTGAAATTTGAGATGCAAAGTGCTTCAGCCCTGAGCTTTGGCAATCGAAAGCTCTGCGGGGATGTTTCTTCCATCCGACGATGCCGATGTTGTCAGTTCGGTATGCCACATTCGTTCGCCCGGTCCGGTAATCTGGAGATGGACTCGAGCGACTCGGCTGCGACCGCTGGGAAGTTGGTTGTCAGAACCCGTGTTAAACGCCCCGAGGATGACTCGATTGTTGTTCATGGCACGAGGATCGTAGTACGGCGGTTCTTTAAACGCTGGATGTTCGCCGCCTTCGATCCCCACAATCTCAACGTCCTGTGTAAGGCTGCGAAGTTCCAGTTGCCAGGCCGCTAATGGCAGGTCGCCGGAATCCAGAAAGACATCAATCGCTTCGAAGCGAATGGAGTCTTCTGAAGCATCCGCCGGACCGGGAATCGTGACTTCATCGGTTTGTACAGGGACATTGGCTGAGCCTTGCTGTGGCTCCTGAGCCATTGCGAAAGCCATCAGGCACAGATCAAAAGCGATCAGCAACACCCAGCACAGTGGAATCTGGAAGGGGCGTGACTGACATGATTGATAGACTGATGGTTCTGAGGACATTGTGTTGGTCCTGTTTGTTGATTCATTTACTAAAGCGTGACAGCTCGTTGAGCAATCTCATTCACATCCGCCTGAGTCAGGCGTCCATCGCCGTTGATATCGAACTCCGGTTGATTTCGTCCGTTTTGAATTTCTCTGGCGATTGCAAAGGCATCCAGAATGTCGACCCGTCCATTCCCATCGAGGTCTCGTGCGACGCTTGCTGGTTGCTGCGGCTCCTGACGATTCAGTGCAAAGAACAGCATGCAGGCGGCCGCCACGGAAGAGCCGACAACGGCGAATCGCCATCTCCAGTTCGCCCTGGCTCTCACAGGAATTGTCTGATGGAGATATCGCTGAGCATCCGCAAGAATTGCTCGATCAATCGCCTCGGGAATCTCTGGAACGGGTCTGCATCGGCTCTTCAACTCCGACGCCAGGGCCGATGGCAGTTCTGGAAGATCATCTTGTTCTTCAGGATTCAACATGTCTTGATTGCTCGGATTTACAGATGACTTTTGCGAAAAGCAGCTCAATCGATTTTGCTTCTCTGGTTGTTAAGTGAGTGACTGCTCAAATTGGTTCAACGAATCCAGCAGGATTTCCGGAAACAGATTTTTCCAATGATTTCCTGCTGAAATCGAATGCCGCTAACGTACTCCACTCACATCGTCTGCCGCGCGTCGTGCGACGGCGGACGTTGGCTACAGGAATCCGGAACTCAACGGTTCATGGCACCGGCACCGATCGACAATCGAACCGATCAAGAGCTGGTCGCTGCCGTCAACGCAGGCGATGCGGGGGCCTTTGAAGTCCTGTATTTCCGCTATCGTGATTGGACCATGCGGCTGGCTCTGCGATTTACCGGACACCACGACGATGCGTTGGATGTGCTGCAGGAAACCTTCGGCTACTTCGCTCGTAAGTTTCCCGGCTTTCAGTTGACCGCCGCGCTGACGACGTTTCTTTATCCGGCTGTGCAAAATTTCTCGATTGCGGCTCGAAAGAAACGACAACGCTCCAGTGGTGGAGATGACCAATTGCCGCTGATTGCTGAACCACAGGCTTCGTCGAGTTCTGACCGCAGTGATATCGAACAGTCGCTGGCTTCGTTATCCGATGCCCATCGAGAAATCCTGTTGATGCGATTCGCCGATGACATGACTCAACCGGAGATCGCCGTGGCCCTTGATTTGCCGCTAGGCACGGTCAAGTCACGATTGCACCATGCGATTCTTGCTGCTAGGCAGTTACCGGGGATGATGGACGCTGGTTGATGGGAAAAAAAGCCATAGGTCCTATACGACCTATAAGTCCCATATGTTCAACCAACCAACCAACCAACCAACCACAAAGCATCACTGCA
>JBIIIF010000288.1:0-8440 GCA_044235005.1 Planctomycetaceae bacterium | reverse complement strand
CGAAGAAGATTGACCAGGGACTGGACATGTTAGTACTCAGCCGCAAGAAAGACGAAAAGATTGTGATCGGCGATTCGATCACTCTCATGGTCATCGAAATCCGTGGCGACAAAGTGCGTCTCGGCATCGAGGCGCCTCGCGATGTCACCGTGCATCGTGAAGAAGTTTATGATGCAATCAAACGCGAAAACACGCCCGACTCCAAGCAGGGCTGAGTGATTCTGACGGTGAACAGCGTTGCCGTGGTCGAATTTGAACGCGGGCGCTGAGGGCTGTCGAAATCGTCGCGCATACTGTTTCCTGATGCGAGTTGCCGTTGGCGGGCTGTATCCCGAGATCAGCCCTGAGCCCGACGTTGCTCTTCTTGACCAACTCCCTTGCGCTCTCATTGCTGGGTGGAGTTCTTCTTCCCCGACTATGACCAATGTCGGGAGGATTCTTGCTTTTGTCGTCTGGCTGTCCGACAATCCGGCGGCCAGTGGTCGACCCTTTCGGTAGCAGAGTGACGAGCACTGGTCCCCGCCAGAGACATCCTCTCCTGAAAGTGTGATCGGATCATGACCCAAACGCAGAAAACTATCCTCGTCATCGAGGACGATCGAGATATTTCCTCCACGATTCAGAGCGTCCTTTCGGCGGCCGGCTATCGCGTGCTCACGGCCAACAACGGGCAGGACGGACGCCGACTGATTCAGGGACAGAAACCAGATCTCGTGCTGACGGACATGATGATGCCGCGAATGGGCGGATTTCCGGTCCTCGAATTCCTCGCAGAATTGCCTGATGCTCCTCCGGTCATCATGATGACCGCTAATGAAGGCAGCCGACATAAGGCCTACGCGGAAATGCTGGGTGTTGTGGACTATTTGCGTAAACCATTCGCGATGGAAGTCATGCTGGAATCTGTGGCTCGCTCGATTGCAGCGGCAGAAGCAAATAAGCAGGATAAGCCGGAAGTCTAGGCCCACGAGAGAAAGGATTCATCGAGATGTTACATGCAGTGATTATGGCGGGCGGCAGTGGAACTCGATTCTGGCCTCAGAGCCGCCAAAGACTGCCGAAACAACTGCTTCGCCTCGCCGGCGAACGCACCATGATTCAGCAGACTCTGGATCGCTGTCGAAACTGGGTCGATCCATCTCGTGCCTGGGTGGTCACCAACGAAGTACAGGCCGATGCGACGGCCGCACAGCTGCCGGAAATTCCGCGGCAGAATATTCTTGTGGAGCCGGCGGCAAGAAACACGGCCCCGTGCGTAGGACTGGCCGCGATTCAGATTTTGCACCACGACCCCGACGGTATCATGTTCGTGATGCCAGCCGATCACGTCATTCAGACCGACGAAGCCTTCTCACGCGGGGCCTTGCGTGCTGTCGAGATCGTCAACGCGGATCCGTCGAAGCTTGTCCTGTTCGGCGTCATCCCGTCGTTTCCGGCCACAGGCTACGGCTACATCGAACGCGGCGCATTGGTGGGTGACGGAACTCCGCGAGTCTACGAAGTGTCGGCATTCCGCGAAAAGCCCCATCTGAGCCTTGCCGAACAGTACGTGCGCGAAGGTCGGTTCTTCTGGAACTGCGGAATCTTCTGCTGGAAGGCTCGGACGATTGTGGATCTGCTGAAGCAGTATGAACCGGAGATGTATGCCGGGCTGATGAAGATCGCCGAAGGACTAAAGGCCGGGCGAGGCGACGCTGTGCTGGCGGAAGAGTTCCCGAAGCTCAAGAGCATTTCCATCGACTATGCCGTGCTGGAGCGTGCTCAGGGCGTGACCGTAGTCGAAGCGCCGTTTCAGTGGGACGACGTCGGCAGCTGGCTTTCTCTGCCGCGTCTGAATGGAGCGGACTCCGACAACAACACCGTCGACGGTCCGTTCTGTGGCGTGGATACTCAGGGCTGCATCGTTCGTACAACCAGTGACCATCTGGTCGCAACGCTGGGCCTGCGAAACCTGATAATCGTTCACACGGATGATGCCACGCTTGTGGCCGATGCTGCTCAGTCAGAACGGATTAAAGAGGTGCTGGCTCAACTGCAGAAGCAGAATCGCACGGAATACATTTGAGATTTGGACCGGCGCCTCGGTATTTGAAATTTGAGATTTCAAATTTGAAATTCCTGAGCCCCCGGAGTCGCGTTGTCATTCACGCATGACTTTCCAGTGCCGATCGATCATAATTACAGACAGTTGAACACGACCTTCCTCACCTGGCCCTGCCGAAGAACCCCTCCCATGGCTCAAAACTTCTGCGGACGAACTCGACGTGAAATGCTCTGGCAGACCGGCTCCGGTTTTGCCGGAGTTGCGATGACAGCTCTTATGGATCGCGACGGCTTTCTGGCCAGCCAGTCCGTCGCTGCGGATGGTGAAACGCCTTTTGCAAATCCGCTGGCTCCGAAAAAGCCGCACTTCGAACCCAAAGCGAAGAACGTCATCTTCCTCTACATGTATGGCGGGCCAAGTCAGGTCGACACCTTCGACTACAAGCCCTCCATGTACGGCATGGATGGCAAAACGATCGAAGTGAAAACGTTTGGTCGTGGCGGTCATCGCAATCAGGGGCGAATCGTCGAGCCTCGCTGGAAGTTCAAGCAGTACGGTCAGTGCGGAAAGTGGATCAGTGATCTCTTTCCAAATCTCGGCACCTGCGCAGACGACGTTGCCTTCATTCATTCGATGACAGCGGATTCGCCCATTCACGGTTCCGCCATGCTGATGATGAATTCGGGAAGAATTCTGAGCGGTAATCCGTGCCTCGGCTCGTGGGTCAACTACGGACTTGGCAGCGTGAATGAAGATCTGCCGGGATTCGTCGTGATGCTGGATCCACGAGGTGGCCCGATCAGCGGTTCCAAAAACTGGAGCAGCGGATACATGCCGGCGACTTACCAGGCCACTGTGATGCGTTCCGGCGCGAATCCGATTCTTGACCTGTCGCCACCTTCAGAGCTGGCCGGCGGTGCTCAACGAAAACTGCTGGATACACTGCGAAGCTACAACGAAGAACACCTGGCTCCGCGCAATGACAATTCCAATCTGGCAGCTCGCATCGCCAGCTATGAACTGGCCTATCGCATGCAGTCACAGGCTCCTGAAGCTGTTGACATTTCGCAGGAGACTCAGGCAACCCAGGAATTGTATGGCCTGAATGATCCGAAGAGCGAAAAATTTGGCCGTCAGTGTTTGCTCGCTCGCCGCATGGTGGAACGAGGCGTCCGCTTCGTGCAGATTTATTCCGGTGGTGCTCACAACGACGACAACTGGGATGCTCACACGGACATGGAGGCCAATCACAACCTGCATGCAGGCGAAACCGACAAGCCAATTGCCGGGCTGATTAAGGACCTGAAGGATCGAGGCCTCCTGAAGGATACTTTGATCGTCTGGGGCGGTGAATTCGGTCGTCAGCCAACGGCGGAGTATGCCACGGGCAGCGGTCGCGATCACAACAGCTACGGCTTCACCACCTGGATGGCCGGAGGCGGCATCAAGGGCGGAACAACGGTTGGCACGACCGATGAAATCGGCAGCCGCGCGGTTGACGATGTGTTCCATGTCAAGCACATGCACGCCACGGTTCTGCATCAGCTGGGGCTTGATCCAGCGAAACTGACGTACTTTTTTAGCGGCCTCGACAATTCGCTCGTCGGCGTCGAAGGCGCGCAGCCGATCTGGAAAATTATGTCGTGAACGGCAGGCTCAGCGTGCAATTCGAGTGATTACAATCAAAAAAAACAGCTCTGGCGATTGTCAGTTGACATGTAGCGGAAGGGCGCGAGCCCTCCGGTTTTGCAACACCGGACGGCTCGCACCGTTCCGCTAACTGGACAATTTCAATCCGTACGACGCCTGACTGAACAGCCTCTGTCGGGATCAATCTCGCAGTGGTCAATTGACATATAGCGGAAGGGCGCGAGCCCTCCGGTCTATGTGACACCGGACGGCTCGCGCCGTTCCGCTAACTGGACAATTCAATTCCGTACGACGCCTAACTGAACTGGAAGTCAAAATCACCGTAGCGTTCGCGGTCGATGCCGGCATCTTCCCAACTGTAGGCGTAGTCACCGACGTGCCAGAGTCGCACGGTCGTGTCGGCGATGATGGGAATACCACACAGTCTCGCTCGATGACAGAATGCGAAATCTTCCGCCAGGTACCAGTGCCCGGATTTCCTGGCATCGGGCTTTTCAGACGCATGAACGAGTTGAGGAGCCGATCGGATCATCGGAAGAAAGAACGGCCACATCGGGCGGTTCGCGTGTTCGTTGCAGACGGGGAGACCGAGTTGCTCGATCATCGTCTCATAGACGGCACGGCGCACATGCAGGAATCCTGTTCCGCCGTAGAGCCGTTCGTGCAGCCCTCCATGAATTCCGAATCGAAGGCGGGGAGTGCCCGGCAGAATATGAATCGCCAGTTCTCGTTTGCCTTTCTTTGGATAGATCCCGCAAACGATGGGCAAGCCATATCGGCGGATCTTGTCGACGTTGTCCGGATCGAATCCGACGTCAGAATCAATCCACAGTGTCTCCTGAAAGCCGTCGGCGAGAGCATCGCTGGTGATCTGATTGCGAGCCTGATCGAACGCCGCTTCGTCCCGGTCACAGATCGGGCAGCTGTCATGATCCGGGAGTCCAATCGGCCCGTCATAAGCTCTCTGATCGCCTTTAGCCCGCCATTCAGTTCCAAAGAATCTCGCGACATAAACTTCACAAGGAATCTTCGAGGAGTCGAGTCAGAAAAACTCGCCTCGGAATTGCAACGACACTTTCTCCAGCAACCTCGATTCCAGACTTCATGGTTCCCTGGCCGGAGCGACTGATTCGCTTTGCTGCCGGTCGATCTCCATCAGATACGTGGACCCATCGAGTTGACTCTGAGACACGGTCGAGGTCGCTGTCCTTGTCGTGGTCTCTCCCATCGTCCAAGTGCTTTCGCTGATTCGGAAGTCATGGTTTTGCTGAAACCGAACACCATTACAAACAATGAAAGCTCTGTGATACCGTGTGATTGGCCAGTCATCGCTAATCACGGCCTTTCCCTCCGAACCTAAATCAATTCGATAGGTATTGTCGCCCATCGCTTTGGGTTCCATTTCCGATTCGGTATCAATCGATAATTCAATATGGCTGACCTTGCTCGGCATATGGAGTTCAAGATCATAGCCTGCGTCATTGCATCCGGTGACAAACCCCAGAACCAAGACGCAGACATGCAATTTGGCCGAGTCAATCACTCAGGTCATCCTCGATGAATTAGTTTTTGGGGTAGATTGTAACTGTTCGTGGTTGACGACGTGTTTCATGCCAAACACAGGCACGCCACGGTTCTGCATCAATTGGGGCTTGACCCGGCGAAGGTGACGTACTTCTTCGGTAGTCTGATGACTCACTTGTCGGTTTGGAAGACGCGCAGCTGAACTGGAAGATCATGCGTCGACGAGCTCAACGCGACATTCGACGAGGGTACGATCCATAGCAAACAGCCCGAGGCAATCGCACTACGGTCGCCTGCGGCTTGCCGTTAAACGAAAGGCTTGCAACGCGCAATCACCACTCGCCAAGTTCCTGCTGTAGTTCGCACCACTTCTCTTCGACTTCGGCCAGTTCTTTGGCGACCGTTTCAATCTGAGTATGCAAAGCCATGGCCTTCTTGGCATCCGACGTCTGCATCATCTCGGCGTTTAGAGCTTTCTTCTGTTCATCCAACTTGGCAATGCTCTTTTCCAGATTCCGCAACGTCTTACGCTGCTGATGGATGTCTTTCGGACCAGAAGACTTTTCAACCTTCGCCCCGGCCCCTTTGCCGGCCGGCGGAGTCGCCATGCGGCCGGATGCTCGTTCGCGTTCGCCTTCTTCGATCTCTTTGTTCACGTAATAAATGTAGTCGTCATACTTGCCCGAGTAGTTGCGAACTCGACCATCTCGCACTTCGATGATGTTGGTCGCAATCCGACGCACGAAGTGTCGATCGTGGCTGGTGAAGAGAACGGTGCCTTTGTAGACCAACAACGCTTCGGCAAGTGACTCGACAGTTTCGACGTCAAGATGGTTGCCTGGTTCGTCGAGCACCAGTACGTTGTAAGTTCCCAGCAGCAGGCCGGCCATACACAAGCGAGCCCGCTCGCCCCCGGAGAGAACTCGAATTGGCTTCTTCGTGTGGCCGCCCTTGAACAGCAGCGATCCGGCACAGGCCAGGCAATCCTGAGTCGTCGTGCCAGGCTTGGACTTGTACTCCAGATACTCCAGAACAGTCTGATCAGGCGGCAACGTCGTGTAAACGTGCTGAGCGTAGACGCCGATCTCAGTGCCGTAGCCCCATTTTACTTTGCCTTCGACGGGGCTCAGAGAATTCACCAGAGTTCGCAGCAGAGTTGTTTTTCCCTGGCCGTTATCACCCACGATGGCCGCACGCTGTTGATGCTCGATTTCCAGCTCAATGCCGGTCGCGACAGCCTTGCCTTCATAACCAATCGCCAGATCCAAGCAGCGAACAACAGGCCCCTGACGAGGCTCCACCTGCGGCGCGCGGATGTTGGCGGTTGGCAGATCGACTTCGATTTCCTGCAGAGTCAATCGATCCAGCTGCTTCTGCTTGGATCGAGCCTGACTGGCTCCTGTGGGACGCGCTTTGTTCTTATCGATGAATGTCTGCAGTTGCTTCTGCTTGGCCGCAACAGCCGCGTTGGTTCGTTCGGCACGAACTTTCTCTTCTTCGACCTGCTGCAGGTATCCGGCGATCTTGCCGTTATACATCGTCAGCTTGCCGCGGTTCAGATCCAGGGTGTGCGAACACGTCGCGGTGAGGAATTCACGATCGTGTGAAACGATCAGGCACGCAGCCGGGAAATGTCGCAGGAAGTGTTCGAGCAGAATCTGAGTACGCAAGTCCAGAAAGTTCGTTGGTTCGTCCAGCATCAACAGATTCGGATCGTGCAGCAACAACGCCGCCAGCTTAACGCGAGTCTGCCATCCGCCGGACAGTCCCTGCACCGGGCCGTTCAGGTAATGGCCCTTCAGTTCAAACTCCGCCGCGACTTCGCCGCACTTCCAGTCCGGCTGGCCGCTGTCGCGAATCAGAAAGTCCATCGCCGATTCGCCGGGCTGAAACGGATCATGCTGCCGCAAATAGCCGACGCGCAGATGAGGCGACCGCATCACGGTGCCACTGTCCAGTTCTTCATCCCCCAGAAGAACTCGCAGCAGCGTCGACTTTCCCGCTCCGTTGCGTCCAATGAAACCGACCTTCACGTCTTCGTAAAGCGTGACGCTGGCGCTATCCAGCAGCATCTGGTCGCCGTAACTTTTGACACCGTCTGTAAGTTGAAGCAGGACTGACATGGAGTAGCGGAGAACCTGTGAACGCGAGGAATGAAGCGGCCAGAGTTTACGACTATTCTGATGAGCAGATCGGGATGAATTCGAAGTCCTTTTGTGAAGGACGCGTTAATCGCGACGGCAAAACTCAGAACGGAAGACTCCCGGACCCTAAAAACAGCAGAAAAGCGAGACGTTTACCTGCGGGGCGAGACAGGTTCAAGCACCAGTCGGACGTTTTCCTGCAGCGAGCCTGAATTCGCAGGAAATGGGCCGACTAGCGAACTTCCACCTCGGCTGGAGCCACAATCAGAGCGGATTCTGCGTCTCCAGTGTAAACCGGAACACTGCATGTCGTTGCCTGCCATCCATGATGGACCAGCGTCCCCGAAGTTGCGTTGCCATCGACTTTTCCAGCCAGACGAATTCGGCCAGCGGACTTCGCCCCCAAGGAGACAGAACTTCCTTCTGGCTGATCAAGGACCGGGCGGATTGCAAATTGACGTTCCAGGACAGCTCCACAATCGCGATGAATATCTCTTACCGCCGCTCCAACCTGTGCGTCCGAGTACGATTCGATGGGCTCTTTCAGGAAGTCGATCAGACGCCCTTCTCGCTGCAAGGCTGATAGCAGGCTGACGGCGTCACTGCGGACGGGCTTCGGGGCGGCCACCGGTTTGGATGGGGCTTCCGGAGCCGCTGTAATGGCCGGCGGAGCATTCAAAAGTCCAGTGATGCGAGCGGAAAAATCGCCACTTGTGAGCACTCGCCACGCCAACGCAAGACGTCCCATGGTTGTTTACTTCCAACAGTTTCAGAACGGGAGATTAGGTTGAGTTTAAGGCTGCCCATCAGGAATACAATGAAACAGCAAAGCGTATCTTACGGCAACGCGGTCGTTCATTCCAGGTGTTGACGCCGATCGAGTTCGGCGGCGCATTATTTCGAGATGGGACAGGCTGTAGGGTGTGACAAGTTCGCCGTGGCGAACGCGGGCACACCAGTTGGCAGCAAAAATGGTGTGCCCGCGCTGCGCTTGTCACACCCTGTTATGGAAGGGCCAGTCAAGCGCTGGGCAAGATTGTCGGAAAAGATTTGGGACGATTTGTTGTTACATGGAAGA
>JBIIIF010000287.1:0-8459 GCA_044235005.1 Planctomycetaceae bacterium | reverse complement strand
GCTGCCGTATCGCTCCTGAAACGAGCATGACGACTTACCGGAGACTTTCGCAGTGAGAATTCGCGAACCACAGCCTTAACGAATCCTCAGATGAAGACAGACTGACAATGCTCAGTCATGTCCGCCATAAGCACTTCGCCGGTGTGGTTTCCGAGCCATTTCATTCCACCACAAATTTTCCGAAAGGAACGCCATGCCAGCGGTCTCATCCACAATCACCTGCATTGGAATTGACTGGGCCGATAAGGAACATGTCTTTCACCTCATCCCGTCAACCGGTCGTGCGCAGGCCGGGCGTTTCTGTCAAGAACCTGACACCATTCATGACACCGTTGAGTCATGGAAACGCATCTTTCCCGACACCACAATTGCCATCGCGATCGAACAGTCCCGAGGACCACTAATCAATGCTCTGCTGACCCATGAAGGCCTCGAAATCTATCCGATCAATCCCGCCTCACTGGCCAGCTACCGTAAGGCGTTTGCTCACGGCGGTGGCAAGAATGATCCCACCGATGCCATGCTGCTGGCCAGATACGTGCAGCACTATCGCGACACACTCAGGCCTTTAAAACCGGCCGATCCACTCACACGAGAACTCGCCAGTCTCTGCGAAGATCGACGAGATCTTGTGGATCACCGAGCTGATCTCGCCAATCAGCTGCGAGCTGTTCTGAAGCTGTATTTTCCCGTCATTTTGAAGCTCGACGCCTCACAAATGTACGCCGATTTTCTCCTGAAGTTCCTGTCGAAGTTTCCGACGCTCGAGGCTGCGCAGAAGGCCGGCACCACACATCTGCGAAAATACTTCTTCGGAATCGGCACTCCAAGGAAAGCCGAAGAACGAATCGAACTGCTGTTGAACGCATCGCCGCTCACTTGCGATGAAGTTCTGATTCGCTGCTGCCGCAGACGTGTACTGGCTCTTGTGGAGATTCTCAAATCGCTGAACGAATCCATTGATCAGTACGACGAAGAGATTCATCGTCTTGTGCGTCAGCATGCCGACTATCCGATCGTGGCGTCTCTTCCCGGTGCTGCTGACGTGACTCATTGTCGAATCATCGCGGCACTTGGCGATGACCGAAATCGGTACGCCAGTGCCGAGTCACTTCAGGCCGCCACCGGAATCGCTCCGCTCACACACCAAAGCGGCAAACAGAAGACAGTCACCTGCCGCTGGGCGGCCAGCAAGTTTCTGAAACAGACGTTCCATGAGTTTGCAGGGCTCTCGATCACTCGCAGCTCATGGGCGGCCGCTTACTACCAGCAGCAGATCAAAGCCGGCAAGAAACCACAAATGGCGCGACGAGCACTCGCTTACAAATGGCTGCGGATTATCTATCGCTGCTGGAAAGATCGAGTCCCCTACAACGAAGAAAAGTACATCCAGCGACTTAAAGACACCGGCTCACCACTGGCCAAACTGATCTCGTAATTTCATGACCGATGCAATTCGCCACGGCATTTCTTCAAGCCAATGCCAGGAGAAAACTATGTGTTGATAACTTTCCGAAAATCTGACCAATCACCCTTGAACCGATGACTCAGATGTCTCCGGTCCGACACGCGAATGGCACTTAGTTCTCGCTAAATCCCTTGAGGATATCACGTTTGGCTTCGTGTCTTGGTTTCATCAATCGGTCGTAAGGTTTGGGTCTTCTTTTTTTCCGTCCTGGTTCAAAGCGGTCGGGCCGATCAGCAACCTGGTGAGTAGCGATGGCGTCAAGAATTTGCTCGTAGAGGTACATACGAAAAACTGCGTCACGTTCACCCTGGAAAGCAATCAGCGGCTGGAAGGCATTCAGTGTCTGGATCACACCTTTGAAGCTGATCGATCGCGGTTTCCTATCGTGTTTGCTGGCGGCCTGGGCGATGATCGTGCGGATCAGATTGAACGCCAGGAGATGCGTCCAGATTTCCTTCCGAACTAACTCCGGCGTCTTGCATCGCAGGATGTCCATCTGCATCGTTTCCTTGAGAGACCTCAGATCGAGCTCCGCATTCCAGCGCGCAAAATCGAGATCTGCCAGATCTTCCCTGGTGATCTCTTCCGCGTCGAGCAACGTAGTCGCGATGATGAGAGTCTTGCTTCGAAATCCGGGCTGTTCAACTCGCACGCGAGTTTCCCGAACCATCAGAAAATCCGGCAGAAGGTTGTAGGCTTCCCGATCAACCGAACGGGGTTTCCCAGGCTTGACCCATTTGACGATATGATCGTCTTTACCAAGGCGAGTTCCACGACGAAAGTCAGCTGTTCGGTGTGAAGTGAAACGGCACACACAGTCAACGCCACGTTGCTTGAGCATCACCATTTCCGTCCACGAACACATCAGGCGATCAGCCAGCATGATGTCCCCCGGACGAAAGATGTTCCACAATGTGCGTAACATTCCCAATTCACTTTGCCCCTTGCCTGCGTAGCGGCAGATTCCCAGATCGAGCACAGCGCCACAGGCGAGCGAGAAGACGGCTGCGATGCGGGCCATTGGGAATCCGATTCCGGGTTTCTGCGCAACCGGCTGTGGGTAAGCGGCCTGGTTCTCCGGAGTATCGGGCATAGAAACGGTCGATCCATCGTAGACAAGAACGCGACGCCCTTTCCAAAGCCAATCCTCTTTGGCGTTGGCTTCCAACGCACTTCCTGTTTGGCGAGCCGCGTCCGAGAAGAACTTTTCAGGCAGCCGCTTTCTGGCTTGGCAGTACGCGCCAGTCTCTGCAGAACAGGGCTTCTGTTTCCGCGAAATACGATGCACAATCAAGCGTGCGACGGCAGCGCGGCAGGACGGGTCCGCACTCAACACCTGCCCCAGAAAAACCCACAGCGTGACCAGCGGCGAATAGATTCTGTCGAGGAATCCGTCGATCGCTTTCAGTGCCTGCGAGACGACCTCCTCGGAGAGGATGTCGGTGAACGGCAATCCTCCATCCTGCAGAAACTGCCGTCTCAGAAATCGCATCTGCTCGCGAACTGATCCCTGAGGAGAATAAGACATCCCTGTGGCCTCCATGCCGGTGATGAATCTGTTCCTGCGGGCCATTTTTACCGTTGAAGCAGTTTTCTCCTGTGTCATTCTGGGGCAATACTTTGCGGAAGAACTACGTGCCATTCGTCCGACGCACCGAATCGCTGTTGTGCCTGGCCGGCGCTTTGACGTCGGTCCCGCTGCGTTTGAGTGTCCGGCGGACTTTGTCTTTCGAGATCTCCGTATTGGTCTGTTTGGACAATGATTCCGCGGCCAGTCGCACGGACCCGTGTTGGTGGTAGGCCGCCACCAAAGCTTCATCCGTCAGCATCGAGGCTATCTCTTCCTTGACCTGACGCCGGATGGCACGGGCGGGGACTCGCTGACGTGGCACTGCCGGTGTTTCGCTGACCATATCATCCTGATCCGTGACGCATTCGACCAACTGCATGGCATCGAATGACAAACGATTGTCACACCATTGCGACACACGCGACAGTGCAACAAAAGCGGGAGACCTCCCGGGCCACAATGGTTCCGGAACGACGTTGTCATAGGTCAGCACGATGGCTCGTGCGGCTGGCTTCATGGCGGATTTCAACTCTGCCTCCGAGAGTGATCTCCAGTCACGCAATAGCCACACCTCCCGAGACTTCTGTTGCCAGGAAGCTCGCCCCAGATGCCACAGCTTGTCTGGAATTTCCAGAGACACTGTGCCCGTGAGCGAAAACGCCCGTGCAACATCCGTCGCAATGGCGTTCAAGTCGAAAAACCATTGGCGGAGTTCCTCCGGACGAAGTCGCACACGGCCATATTCCGGGCAAGGAATAAACCAACGCGCATCTCCTCCCGGAGACTTCAGCTTGACAGGCTGTTCGTGGTGGTCGAGACATTCCGGGCAGACGACGTACTCCGCAGCGGAGGTCTCACGCAGCCACGATTGCGTCAAGACGTTCAGCACATCGGCCTCAATCCAGCCATCAAAACCGTGGCTGGTGTAGCCACAGTTTTGAGTATCCAGCATGAGCCACAAAGAGCGGAGCCAATTACGCATTGCAGATCCCCCACATGCGCAGGCAGCGTTCGCCAACAACCCGCAAATCATCGGCCTTTTCCTTAAGATTGCAGGAGTTGGGCGCATGCACGCTGAAGGTCAGCGGCCGTACGCGAGATCTGCCCCGCGGTCGTACCAGCAGATTGAATCCCACGGACAACACTTTGAGGCATTCAGGGTTCAACGCTCGCTCCGCCAACCGGCCCCTCAGTTGGTTGTCAGCGGCAATCAGATCGGTGCCTGGTGAAAATCCGATTTCCTCATAACGTACGCCTGTCAAATTTCGGGACGCGTAGCGAATGTGAGTCAGCCGAACGCTGGAGACGCGATCTTCCGGCGCAGTAGGAAGCTGCAATCCGGATGACAGAAGATGGTCAAGGCGATAAGCCGGCCGCTCAGCAAACGGCGCATCCACCGGCTGTGCGAGAACGGCTCGGCAAAATGCCTCTTTAAGCTGCAAATGAATCTCGCGACCGCCACGTGCCGCCACATCCAATGTTCCCTGCTGACGATCCAGGGAGAAGACATTGGAGAACGCATAACGTCCAGATAGCGATTCGATGTGGCCGTCCTCCTGAAAATCCATCATCTGGTTCGGCCAGTTGTCGAGATACGCGCAGAAGTAATCTACGCCGGTTTGACGCTGATGGTGGTCGATACAGCAGTGCCGTCCGCGCAGCTGCGCTGAATAGATGTGGCGGAGTTCATTCTGCAGAGCGTCGATGCGAGCATCATCAATCCGCAGGTCTCCGGGAACGCTGACCTTCGATCGCTTCCAGTACCGGCCAGTCAGCGCGGATTCAACGCGAGCGAGAAACTCCGCCTGTGAAAACGCCTCGGAAAGATTCAGCCAAGCCCAGACGATTTGATCATTGCGATGTTCAAAGCGGTCGAATTCACCGATTCGCTCGGGATGCTGAGTTTGTATCTCCTCCAGCAACGCAGTCATCCCATGTTCCTGCGACAGCGTGTGGATCTTCTGCAGCACGAGCTGCATGTGGGCACGTTCCTCATCAGGAATCGACTGCCAGGCGTCGTACAGAGGCCCGCAGTTGCGGCGTTTGACGCTGGCCCCGTGAGCGGGCGGCGTTCCTTTGTGGCGAAGAATGAACTCCCGCAGGAGGTTCAGAGAGAAAGAGCGCAGGACACGGATCGGATCAAAAGTCTGAGCCATAAAAATAGTCGTTCCCATGAGACGTACGGCGAACGGCCTCCATACCAGTGAAACGCGCAAGCCAGCGCGCACGGGGAGCGTAAACGTAAGAAAAGCAGAGGGCGCAGCCACAGATCAATGGGCAGCGCAAGCAGGGCCGTCAGGCGATTGGCGGCGGCAATTCCAGGGCGACAAAGCGGAGTTCGCGGTCCTGCGCGATAAAGGCCCAGCCAGACCATGTGCCCCACGCCAGTTGGAAGAAACAGGCCTGCGTCAGGCTTCTCAATGTCCGGCTGTGGAGCATCGATCAAACATCCCAAAAATCACTGCAAACGTCGCGCAGCTGTGCCAGTTCTGACAGTTGATTGAAGCCAGAAATCTACCCTGGGAATGACCTGTGTCAATGGCCCTTTCGACCAAACATAGCCTTTGAGAGGAGTGATTTATCGTAAGTCGTTTGGCACCAACAAGGATCTCTTTTCAGAATTTTTCGGAGCTCAAAAACATGTTCAACATCGACTGCTTTCGTACGTACTTCGGACCTCACGTTGCTCGTCGACTTGCGACTACTGGGGGGCTAAGATGCCGCCGAAGTCGATTTGCTCCAATCGCGGGGTGCCTGCCGCAGGGTTCCGACGTCGGCCACCTGATCCCATGAAAAATATTCCCCTACAAACTGTTGAGTAACGCTGATGTCAATCCCCGACTTTCAGTCCATCATGCTTCCATTTCTTCAGGTGTTATCCGATGGACAGGAACGCTCCATGAAGGATGTAACTCTGATTCTGGCGCAGCGATTCGCGTTGACCGACGATGAACTCGAAGAAATGTTACCGAGTGGGCAAGCGAAGTTGTTTCTAAACCGAGTTGCCTGGAGCAAGACTCACCTAAAGAAAGCGGGGCTTGTTGATAACCCGAATCGAGGGAAAGTCCGATTGAGTGCAGCCGGCCACAAGGTTCTCGAACTGCCGTCTCAATCTATTGATATGAAGTTCCTCCGTCAGTTCGAAAGCTACCGAGCGTTCACAAAGAAATCGGATTCGCAAAATGAACCAGCCGAATCATCGGAAGAAACGCTTGAGGAATCAGAGGCGACACCGCTGGAGCTTTTTGAGTCGTCTTTCGAACAAATGCGTGAAGCACTGGCCGACGAATTGCTGAGCCGTTTGCTGGATTGTCCGCCCCAGTTCTTTGAGAGAATTGTTGTGAAACTGCTGCAAGCCATGGGCTACGGCGGCCAGTTCGGGGAAGGCAAGGTGACGAACTACTCACAGGACGGCGGCATCGATGGCGTGATTTACGAAGATAAACTGGGACTGGATGTGGTCTGTATTCAGGCAAAACGCTGGCAGGGTACCGTGGGCCGTCCGGTAGTTCAGTCATTTGTGGGCAGCATGGACATGATCCGAGCTAAGAAAGGGGTGGTGATCACGACCGCGGACTTCTCGCGTGATGCAGTCGATTTTGTCGATCGCATCGAAGGGAAACGCGTCGTGCTGATCAATGGAAAACAGCTCTGTCAGCTGATGATTGACCACAACGTCGGAGTGTCGATCAAAGGCACATTTGCGCTGAAGGAAGTCTCCAACGATTTCTTCGAAGAGGTATGACGCGGCGAGATGACTGCTACTCCGAGTGGCACGAGGGGCCTTGGCTCATTCAGTCGGGGAATTAATCAATGGACCTTGTACGCGTTCCTGTTCTGATTCGCAGCGTTTATGCCGCCGTGGATGAGTTGGAACTCATGTTTCCCGGACGACACTTCACACCCGATGGGCCTATGGTTGGCAGTATTGGTGAGGCACTTGCAGCATTCTATTATGGGCTGGAATTGTTTGCGGCGTCTGCAGAAGGACACGACGGAAAGGTCGACGACCGCCTTGTGCAGGTGAAAGCGACTCAGGCGAAGATGATCTCCATCAGCAGTGAGCCGGAGTTTTTGCTGGTACTGAAGATCGCCCGCGATGGAAGCTTTAAAGAAATCTATAACGGCCCAGGTGGGATCGTCTGGGCCTTGGTATCCCACAAGCCCCGACCAAAGAACGGGCAATATCAAGTCTCGCTTTCCATGCTGACAAGGCTGATGGGCAGCGTACCGGAAACAATGAGGATCTCACGAATTCAGGATTCATGATCCCGACGCTGGGACCCCCACTAGTTGATTCCACATCTCTCGCTGCGTCTTCCAGCAGTCTTCAGCACAAATCGAACGCAAGGCTTTTTCGTGAACGGCGGTCTCACTGGGCTGCGTGCGTGGCAGGTGCAGGATCGCTTCCTGGATGTCGGGTGCGAGGTAATTGAGGCTGAGAATCTGATTCATTCGCGGCTGAGTGACATGGGCCAGTGCGGCTAATGTCGTCTGGCTGTCAACTTTTCCCTCGCGAATCATTCTGTCAAAGCGAATGGCCAGCGCCATGAGTCGAGACAACCGAGGAATGCGACCTTCAGGTTGCGGTGGCGGGGCAGGCTTTGGCCCGATCCCGATGCGATGAAACCGTTGTCGATCGCTGTAGAAGTGAATGGTCTGTTTGACTCGCATTATCTTGCCGACCCTTCAGCCGCATGCGACAGTGCCGCGATGCCGGCGTCCTCAAAGAAGATTTCGAAACTGCTTTCGGTTGCGTCAAATTCCACTCTCTGAATCAACATGCTTAACACGTGCCACTGCTCTTTGGGACTCAGCGTGGACCAGAGGTTGTCAAAATTCTCCATCGTCCGTGCGATATCACTGGCCTTGACCTTGGCAGCCTCCATTTCCGTAACACGATTGGAGAGCTTTCCATATTTGTGATGCTCACAACTCAGTCGCTCCTGAAGGTCTGCTGCCAACTTCGTCATTTCGGAATCTGTTGGCCCTGTCTGCGTCGTCTGCTTGAGCTCTTCCTCCAGCCATGTGATCTCGCGTTCCGACACAGCCAGATTCAGACGGCATTCTTCCAATTGCTGACGCAGGTAAACCTGCGTTTCGTCAAACACAGCACGTCGCAAGGCCGGATCCTTCGCGATACACCGCACCTGGTCAACGACAGCCTTCTCAATCTCGGATGCCGGCAGTGACCGTGACGGACAAGCGGCGCGTCCCAGCTTGAGTACGCGGACGCAGGTGTAGTAACGATAGCGTCGTTTTCTCGCGGTGTTGTAAGTATGCGTCATCGCTCGGCCGCATCCGCGGCAATACAACAACCCCTTCAGAAGAGATCCATATTTGTTGCGGCTTCGCGGGTTCGGCAAATGAGCGTTACGTTTCAGGCGTTCTGCGACTCGAAAGAACAACGCCGGTTCGACA
>JBIIIF010000286.1:0-8475 GCA_044235005.1 Planctomycetaceae bacterium | reverse complement strand
GCAACGCGGCGATCGCAGCTCGCACGGCGATACAGCGGCTGGGGCTCAATCGTGTACTGGTCGTGGACTGGGACGTTCATCACGGCAACGGGACTCAGGATGTGTTCTACGAAGACGGTCAGGTCGGATTCTTCTCAGCTCATCGCTTCCCCTTTTATCCGGGCACTGGCCGCAAAGTGGAGACCGGTCGCGGAGCTGGCCTTGGGACCACCTTTAATCTGCCGCTGCAGTTTGGAATCTCACGTAAGGATTATCTGGCTGCCTTTGAAGCCATGCTCACCGACGCCGCCGATCACATGAAACCGGAGCTTGTGATTTTGAGTGCTGGCTTTGATGCACACGCGGACGATCCGATTGGTTCGCTGGGGCTTGAAACCGAGGATTTCGAAACGCTGACGAAGCTGGTTCAACAAGTCGCTGCGACACATGCCAATGATCGACTCGTGAGTATCCTCGAAGGCGGCTACAACCTGGAGCGGCTGGCTGAGTGCGTGGAGTTGCATGTGAAGACGTTGCTGCCGAAGTAGTGCAGGGATGGAGTTGATGTCATAAACCACGCGGCTTCACGTTTTGGGATGCCAAATAAAGAAAGTGTATCCGAAACTCTATTTTCGCATGATGACTGAAGACTCTGCACGAACAGCATAAAAGAGATTTTCCGGTAGTGACTAAACGACGCCGCACCGGTGAAATGCTTGTCCACTCGAACGCCCGGGCCTTGCCAATTGTCAGGCGAGAATGCCGCTGGGAGAATGGGCGCGATTGCGTTAGATGTTCAGAATAAGGTGGTCGGCCGGATCCCGTAGCTGCTATTCAGTTGTGTGTGTTAGCAGCCAAGGATTCTGTATCGATGATACTCGACGGATTTCCCACCTGAACTCTGAAAAGGAGGGTCTTGAGAATGGTCCGTTCATTCTGGTTACGCCTGTCAGTTCTGGCGATCGCGGCGATTGGTGTTGGCTCGCAATTAAGTTCTGCGGCTGATCCCATTGAACCTGCAAAAGCCATCGTTCCAATGAAAACGATTGCACTCGTCTCCGGCGAATTAAAGCAGCACTGGTATACGTGGCTGACGGATGATCGTCACGAGGATCCGCGCGGAGTTTTCGCCATGCAGCCCGATGGGACGTTGCGGATTTCCGGCGACGGCTTCGGAGGTCTGATCACTCATAAAGAATACGCAGACTATTATCTGTATATGGAATACCGCTGGGGCACGGCGACGTTTCGAAATCGAGTCAAGGCGGCTCGCGATGGCGGAATTCTGCTGCACTGCCAGGGGCCGGATGGAAACTTCGGCGGAACGAAGGACGCTCCGGGGCCGTGGATGAATTCGGTTGAATGCCAGATCATCGAAGGCGGCGTCGGCGACATTCTTGTGCTGCAGGGAGTCGACGAGGCTGGCAACATTCTGCACGCTGAAGCAACTTGCGAGGTTTCACGCGACCGCGACGGCGAAGCCGTGTGGACGCCGGGTGGGAAGAAGGAAACCTTCACAGCGGGACGAATCAATTGGTCTGGTCGCGATCCTGACTGGAAAGATGAGATCAACTTCCGAGGCGCAAAAGATGTGGAGAGCCCCGGTCAGGAATGGACGACTCTGGAATGCTTCGTCAAAGGCGACACGCTGACGTACCGAGTCAATGGCGTGATCGTGAACCGCGCGGAGAATGTCCAACCGCGACAGGGCAAGATTCTGCTGCAGACGGAAGGAGCAGAAATGTTCGTTCGCAAAATGGAACTCCGACCATTGCCGAAAGAGATCCCGTGATCTCCTTCGGCTGCGTATCGACGGTCGTGGCGAACTCTGAAAGCTTCCATAACTTACTGTTTGTTGCTTTTTCCTGAGCGCCCACTCTTCGATCGTGAACTGCTATTTCCGTTCTGATTAACGGCCGGCTGCCCGCCGCCCGGGCCTCCCATCGGAGGTCCGGCAGCCAGTTGCTGGATCTGTTGAGCATTCAGAATCTGAGCCAACTGCGCATCGACCTGAGCTTGCAATGTGGCCAACTGCTGGCGTTGATTCTCCGTGAGCTGCAACTGGTCCTGCATAAACCCCGGCATGATTTCGCCTGGTCGAGGTGGCCCGCCGTGACCGCCAGCGCCATGACCGCCAGCGCCTGGTCCTCCACCTTTCGGGCCGCCGCCCTGATTGTTCATTGCCGCGATTAGTTCTTCGCGAGTTACCGCGCCGTTATTGTCGGCATCGGCCTGCTTCAGCATCTGCTGAAGTCGAACATCAGTGACTTCAGCGGGAGTCAATGCTCCATCGCCGTTCGCATCCAGCGACATGATCTGTTGCAACATTGCTTGGGGGCCGCCGTCATTCTGTCCTTGAGGACCGCCGTGGCCGGGATGCCCTTTCTGTCCGGGAGGCCCTTTCTGTCCGTCGGGGCCACCTGGTCCGCCGAAGCCCTGACCACCTTTTCCCTGAGGTCCGTTGCCATTGCCTTCGAAGCCCTGACCGTTACCGCCTTTTCCTCCCTGACCGCCACCTGGAGGACCTGCCGAGGACACATGCGCAAGACTTAGAACCAAACCTGCACACAAACAGACGACGATTGATCTCATGTGAAAAATCCCTTGTTATTCTTTCGATCTCAAATTTGCTTGCAGGCATTGTCAGGGCGAGAAACTCCGGCCAAAGCCCGGATCTCATGAACCAATCGCATCGACATCCTCGCCGGGTGCAGCCAGCGGGGAGCAACCGCTGGTCGCCGTGTCATTGTCGATCTACGAGGAAAAGCGACGTTTGAGAGAGTGCCGTCGGAATCGGGAGCTGTACTGCGATGGGTGTCCGACTATTGATTCCTGAAACCTTTCCCAAACCTGTGACACAACCTGAAAGAATGAACTCCGCGACTGAACATGAAAACCGGGCTTCCGGACCGGGACACTCTCTTCCGTCTCTCGCGGAAAAGCGGACTCAATCAGGCCCGATATGGGCTTAACGGGTTTCCCGGACAAACCTCCGCCGGAAATCTTTTGAGAATTCTCCTGCTCTGCTCAGTGGTGTACGATCCGCGCCATCCTGGCTGTCTGTTGGCTTTGTTTGAGGTTCCACCATGCCTTCCTGCATTCTTGCGCTTGATCAGGGTACCACAAGTTCACGAGCGATCGTGTTTGGACACGACGGCTCAATTTTGGCGGTCGCTCAAAAGGAGTTTACTCAGTTTTTCCCTCAGTCGGGCTGGGTCGAACACGATCCGGAAGAGATCTGGACGACTCAACTGGCCGTTGCCAAAGCTTCGCTCAAGAAGGCAAAAGTTTCCGCTGCCGATGTCGCTGGAATCGGGATTACAAATCAGCGTGAAACGACCGTGCTGTGGAATCGCCGGACCGGGCAGCCGATTCATAACGCCATCGTCTGGCAGGATCGTCGCACTGCCGGTCTGTGCGATCGTCTGAAGAAAAGCAAACGAGCGAACGACTTCCGCGAACGAACGGGGCTCGTGATCGACTCGTACTTTTCCGGCACCAAGATTGCCTGGATGCTGGAGAATGTCCCCGAGGCACGTGAACTCGCCAAAGCGGGTGATCTGGCGTTCGGAACAATCGACTCCTGGCTGGTCTGGAAACTGACCGGCGGAACGGTGCATGTGACTGACGTAACGAACGCCTCCCGCACCATGGTCTGCGATATTCACAAGGCCGAGTGGGACGATGATCTTCTGAAGGCTCTGAAGATTCCTCGCAGCGTGCTGCCGCGAATCTGTTCCTCCAGTGAGATCTACGGTGAAACAACAAAAGCTCTGTTCGGAGCACCGATTCCGATCGCGGGCATTGCCGGGGATCAGCAGGCCGCGTTGTTTGGCCAGATGTGTACGAAGCCAGGCATGGTAAAGAATACTTATGGCACCGGTTGCTTTATGTTGATGAACACCGGCACGAAACTACGAGCTTCGAAGAATAATCTGCTCACGACGATTGGCTGGAAGATTGGCAAGGAGACCGAGTACGCTCTGGAAGGCAGCGTGTTTATTGCCGGGGCTGTCGTGCAATGGCTGCGAGACGGCCTGAAGATTATTCGAACGTCGCCGGAAGTTGAACAGCTCGCCGCATCGGTACCCGACAATGGCGGAGTTTATCTGGTTCCGGCCTTTGCGGGGCTCGGGGCTCCGCATTGGGATCCGTATGCTCGTGGAATTGTGGCCGGTCTGACTCGCGGAGCCACCGGCGGACACCTGGCACGAGCCGCTCTGGAATCAATTGCGTATCAGGTGGCCGATGTGCTGGATGCGATGCGAGCTGACGCCGGAATGAAGATCACGTCACTGCGAGTCGACGGTGGTGCAGCGACAAACAATCTGTTGATGCAGTTTCAGGCGGACATGCTGGGCGTTCCGGTCGTCCGTCCGAAGATTTTTGAAACAACCGCGTTGGGTGCCGCGTTTCTGGCCGGGCTCGCGACCGGCTTCTGGAAGAATCGAGAACAGTTGGCGTCGCAACGGCAGATTGATCGCACGTTCGAACCCACCATGCCGAAGTCACAAGTTGAATCGCTTCGACAGGGCTGGAACAAGGCTTTGGAGCGAGCGAGGATTTGATAACCGAAGACTTCGATTACAGGATGCTGCGCTGCTTTGCGCGATCAATCTTTTGGTTGCGAAATCTGCTGTTCGACCATGACGACGTCACTGCGACGTGACGTCGTTCTTTCAGCATTTGTCCGGAGAGAGTTCAGCGAAGCAGGGACCAGGATTCGCAGCGGTCGTCATCAGGGTTTGCAATCTCCCTGCGGATTCTCCGGCAGGCAGATAATGATGGCCGCGATCAAGGCAATCGTCAGGTGCACTTCGTTGATCCGTCGAGATTGATTGTGCAGCGCGATGAACTGTTGAGTTCTTGCCTGGCCGGGGGGAGTAATCAAAACCTGCAGCGGTTGATAAACCCACTTGTAGTCAGCGACTGCAATCGCAGTGGAGATCAATGTCAGGCAAAAGCAGGCCATCAGTCGCTTCCGAAGACAACCTTTGTTCAACATCCCGGCAATCAGCGAAGCTGTCAGAGTTGTTCCCAGACAGCCCCAGCCAAAAATGTAATAAAGCGGAAATCGAATCGTGGCGAGTTGATCCCGGATCATTGAATCAAACTGAGGATATCGTTGCTCCGCGACGCTTGTGATCACGAAAAGGATGGCCCCGCCAACCCAGAAGCTGATCGCCAGACGAGTGGCCATCACACAGAGGTGACTCAGAAATCTTGACACAGTGGACACGAAAATGACTTTCTAACGGACTATACGATCAGCATCGCATCGCCATAGCTGTAAAAGCGATAACGTTCGGAAATCGCCTGACGATAAGCTTCCATGATCAGATCATAGCCAGCGATGGCAGCGACGAGTACCAGCAGGGTTGACCCCGGCAGATGGAAATTCGTCAGTAAGCAGTCAACAGCCAGAAATTTGTAGCCCGGCTGAATGAATAAACTCGTTTGTCCCTGCCAGGGCTGTAGCACATTGCCGGAGCTCATTGTCGCCAGAGCCGCGGATTCCAAAGTTCTTACAGAGGTCGTTCCTACCGCGATGACTCGCCCCTGTCGTTGCTGAGTCTGCTTCACGATATCACATGTTTCAGGCGGAAGGCGACACCATTCCTCATGCATTTTATGATCCGCAAGCCGTTCTGCCACCACCGGCCGAAACGTGCCGATGCCCACATGTAATGTCAGCTCGGCCTTTCCAATACCCCCCGAACGGCATTCCTCCAGAAGTGCTTCTGTAAAATGCAGTCCTGCCGTCGGCGCGGCGACAGCCCCGGGTTCTGATGCAAAGTGAGTCTGGTAACGGCGCTGGTCGTCCTGATCAGCCAGCTTTCGTCCCATATAAGGCGGTAAAGGAAGACTGCCATATCGCTCGAGGAGCTCGAGCGACGGCAACGGGGAATTCACAGCGGCGATCCAACCTCCATCCTCGCGTTTCTCGATCAGGTTCAGGATAAGATTTTTTGCATCCGGCGAGTTTTCCTTTCCCGCATTCGGATCATTTTCGGGACCATCGCCATACGCAGGATGCACGGTGATTGTTTCGCCGGGCTGCAGTCGACCGCGAGTGTCGCTCAGGATATGCCAATGTCGCGGCGAAACTTCTTCGACATACAGGCCTTCCCAGCGTCCGCCTGTTGCCGTTCGAAAACCGAATAAACGAGCTGGCAGGACTTTCGTGTTGTTGAAGACCAGCAGATCATTCGGTCGCAGTAGTTCAGGCAGATCACGAATTCTGGAATGAGTGATGGATTGCTTCTGTCGATCAACCACCAGCAGCCTGGCTCCGTCCCGCGTTTCTGCAGGGCGGGATGCGATCAATTCCGGAGGCAGTTCAAACTGCCAACTGCTCAAGAGTTCCAGATCCAGAGGATTCATGACAGGTTAGCCGGGCTCTTAGCCGGCCTCTCGCACAGTGTTGATAAAAAAGCAACGGAACAGGCCCATGTTAACCTCGCTTCAGCAGAAATGAAGAATTCCATCGCCGTAGGAAATCAATTCGTCGTGTTTCGGAAGTCACAGAGTGCCACAATCCGTATTTCAGAAGTGAGCCTGCGGTACGACGGCGATGTTCGGTCGCGGCATCCGGCAACCGGAAGATGGCCGCAGCGGGCTAACGCGCCAGCGATTCTGCAACGAAATCGAATAACGCTTTTGAACCAGGATCTTCGGGAATTCCGAGGTCGTCATTCAGTTTGGAGTGATTGGTATCCCGACCGCCATACATCCGAACGGGGATTTCAGATTTCTTCAGATGATCCCCCAGCCAGTTGGCCTGAGCCGATGTGTCCGGATGGCTTGAAACATACATAATCAGAAACGGCGGAATGCCTTTGTCTTTTGCGACGTGAGTCACTGTGGAGAAGTCCTTGTGCAGAGCGGGATCATTTCCGAACTTTTCGCGATGCCCGAATTTTGCGCGAGCCTGTCCGTGAAGGCGCCAGCGAGTTTCCGCGAGTTCGATGATGGCCGGAATATCGTAGGTGTCTCCATCAACCGGAACGCATCCTTTGAGCACACCAAAAGGAACGCCTTCCGCCTTCAGATAACGTTCATCAGTGCAAAGCAATGCCGCCAACTGAGCGCCTGCGGAATGTCCCATGATGAAGATGCGATTGGGATCGCCACCAAACTCCGCAATGTGTTTGTGGACCCAGCCGCAGGACCTGGCGACGTCTCGCGTGAGCGTCCCCATGTCGACATTGGGCAGCAGTCGATAGTTGGTGGACACGAACACGAAGCCTCGATCCATAAACGCCTGTGGTTTCAGATTGACGTCAGACTTGTCGCCGACCTGCCAGCCACCGCCATGAATCCAGAAGACGACCGGAAGGTCTTTGGCATCGGCAGGAGCGTAGATATCCAGCACCTGCCGCTCGACCGCAGGTTCGGCGTAGGGAACATCACGCTTAACGGTTTGTGCCTCAGCGACAGAAGCCATTGTTATCATCGCCAGCAAAAGTGACAGTCCTGTTTTCATTATGAGTCCTCTTCTGTGGAAATTCCGGGGATCGTGAATTGCTCAGCATAGCATCACTCAAGGCTTTTGTTTAAGCCTGAGAGGCAGCGGAACGAATATCATGGCCCCGACAACGCATGCCTGCGTGATTCTTTCGAAGAAGTTCCGTATACTCTGCACCGCAAAATTTTGAGGGAACTCCCGGGAGTTGTTCTATGGATCTGCATGAGGTCGAGTTGATTGCAAAGCAACAGTTGCTGAAGCACGGCTTGACAACATGGTCGTTCGCGTGGGCCAGGACAAAGCGTCGCCAGGGAGTTTGCAAGTATCGTTCTCGTCGCATTGAGATCGCGGAATACTACGCTCGCCATAATCCGCGAGAAAAAGTTCTCGACACTCTGATGCACGAGATTGCCCACGCGCTGGCCGGGCCGAAGGCTGGCCATGGTCCGGCGTGGAAAGCGATCGCTGTAAAGCTTGGGGCCATTCCCAAAGCCTACGACACATGTCCGGAAACCGCTGTCATGCCGGGCGACTGGCAGGCGACCTGTGAAGCCTGCGGCAGAACATTTCACAAGTATCGTCGTCCACCACAACTCGACGGATATCGCTGTCGTTGTGCTGCTCGCAGCATCCTGACATTTCAGTTTGCAGGAGATCCATCACGAAGACCGCCGGATCCTTCGCCAGCTGAACAATCAGCAAATTGGGAAGCACTTTGTGTTGGATGCGGCACAACTCATCGCCGCCAGCGAAAACCCAAAGCCGGTCTCTGGCGCTGCCGGTGTCCTCAGCGATGTGAACTGGTCTGGCGGTTTCGGGAGGCGGGAAACGCTCGCTAACGGAGATTCGGGGCGGCGCGGGAAGCCGAAAAGGGCGGGCGAGGCTTCCCCAGAGATGATAAAGCCCTCGTTGCAGGTGAGGCAGGCAATTGCGGCTCTGTTTTCAGCGAGCCTATAATGCGACCATAGAAATCGACGAGCCAGACAACGACCCTGACAATCGTGCCTGGTGGTCGGTCGGTTTCTCCC
>JBIIIF010000285.1:0-8486 GCA_044235005.1 Planctomycetaceae bacterium | reverse complement strand
CGGTCTGTCGAATGTTCCGTGCAATTCGCGTCAGATGCAATTAGAATGCAGGAACGTGTTGTTTGGTTCCGAATTTTCCACACCTGTCATCTGGTCGAGGCTGGTATGGTCGCTAAATCAAGTCGTGAGAACGTGCAGGAAATTGAAGAGATCCGAAAGCAGATTCGGAAGGCAGGTGTTCGAGCCACGCCGGCTCGCATCGCGGCGCTGCAGTTGTTGCGAGCCGCCACGGCACCGCTGACTCATGCGGATTTGTCAGACAGGCTTGTCCCACTGGGATTCGATAAGGCGACCGTCTTTCGGAATCTCTCCGACCTGACCGAAGTAGGGCTTGTTTCCCGAACTGAGCTTGGCGATCACGTCTGGCGTTTCGAAGCGGTTGACCCGGAGCACCCCGAAAAGTCCAGTCACCCGCATTTTGTCTGTACAGAATGTGGTCGTGTGGAATGTCTGGACGCGATGGAATTTACAGCACTCTCAAAACGCAAAGCCACCAGCATCGGCCGCATCAGCGAGATCCTGCTCAAGGGGGAATGTACAAACTGCGTTAGCAGCGCCAGTCCCTGATGGCCAGGCTCGTTTCGCGCGGTTGGCATCTATTTGGGGCCGGGTTCGTGAGGGCAGTCAGCGGCTCAACACCACCGAATCCTGGAACCCACGGCGAATTCGAGGATTTGCCAACGAACTGCTTGACTAGGGTCGTAGTATGCGGAAAATCGTTTTCCGCGACTGGTCGGCCGCTCAATTCGTTTTTTCTTGAGAAAGCTGCATGCGCGGCTCGGTCCGACAATTTGCGCTCGCATTGCTGACAGCGATGTACGCAGTCCTCTGGACATGCGGCTCTGCTTGGCACGTGGCTAACTGCACGCACTGTGATCATATCGGTGACGATTCAGCACAAGCGGCGAATGGATCGCACTGCTGCAGATCCCACGTCTGCGATAACCGTTGTTCGCATTCCGGCGAACGCCATTCGACGGACTCAGATGCCTCATCGTCGAGTGAAAAGAACGGTTCACCTGATTCGCCCCATGACGCCAGCAATTGTGAAATCTGCCATCTGTTTGCTCAGACGCTGACGGTTGTCTCTGTGGTCTCTGTTGAGGTCTCCCCGGAGTGGGTTGAGAACTCTGTTTGCCTGATTCCGTTGACAGTTCCGGAGTGCGAACTGATCCCCGCCAAATCACGCGGCCCGCCAGTGATTGCTTAGGCTGTCTGTCGCTCAGGTGAGCCGCGCGGCGGTAGCGGTGGTTCTGTGTTAATCGCCTGCTTTGTCGTTTAACGACGAACCGAAGGCGGTTACGAAATTGAGCTGAGGTTACCTCCGGCTTGCCATTAAGCGACTCACAAAGTCGTGCTGGCTGAAGTCAGCGCTGCGAGCTGACCAACCAGCAGCTCCGCATCCCGTTCACGTCGTGCAAAACATGAAAATCAACGCGGTGTTCCGCGTTATGTTGGAGTTACAGGAGAACTCCGTTGCGGCTGTCGTTTGGGATACAGGTCCGACCAGTCCGTACCCGTTGCGTGGTCGCAACGGAGCCTTTTGTCTTTGGGATTTCTGTAGGTTGAGCATTCCTGCTCGACTGAAGTTCGATGAACAGAAATGTTCATCACATAAATCGTTGAGTGCACAAAGTTGGGAATGGGTTGCCTCCAGCTTCCGGAAAAAGAGTAGCCCAAAACGAGTGTTGAAGTGGTTAGATTTTTTCAATTTCAAAAACGAATGAGGAGAGGCGAAATGCTTCGCAAGTTCTTTGGTAACAAAAAAGGTCAGGGTCTGGTTGAGTACGGTCTGATCATCGCCGGCGTGGCGCTGATCTGTGCGGCTGCGATTTCAATCTTTGGTCACAAGACCAGCGATTTGATCGCGGCTGTAGCGACGGTTCTGCCGGGCGCGCATGCCGATGATAATGCACCAATTACGAGCGGTAAATTGATCGAGACAGTCGCAGACGGTGCTAACGATGCGCTTGAACTGGACACGACGACAATTGCCGCCACTCCAGGGACAGTCAATCGTTTGGGAGCCAACGTCGGACTTGATGCCCCTGCTGACTTTGGCGGTTTAGTGCTAGAACCCTAATAATTGAGTTGGCTTCGAGATGAGCTAACTCGGCAAGAACTAAGTGGCGCCGTCCGCAATATACGTGTTGCGGGCGGCATCTTTGCAAATTACGCGGAGGGCTGACGCCCAGCCTTTTAGAGGTGTGAAATCAGCAGGAGATTCAGGGGGTTTCAGGAGTTCGAGGAATTGGCCCAAGCGTCGGCCTAATCCGAAATCCTGAATCTGCTGCGTTTTCCACGAAGATGCACCTTCGAAAGGGTGGCCTGACGCCCTGCCGCTCGCCGGGGGGCGATGGGTCTTGGATGTCCTGATACTCATCGTGCCGGTAGTGCTTTTGGGGATCGCGACATGGTGCGATCTGCGGACTCGGGAGATTCCGGATTGGATCTCGGTGGCTTTGGTTCTCATTGGAATCACAGCGGCGGGATTCGGTTGGGCCGGAGTTCGCTGGTGGATGGTGCTGAGTGGTTTACTGCTGGGCTTTTTGATCGGGTTGGCGTTGTTTCATTTCGCCGGATTCGGTGGCGGAGATGCCAAGTTGATTGCCGGGATTGGAGCAATTCTGGGCCCTGTGGGGTTGTTGATCTCATTGTTCTGGATGGCTGTCGCCGGTGGTGTGCTCGCGCTGATCGCGATGATTCGCGGTCAGCGTGATTACGCTTACGGACCGGCCATTGCCGCTGGATATGTCGCCTATCTGGTGTATCCCGGCGGAGTGTTCTCGGCAGTCTGGAAGTTGTGTTTTTGAGTCCGTTTACCGCCTAGCCGGAGGCGACGGCATCTGTGCGAAGCGTCGCCTTCGGCTCGGCGGTAAACGGTCAAGAGAAGGACGCTGCACAAAACATTTACACGGAGGGCTGACGCCCAACCGCTCGCAGTGTTTTGATCAAATCCCAACCCGTTGCGTCAGCGAGGGATTTTGTTCCAAATATGGCAACTCTTATCCCTCACTGAGGTTTCGGGTTGTGAAAACTCAAAGAGTCAACACGCCGCTCGCCCGGTTTGGAGTGACCTAACAATCATGAAATCCCATCGATCTGACGTCTGCAACGGCAGTGCCTTTGGCATGCGCTCACGGTGCGCGCGGCGAGGGCAGGCGCTTGTCGAGTTCGCTGTCGTAGCCCTTGTTATTTACCTGCTGCTCGCCGCGATCCTGACATTTGGCCTGTTGTTCTGGTCGGGCAGCACGATTCAGCAAGCGGTGGAAATAGGCGTACAAGAGATTGCACGAATGCCCTTGCCTCCGGAGGCGGAACTAGGATTAGGCAATCTTTCACCGCCGAGCGGCACCATTATGGATCGCCCGGCGTTTCAGGCGGAGATCTATGACGAAAGCTTGCTCGTTATTCCCGAGACAGACATTCCGACTGGTCAACGATTTGTTGACTACGCGGCCGCGAACTTGCCGCTAATCAACCGGCTGTTGAGTTCCGTGTACATCTTTGACGACAACTATGGTGGCGGTGTTTATCGTTATCCAGGCACGATAGTTCGGAGAAATGATAGTGACACAGTGCTTATTCCGATTGTCCGGAATGATGGCTCCGTCCGATGGGTCGCGCCGGTTGAGGAGATCAGAATTTCGGATGGAAGCGGAGGTATGGTTGGGCCATTTAGTGTCACAGCTAGTGCGCCAACTGCTCCGAACTTCATCGCGGGGACAGTCGCACTTCGAATCAACTATCCATTTCAGAGCGCCGCAATGAGCTCTTTCGGGCCTCGGCAGAACGGCGATAGCAATATCGATCAGGTGGTCAGTGCGGACGAGGATGCAGCGCTCGTCAACGCGCTAGATGGTGCATTGCCTAACGACTATACGCTGCGAGTGAACGCCAACGACTACGTGGATAAAGTATCAAACATTCACGGTGGTCGTTACGGCATGGGGCGTCAAATCGCCCTGCCATTCGAGAGTGTTGGTAACTTCGGTGTACGCCCCTATCGAAGGGTCATCTCAGCTCAGGCAGTCTTTCGCCGCGAAGCATTTGGACCATAGAACGAACACATGCTACTTCTTGGAATATTTCTCCTTGTTTGTGCCTTAATGGTCGCAGCTCTTGCGATTGACATTGGCCATGTTCAGATGACGCGGCAGCAAATGCAAACGGCGGCCAACATTGCCGTTGTCGAAGTCTCGCGTGATCGCAATGGGAAAGATGCTCAAAAAATGGTTCGGGCGATGTTCGATGACGATTTCGGTGCCACTTCTGCCAGCCGAATTCAGTACGGTGCTGGCGGCAACGTTCCGCTCTATTCCGATACTGAACAGGGCGAGGATCTAAGCGGCGGATTCGACGCTTCGGCCAGATACTACCTTCCTGACGATCCTTACATTCCGTCGGATCGAGAGCCTGTCCGGCTTTATAAGCCCGACATCGCGTTAAACACTGGAAATAACGACCGTGGCGATATAGTTATGGGGCTGTATAACTATGCCGCAACCTCTCACGGGGAGCAATCGTCGTATGCAAGATCCGACTTTGCCCCCGATGAGACTGGCCCCGCTGCATTAGTACGGCTGCGGCGTACCGGAGAGGCACTGGAAGATTCGGTCGGAGTTGTGGGAGACTCAGTCCCGTTTCTGTTTGGCCGTGCCAATTTGTCGGCTGGCAACTCGGATTACTGGTCATTCATTGATCGCGGAGTCAAGGTGAGAACCACAGCAATCGCAGACATGGTTCCTGCCGTTTCTGCGGGATGGGAGTTTTCCGCGCAGTCGATTGTTGGATTGATTGGCCTCGCACTTCCACGGCAAGGCGACGATGTTGTTTTCAACAACCCAATATATTTTAGCGCCAGTCTCAGTCAACTAACCCTCGGCATGACGATTGATTCGAACGGAAATCTGCCGCAGGACGGCGTACATATTGCGGCCGTCGTTTCTGATACTGTGCCCTATGTCGTCCACGGCTTCACGGTTGTCAACTGGGATTCATCGACCTTGGTCGCAACACCTGCAGATCCGCCCGTTGGTGGAGTGATCAATGCGACTGGAGTGTTTGTGATGTCGTCTGATCTTAGTCAGCTTTCTGAAATTCTGACTTGGCACGAAGAACTACGTCCCGACTCCTTTTCCAATCCGCCGAAAGATGGTGGAACGGCGTGGGGTCAACTCTTGAAAGTACCTGTCCGAAGGCGGTCATTGTGACGATGCCGTGAATCGACAGAACGAAGGACTTCTCCGTTGGAAGGCATGGATGCGATTTGATGAACCGTTTTCGGAAATGATAAACTGCTATGCGTCCTATTCAACCTCAACGTCGTCGTTCAGCTGCGGGATTCTGGCTGGGGTTGATGATGGTTCTCATGATGTCAGTCGGTGGCATTGTGGGCATCCTGTTCCTGATGGGTGTGAACCTGAATCCCTTCGCTGTCGAACGCGAAGATCCGTTCATGGTGCGGATTCCGATCAACAGCCGTCCAATCGAAGCGTATTCCCGAGTTGACCGGGAAGATATGCTCAACCCCGCTACAGGCGGACTGATGTTTCAGCGAGTTCCGCCACAATCGGCCGTCGGAATGAATCTGATCGGAATCAGCAGTGATGCGACACCAGTAGATGGAAAGGTGGACTCGGTCCGCAACGACAACGAAAGCGTCGTCTTTGTCGTCGGAGGCAAAGAAGTTCCGCAAACCCAGGTGACGGAACTTGGTGGCGCTCTGATGAATGTTAACTCGATCATCGGTCGAGTCGTCCGGAAGGACAAACGCGCCGGGCTGGCGTTTAAGGACGATACGTTCTTTCCGCAGGGAACTCCTGAAGGAATCGCCGGAGCCACTCCGCCGGGCATGCGAGCTGTCACGCTCGACGCCACCAAACTCACCGGAGTTCATGCACTCAACGCAGGTGATCGCATCGACCTGATGGCCAGTGTGCCAACAGGTGAAGTGAGTGCGTTCAACTCCAATTACAATAGCCGACTTCCGGGAGCCGCTCTTGTTGCTCCGGCGTCGAAGGCTGATGCCAAGTCCGGCACCGAACCGTTGCTGCTGGCTGAGAATGCTGTCGTTCTAAAGCCGGTTTACGTGCGAAACCAGGCATCTACGACCTCGTCACTCACGCAAGGCAAACGTATTCAGAATGAGCCCAAGTATGAGGTCGCCATTGCTGTTTCACCAGACGACGTGATTCCGTTGCAGAGTGCTCTCAATAAGGAGCTTGCGATCACTTGTGTGGCGCATTCGATGCAGGCCGATCTGGGAGTTGAAGTCGCTGAAACAAGTCCGCAATCTGACGTTCAAATGGCTCCGGTGACAGTTCGAGCGATCCTGGCCTATGAAGTCGTGACGCGAGATTCGTTCGTCAACCCTGCAACTCGCCGCATTCGCATGGAACCCGTTTCGGCTCGCCAATTGGCCGAGATGGACATCGCAACGTCACTGGATGATCTTCTGGGGGCTGTCGCAAAGCATGATATTCCTGCGGGCAGTTTTCTGTGTCGTCGAGATCTCTTGAAGAGTCAGGCTCAGAAACAAAATCAACCCGTAAAACGAGACGATGGCTCAGTCCATTTCGAGCCGGCAAGCAATCCTTCGGAGGATCAACCGGGAAGTTGGCAGTTCACTGCGGTCCCTTCGCATCCGAAATCGGAAGAGAAAGTGCCCGACGGGCCGGATGAGGGTGCGTTTCAGACCACTTCAATCGCCTCGCAGAATCCTCAGGTCGATGAAGACCCATCGTCACGCGCCACGGTTGTCGGCGATCGACCGTCGGTGACCAGCTTCGTGCCGCCAGGTCGCACGGCGTTCGCCATTCCCTGGAACCGCATGTACGGAGCCGAACATCTGCAGATTGATGACCACATTGATCTGCTGGCCAGCTTCTCTCTGGAGAGTGAAGACGAGGAAGAAGAAACGGAAACTCGTCCGGATGGGACGAAAGTCGTTCGTAAGCGAACTGACATCGCGACCCGGGAAACTTTGCGGACCTGGGACGAATCCTTTGGTTTCCGTAGCGAACCGTGGTTTGTGGCAACCGATGCGATCGTGATCGGGCCGGTCGGATTTCCGGCACCCGCGGCTGCTCAGCGTGCATTGGGTGCTGAACTGAATCGAGGAACTGCCACCACCGGGGAAACCGCGCCATCCGGAATGCCGCTCCTGATTGCGGTGGATGATCGGGACGTGGAACGCATTGCGGCGGCGTTGGCTACGAAACGAGCCTTGTTTACTCCCGCGTTCCATGGAAACGATGACGATGCGGTGGCTCCGGAAGGCATGAAGAAGGTGGCCGTCGCGGCTCAGGATATTGATCCCTTCGAAGCGTTTGCAGAAAACGTCTGGCAGGGAAATCGACGGCGTGCCATGTTTCGACTTGTCGAGATCGATGATGCTCGTTTCGACCAGGCTATTAGTGCTGATGAGATTACTTCTTTTTATGGTCGAGTTCTGAAGCGTGCGAAACGTCGCGATGACTTTTTTGTCGCGGAAGATTTCCTGCCGGAGGGATCAGTCCCCGGCATTGCAGCAGGAGCCTCGCAAGGAACCACAATCTATACCGTGGCGGATCGCGAGATTGAAGGGCTGGACGGATTTCAGGCCGATGATCGTGTGGTCATTCTGATGCGTGGCGTGACAAAGCCCGTCGCTGGAGTTGTAGTGCATGGTTTCAATCCGCGTCGGCCAATTTCCGAGGTTGTCGTTTCGGATGTGCGCATTGTGCGAGCATCTCGAAAGGGGCAAACGGTTCTGGAGATTCGTAACGAAGATCTGACTCGATTGCAGGCCGCCTGGGCCGCATCGTTCAGTGAAGATGAAGGTGGTGCGGAAGCTCAGAAGCAGCGGTCTCATCTGCTTGCGGTGGGATTACCGCGAACAGCCGCGAGCAAGTCTGTGCCCGGTGCGGATTCGGTTCAAGATCGACCGACGATCCCGAGTTTTGATCCGCTGGAGAATGCCACGGTGGTCGAGACGATGATCGGATCGAAGCGGGAGTATCACCAGTTCGCGGGTTCACGCTCGAACAACGCGAGGCCACGATGATGCGTTGCTTCCGTGTTCGACAATGCGCCGAGAATGACCCGCAGAAGAGAGATCCGCGGCGTCGCGGTTACACGCTGGTGTTCTTTGCGATGCTGATGTTCGCACTGATGGGACTGGCGGCGCTGGTGATTGATCTCGGCTTTGCAAGGCTGACTCAGCGACAGATGCAGACAGCGGTGGATTCGGCGGCGTTGGAGGGTTTGCGATGGAGAGACGTCAATGAGTGGGAAGAAGTGCCGCAGGGATGGTTAGGAGACCCGGATTTCATCACGTTATTCGATGACAACGAGGACTTTATCGGCACCATTACGAATGATGTCGACAAAGACAGGATCCGACGTTGGGCCGCACAACAGGTTGTCCTCAGTACTTTCGACGATGATCTGGAATCAGGCAACGGTGATGATGGCGCGTTTGACGGGGGTGGGCAGTTCGGGGC
>JBIIIF010000064.1:0-28348 GCA_044235005.1 Planctomycetaceae bacterium | reverse complement strand
GCCATGTGGCATTCGCTGCAGGTTCTTCAGGACTGGTGTCGTTCACTGAAATACCGCCTGCTGTCGATCGTTCCGTCCGGTTTACATCCGAAACTGAAACGCGCGCCATTCTGGCAACGCTTTTATCAAGCTCGGGCAAACGGATATCTGTCACTCATCATCGACCGCAGGAACATTCGGACGATGTTACGAGCCGTTGAGGCGTCGGCGCCGTTGCTCAGCCCGTCTGATCGCGGTGTGACGATGGCGAAGGACTCTTCCATGACAACTGGAAACGTGAGTCCAGCATGAGTTTCATGGTTCCACTGGCACTGTTTGGCTGGCCCATCATTGCCATCAGTCTGTTTCTTATCATGAGCCCTCGGCGGGCAGTGATTACGGGCTACGTTGGGGGCTGGCTATTCCTGCCGATCACCGTTGGTTATGAAATCCTCGGGCTACCTGACTACACAAAAGTGGTTGCGACGAGTATCGGCGTGGTCGTTGGCATCCTGCTGTTCGATGCAAGACGGTTCCTGAGTTTCCGGCCACAATGGATCGATGCCCCGGTCATTATTTTTTGTCTATGGGGAGCGACATCGAGTCTCTCCACGGGAAAAGGAGCGTGGGATGGTTTCTCGACCATCCTGGAAAACTCCATTCTGTGGGGATTTCCATATGTTGTGGGACAAATCTACTTCCGTGATCTGGAAAGTTTTAGAGATCTCGCTCTCGGAATCGTGATTGGTGGCCTGATCTACGTACCGCTTTGCCTGATCGAAGTTCGCATGAGTCCTCAGTTGCATATCTGGATCTATGGCTACCACCAGCATCAGTTTGAACAGAGTATTCGCTTCGGTGGTTATCGTCCGACTGTCTTTATGCAGCACGGACTGGCTGTGGCAATGTGGATGGTCAACTCAACGGTGCTCGCGATCTGGATGCAGGCCAATGGTACTCTAAGACGTTACCCAATGTTGCTGAACACAGGAGTCACTGTCACGTTGCTGGTCACAACGGTGCTCTGCAAATCAACCGGGGCACTGACTCTGATGGTGGTTGGATTAGCAGCGGTTTTCGTAGCAAGCTTTTTGCAGAAACCGTGGCCCCTGCTTCTGCTGATCATCATTTCTCCGCTTTGGATGACGAGTCGAACGTTAGACCTGATCAACGGGCAGATAGTTTACGATCTGTTCTCTCTCATTTCGGAAGACCGTGCTCAGTCATTCCAAATTCGATTGGATCAGGAAGAGGAGATTCGACAGATTGCCATGAAGACTCCAATCTTCGGAGGCAGTCGCTGGTGGCCCAATGGTGCCGATCAATTGTGGTTGATCTACTTCAGAAACTTTGGGATCGTTGGAATCACCACGTTTACAGCCATTTTTCTTGTTCCGGGCTGGATTCTTCTTCGCCGAATTCCGTTCAGACAACTCTGCCAGCCGGAATGGGCTCCTGTGACTGGCATGATCCTGATCGTGGCTCTCTACACGATCGACAATCTGCTCAACGGTCTCGTAAATCCTATCTTCACCGTTGTCGCTGGGGCCCTGAGTTCGGCCTGTGCTGCGGAAGCTTCCGGAGAGGTCAGTCGGAAGGCAGTCGCGGAGCATATGGCCGCGCATTCATTCGGCGTCCGACGTCAGTTGTGGCCCCCTGTTGCGACTGATCGGTCTGAATAAAGCCATGAATCTCTATTTAGTGGACGATCGAGTCTTGTATGAGGCAAAGCGAAGCGCCTCTTCCAGTTTGGCTGAACAGTTTTACGATCAAAGTCGCAGTTGGGGTGCCGCATTAAAGAGTTGCCTGCAAAAGAATGACTTCACGGCGAACACTGAACTTCATGATCGAATGCCAGTCCGGACTGTCGACACTGCGGGCAGAATCTGAAATGTCCAGAAGGAGGATCGGCCTTCGACACTCCGAACTCGATTGTCTTGCCAGACACTCTGCCATGCAGTCGCAAACGGAAAACCGAAAACTGCTACCGTGCATCCGAAGCTGAAACTCGCCATCGTCATTGTGAATTTTCGCACGCCGAGCCTTACGCTCGATGCGGTCGAATCCGGGTTGGTGAAGGAGTAGTATTCGTCAAGGAAAAGCATCCAATCAGAATTGCGAATGCAATTGAACACTTGTGGAAAAATCCAGAAAGATACAATGCCGTGGCGATTTCAGGCGCTCGTAGTAATGAGTCGCGTCGAATGTTCGTCTCATTTTGCAGACACACTTGAAGATTAGATTTGAGGAACTTCAGTGACTTTTCTGAGCCGCAATGCTCACTCGGTAATGAAGAATACTGGAACTATCGTCCGCAGATCCACTGAGCCGAGTTAACGAAACCTGAGTGACCCTCGAGATGGACGCAGCAATGGATTCAAGAATTTCATTTGTGACCGTGATTGAAGCCGGAGCAATTGAGCTGAAAGCGGTCCGGTTAGCAGAGAGTCTTCGGACATGGGGCGGAAGTTTTTCAAAGGCACCTTTCGTCTTCGTGCGTCCCCGTCGTGGACCTAGTCTGAGCCGTTCAACACTCCGCAGAATGCACGAATTAGGCGTCACGTATGTCCAAACAAATGCTTCCCACCAATATGAATGGTACGACTTCCTTAACAAACCGATCGCCATTCGAATTGCTGCGGAAAAAATTCGAACTCCTTATCTCTGCTGGCTTGACGACGATGTACTTGTACTTGACGAGCCGACACGACTTGTCCCAGAAGCAGATGAAGCTTTTCTGGCATGCCCTGCCGACTTGAACATGGGCAGCACTGGTCCAGGGCACCGATTTGAACCGTACTGGGATACCTTCTGTAATTCCATTGGTATCTCGCTGAATGATCTCGGGGTTATTCGCGTCCATCGAGAAAACGTTCTTGCAAGAACATATTTCAACAGTGGAGTCATGGTGTTTCGACTTTCCTCGGAGGGTATCAATGCCTACGTTCAGACGACCATTGCCGCTTTGAATGCAAGGATACGATCGTCGACTGAAGGCATTTATATGCACGAACAGATGTCGGTAGGAATTGCTGCAATAAAATGTGGTTTGAATATCGGGTCACTTCCGGTGACGTATAACTTTAGTTCAATTGAGTTGTTTGATCCACTGAACCACTCAGCAGCCGACTCGATGATTCTGTTCCACTATCATGATGCATTTTTCCCCGAACGATTTGACCAGTTGTGTGCAGCTTTCTTCGCGCATCGGCCAGATCGGCTTCAATATGTACAGTCGCTTGGAATGATCAACATGAGTAGCCTGAGTAGCCTTGGTCGCCTTCAGAGTCGATTCTTTCGAGCGATCCGACGTCGGAAACAGAAAAAGTACATGGCAACTTGCAGAGTAATTGACACCGCAGGAGCGAATTCATAAGCCGCGTAGAATCATTTCATGAACAAGAAGATCACGGTGACAACCATTGACTATAAATCCCGATGCCCGCCTGAATCCACGCCTCGCAGAGTCCTGTACCTTACCGGACCAGGTATGTGATAGGTCCCTATCGCAATTGGAAGGAGGGACGTGACGACCCAGGTGAGGTGGCAATCACGGATTCCTCGCAGTTCTTTGACGTGTGTCAAAACCTTTACGTTCACGCCAAAGTAATTAGCTGCCACGCAAGACGCGAACATTTGATAGACGGAAGGTTCGACATTGAGCATCGTCCCAATGCCATGCAGGCGATGCGCGGGCCATTTTACCGCCTGGGGTTGTATCTCTATCACCTTTTTGTCTGCTGGACAGCGATCCGCGGTCGATACGATACGCTTGTGCTGATGACATGGTCGCACCTTGGCCCATTTTGGCTCGGAAAATGGCTGGGCAGGAGAATCATTCTGGTTGAACAATGCGTTCTCTGGCCTAAGCTCCGGGGTTGGAAAGGGATGTGGAGACTTGTGCATCGGCGGGACCGCCGCTTCTATCTAAAAGGTTGCGAAACGATCATTTCGATATCTCAGGATACCACGGATCAGATAGACGTCCTTACAAAGTCTGATCACGCACCTGTCGTTCCGTTTTTGTCCGTCCTATCGGCGGAATCATTTCTCCGGAATTCCTGATGCTGTCCATGAGCGGCGACCGTTTTGAATTGTTTTCGCGGGGCGAGCAGAATCGAATAAAGGAGTGGTGGACATCATCGAAATTGCGAGACGTTTGATGAAGCTCCAAAGGACCGACATCGTTCTCGACATTGCTGGCGACGGTGGAGCCATGCCGGAAATGGTGCGGCAGGTTGAGTCCGATTGTTTGCAGGACGTAGTCGTACTGCATGGTCACTGCCAGAAGCCCAAAATGCGGGATCTTCTGAGTCATTGTCATGCTGTCATACTTCAGACGAAAGCTGAACGAAGCCTCGGGCCAACAATCCTCGGTGGCTGTCAGAACGGGATCGTGCAGGCAGCTTCAAACACTCTCCCCCGAATGGCAATCGTGCAGCATGGCGACTATCCGTCCGCATACCAAACGTATTTGACGGATCAGCCGGAGCCTTACGCAGGGATGAAGAAGACAGTTGAAGCCCTTGAGAATCTCATCGCAGGTACGAAGTTTTTGCTGATCAGTCTCGACGGCGGTTTTCATCGAGCAGCCCATCACTCAGGAACATTGATGGGGCTGCCGCCACACCAACTGCCGCGATTCGTTCCTCGGCGAGTTGCGGCCGCATGGCAACGCCGAGCAATCCTGGCGGAGATTCGTCGCTTCGCCCCCACCCATTTGCTGATTCGAACGAGCGGTCAACTGGCCATTGATTTACTGGAGTATGCGGCGTCACATGACGTTCAATGCCAGGTCATCTTTGCCAACGTCTTTGATCTTCAAAGCCGAGATCAAGGCGCGACGCGTCGCCTGATTGATCTGTTGAATCAACCTTTCGTTCAACGGGTTGCCAATCACCTGCAGCCCGCTGTCGACACCATGATTGAATGCGGCCTTATCTTACAAAAAGCCGTTGCCTACGATGTTGATCTGCCCCCAGGGACGACTCATTTTGAACCAAAGGATTTAAAGTCCGGAGAGCCGTGCCATCTGGTCTTCGCGGGAAATCTGCTGTTCTCGAAAGGCTGTGAGGATGTGGTTTTGGCGACTGCCGAACTTCGCCGACGTGGCATCCCGGCCAGTCTTTCGATCTACGGCGACGGGCGTCACTTTGATCGGCTCAGGGAAATGGCAGCAGCGTTGCCAGCCGGGATGATCACGCTTCACGGTCGACAGCCCAACAGCCTGATTGTGCAGGCCATGCGTGACTCCGCGATTGTCTGCGTCCCTTCGCACCGCGAGTTTCCCGAGGGAATGCCCCTGACATTGAAGGAAGCTTTGGCGACCCGAAGTCCTGTGATCGCATCAAATCATCCCGTATTCATCCGCGCGTTTCGGGATGGCGAAGGACTGAGATTTGTTCCCGAAAAACAGCCTCAGCGAATCGCCGACGCTGTGGAACATCTTTGGATCAATCCTGCCGAGTATCGCAGCCTTTCTGAATCAACGACCCAGGCCCTGGATCGGATCAAATGCCAGACCGTACTGAGTTCGCTGCTTAAAGAATGGGCGAAGAGTTTCAAAGGTGTTTGTTCCTAAAGACGCCCTGCCGCTCGCCAAGAACGAATTGTCGACCAATCTCACAACTCCCATGAAACTCGCCATCATCATCGTAAACTATCGCACGCCGAGCCTGACGCTCGATGCGGTCAGTTCCGTGATGCCTCAACTGCGTGCTGACGATCGTGTTTATGTCGTCGACGCGGACTCACGAGATAACTCGGTGGCGAAACTGACAGAAGCTCTGGCCAGCGAACCGCAGATTGAGCTGATGCCCCTGACAATGAATCGCGGCTTTGCTTTTGGAAACAATGAAGCCATCCGCAAGGCACTGTCGGCTGCACAGCCACCAGATCTCATCCTGCTCCTTAATCCTGACACCGTCGTGCGAGAGGCAGCGGTGACGAGTCTTGTGGAATTCATGCAGACTCATCCGGAAGTTGGGCTGGCTGGCAGTCGTCTGGAAGATCCGGACGGCACAACTCAGTTTGCGGCTCGACGCTTTCACGGTTTCTGGAATGAGCTGGAAGAGGGACTCTCTTTCGGCCCGATTTCGAAGCTGCTTCATTGCTGGCACATCTGCGAACCCGAGCAATCCTCGCCACATCCGACCGACTGGGTTCCAGGTGCGGCTCTGATGATTCGTCGAGAAGTCTTCGAGAAAATCGGCTTGATGGACGAGTCATTTTTTCTGTACTTTGAAGAAGTTGACTTCTGTCTCCGCGCGAAAGAGGCTGGCTTCGAATGCTGGTATGTTCCGCAAAGCCGAGTCATCCATTTCGTCGGGCAGTCTTCCGGAGTCACATCGGCAAGACCCGGCCGACGACCGCGATATTGGTTTGAATCCCGAGCTCGCTTCTGGCTCAAGCATTACGGAATCGCCCAGAAATTTTTCTCTGATCTCGCCTGGGCGGGCGGACGCAGCCTGTTTCATCTGCGAAGTCTGATTCAGCGAAAGCCGAATCCTTATCCTCCGAAGTTGCTACAGGATTTTGTGCGTTTCAACTTTGGCAGCCGTGACGCATGGAAACGCTGACAATGTCGGAGACAAGAAAAAGAACCGCTCCGACGGAGCCGTTGCCGAAAGGTGACCGCAATGGAAACCCGGCAGGCCTTTCACTACTGGCGTTGATCAGGGAAGATCTCCGGACGCACGACAATCTTCTGTTCGAGCAGGGCTTCTGGGCGCTGGCCGTTCACAGGTTTGGAAACTGGCGAATGGGTATTCGCTGGAAGCTGTTGCGAGCTCCGATGTCGGTATCGTACCGATGTTTATTTCGCTTCGTGGAATGGACCTGCGGAATCACACTTTCCTACACGGTTCCTGTTGGTCGACGAGTTCGCATCTGGCATCACAGTGGCATGGTGCTGCATGCTCGATCGATCGGCAACGATGTTCACATTCGCCAGAACACAACGTTCGGTGTGGCTCATCGCGGTCAAAATGAAGCGTTGCCGGTGATTGAGGACGGCGTCGATATCGGTTGCAACGTCTGTGTGCTGGGCAACGTGCGAATCGGAGCCGGGGCGACCATTGGAGCCGGCTCGGTCGTGCTGCAGGATGTCCCACCGGGCACTGTTGCTGTTGGTATCCCCGCCCGCGTCTTGCCAGCCCACGACAGTTCGATTCCCAAACTTTGTCTTCAAGAACAGCCGTCTGAAGTATTCATCCCATGAAGAATCTGCGAAACGTGATAGGCGCTGTAGTCATCGGACGCAACGAAGGCGTTCGTCTGCGGCGGTGTCTGACCTCACTTCGAGCTGCCTTAGACCATGTTGTTTATATCGATTCAGGTTCAACGGATGATAGCCTGACCATAGCAGCGGACTGCGGAGTGGCAGTCGTTTCCCTGGACACCTCAATCACGTTCAGCGCCGGCCGGGCTCGCAATGTTGGTTTTGATCGGCTGATGAGTCTCCAGCCGGATCTGGAATTCGTCCAGTTTGTCGATGGCGACTGTGAATTGCAGACGGATTGGATTGATGCAGCTTTCGGTCATCTGTCACAACGCCCGGATATCGCACTTGTCTGCGGTCGACGTCGTGAACGGTATCCGAAAAATTCGTTGTTCAACCAGTTAATGGATTTCGAATGGGACACTCCCATCGGCGAGTGCTCGGCATCTGGCGGCGATTTTCTGATTCGAGCAATCTGCTTCCGATCAGTGGGAGGCTTTAACACTCAGTTGATCGCCGGGGAAGAGCCCGAGCTTGGCTTTCGAATTCGCCAGCAGGGCTGGAAGATCGTACGAATTGACCAGGAAATGACCTGGCATGATGCAGACCTGACAAGGGTTTCATCATGGTGGAGACGCGAACTACGAGGCGGTTATGCGGGGCTGGATGTTCATTTTCGAACAGGCCGGGATTCGCTTCCTTACTTCGCAAAGATGGTTCGCAGTGCCTGGTTCTGGACTTTGGGCTGGCTGGTTGTGCTGGTCGGAATGATGACGGCAGGAGGAATTCTGTTGGGCATGCGAGGGGTCGCCATCGCCATTGTGCTTTGGATGCTGGCCACCGGAATTCAGGTGGCTCGAATCGCCTCACGATATCGTCGACCTCAGATTTCACTCCGGGATTCCGTTCGGCTGGCGGTTCTGACCATCCTCAGCAAATGGCCGCAGATACTGGGACAAATGGCCTTTCTTCGTGATCGTGGACTCGGTCGTCATCCGCAACTCATCGAATACAAATCGATCCCGCCGGGAACAAATGCATTCGCATCGCAGAACTGAATCACTGCCAACAGCTTTGTGATGGACGTAGGTCGAACGCGGCGAGTTTCGGCAATATCTCGAGACGCCGGAACTGAAGATTCCAACTCACCGAATGAAAATAGCGTACCTCACGAATCAGTATCCCAAGATCAGTCACACGTTCATTCGACGTGAAATTGACGCGGTCATGCGGGCGGATGCCAATCTCGAAGTCTTTCGCTACTCCATTCGACCGACGCCCGATCGTCTGATTGATCCGGCTGATATCGCCGAGCAACAAAGCACGGACGTTGTCCTGAATCATGGCTTTATCAGCCTCCTTCTGGCGACACTTAGAGGTCTGCTGACACGACCAGTCAAGTTCTTCGGAACGTTCCTGCTCGCTATGCGACTCGGGCGCAATGGGAGTCAAGGTTGCCTGTGGCATATCTTCTATCTGGCCGAAGCGGCGTGGTTGCTGCGGCAGTTTCAGAGCAAACAGATTACTCATGTGCATGTTCATTTCGGAACGAACCCGGCGACAGTGGCCTTACTGTGCCGAGTGCTGGGTGGCCCAACTTATAGTTTCACCGTGCATGGTTCTGAAGAGTTTGATCGCCCGGAAGCGTTGCATCTGAAGACCAAGATTGAACACTGCAAGTTCGTTGTCGCAGTCTCCTCGTTTGGACGAAGTCAGCTCTGCCGATGGTCCGCATTTTCCGACTGGCCCAAAATCCGCATCGTCCGTTGTGGTCTTCCTTCAGACGATCTGGACCAGACCGTCACGCCGGTTGAAGATAATCAAAGGCTTGTGTGCGTGGGCCGGCTCATCGAGCAAAAAGGACAGTTTCTGCTCGTCGAAGCCGCACGAATTCTGCGCGATGCCGGGATGAACTTTGAACTGGTTCTTGTCGGGGACGGAGAACTCCGTGGCGAGATTGAACACATGATCGAAGCCGCCGGGCTGCAGAATTGTGTTCGCCTGATAGGCTGGCAGACGAGTCAGCAGGTGCGAGATCGGCTCCAGAAGTCCCGAGCGTTCGTGCTGCCCAGTTTTGCAGAGGGGCTGCCTGTATCCATCATGGAAGCCTTTGCCGCAGGGCGCCCGGTGGTCAGCACCTACATCGCCGGAACTCCGGAGCTGGTTCGTCCGGTCGAAAACGGCTGGCTGGTTCCTGCAGGTTCCAGTGAGGCTCTGGCCGCGGCACTGAAAGACGTGCTGCAAACCTCGACAGACGTTCTGACAGACATGGGTGCGCGAGGGAAACAGTTGGTTCAGGAGTTGCACCGAGCCGACTCTGAAGCCGCGAAACTTGCACAGCTTTTTGTGAGCGTTGGAGCGAAACCATGACGAACACCGAGACGGTTTCGAGTCAGCCAATGGTCAGTGTCGTGCTGGTCAACTGGAACCGCGCCTCCGACATTCTGGACAATATCCGCTGGCTTCGAAATCAGACATGGTCGAATCTGGAGATCATTGTCGTCGACAATGGTTCTCGTGATGAATCTCTGACGCAGCTCCGAAAAGTCGACGGCATTCGTCTGATTGAGCTGGCAGAAAACTTCGGCCCGGCACGAGCACGTAACGAAGGAATTCGCTGTGCGTCTGGCGAGTATATTTTATTGCTCGACAGCGACAGTTATCTGGGACGCACTGGATTAGCGAAACTTGTAGCTCGAATGCAGAGCGATTCATCACTGGGCATCATTGGTTGCCGGGTCATGAACTGGTACTCTGGCGACATTGATCAATGGTTCTATCCTCAAAGCTATGAGACCATGGGGGACACGGAGTTCGAAACCTATTCCTTCTCCGGAGCCGGTGCGTTGCTGCGCACCAGTGCGGTCAAACAGGCGGGAGGTTTCTGGGACGACCTGTTTATTTACAACGAAGAAGTTGATCTCTCGATCGGTGTCATTCGCGCGGGTTATCGAATTCTTTACATCCCGAACGTGCCTGTATTTCATCGTTCATCGCAGAACGGACGCGTTCCCACGGCTCGGTTTTTCTACTACCAGATTCGCAACTGGATCTGGATTCTGTATCGGCATTATCCGTTCTGGCAGCGTTCCGTTCGAGTCGGTCTATTATCGGCCGTGTACGTGATCAAAGGTCTGCGCGCGGGATATTTGAAATCCTGTCTGCGGGGTATTCTCGACGGACTCCGGGGAACTCGGTGGATTGGTCGGTTCAATCCGAAGCTGACAGCAGAGCAGATTCGCAAACTTTCAATGCTCAACCGTCGTTGGCGAGTTCGCGTTGAAGGTCGAACGTAGCGTTTCACCAGGCGATGGCTCTTGTCGCCACCTCGCTTTACCCGAGTGGTTCAATGGCTTCATGCAGTAATACTTGTGAAACCTATGGTCCGGCGAAATTCACAAATGAGCATTCTCCAATGAAACCAGCTCAGCAATCTCCCAGCCTCTCCGGCCATGCGAACAGCGTTGATGTCCTCAGATTTCTCTTTGCATCGCTGGTTGTCTTCTCGCATTCGTTATCCATTGGGCGAAGGCCACGAGTTGCGCGAGCCGCTGTGGAAGCTCACGGGGCAAACGAAGCTGGGAGGTCTGTCGGTCCATTGCTTCTTTATCATCAGCGGGTTTCTGATCGCAGCCAGCTGGGATCAACGCAAAGATGTCGGTCAGTTTCTGAAGAAGCGAGTGCTTCGCATTTATCCCGGATTCATCGTCGCGAATGCTGTTGGTGTGTTTCTGGTGGCACCGATGGCGGCTGATTCAGCCATCGGGAATGCCGGAGTGTCTCTCCAGCAATTCGCATTTCCGATTCAGCAGTTGCTGGTGATGAACAATGCTGGTTCCATGCATCCCTATGTGCTGTTCGCCCTTGCCTTGCCCCTTTCAATACTCGCCGGAATATTGAGCTGGTACTTTGTCGAACGTCCATTCCTGCGACGAGCTCGCAGTGCCCAACCAAAACAGCCAACAGGCAGCTATGAACTAGTCGCCCAGCAGCCGTCGGCATTAGTGTAAGCCGTTGAGTTTATCTTGCGGTCAACGACTGGTCGTTCGAATTGGTGACGCGGCATTTTCCGCCCGATATGGCTCCGGGTGACGGCTGACAACACGGCAGTTCACTCTGATTTCACAACCGATCCTCGTATTCCCCCGATAAGTCGGCAGAACATTTGTTCTGCCGACTTATTTTTTTTGTTGTCAGCAGAATAAAAATGGGTTCAAAGCGAAATCATGTGCGCAAACATGGGCGGTGGAAATCCCAGCGATTAGTCCTGAAGGGATGGCAGAGAGCACCACCGGTGAGAGAACTCATCCTGAACGGATGACAGAAACCACGACTCTGGCACCCATTTCAGGGTGCGATCGCAGGATTCGACGCAGACCGGTGGTTGGCGCTGCGCTGACCACCGGCTACCTTCTTAAACCGCTTCGCGGTGAATCGCAACGACCTCCGCGAAAGCGCGAGCACAGCGATGATAGCATCCATAAAGGCTCGTGCACTTCGTTTCGCACAGAACCATAAAATGCACACGTTGAAGGCACCGAGTTCCCCGCACAGATGCCGTTCACGAGAAGTTCAAGGCAACATGCGAGCCGCCTTGAGCCTTAGATCCTGAATGTAACCACGGCGATTTGGCTCAACGAGGTTGGGGATTTATCCGCTGCAGGGCCTTTTCATTTTCAGGCGCTCGTCGCCACAAAAACGGCCGATTTCGACGCCATGTAGACGGCGTCCTCCATTTCTTTACGGCCTCAACGGGGCCTTGATGAGTCAGCCCCGGACAAGTTCGCTGGATGCGTCTCAATGCGCTGGCCGCGACCGAAGATTGGATTTGCGAGCGATGTGTTCCTGCAGCAGAAGTCGAGGCAAATGCAAGGCGTTGCGAGCGTACCGGCCGGTAAGCCGACCGGGATTCGTCAGCAGTCGATGCGACCATTCCATCCGCAGTTTCTGCACCCAGCGCGGAGCACGAGTCTGGCGGCCGGCCAGAAAATCAATGGTGCCTCCTGCAGCGATTGCAACGCGGACAGACAGTTGCGGCTGAAACTGCTTCAGCCAGAGTTCCTGCTTCGGAGCCCCGAGTCCAACGACCAGCACGTCCGGGTTGCAGCGATTGATTCGTTGCACGGCGTCTTCAGACTGCGCGGGATCTCTGTCGAATCCGAACGGTGGACTGTGTGTGCCCACCACCTTCACTCGCGACCAGCGTTGCTCAATCTTGCGAGCCGCATGTTCCGCAACACCGGGGGCAGCCCCGAGCAGATACACGGTTCCGCCGTTCGGCGATTCATGCAGAGCCTTGAACAGCCCGGGGACCAGATCCGACCCTGCCACGCGTTCAGGCAGAGGATCCTGAAAGATTCGCGAAGCGGTAACCAACGGCCAGCCATCGGCCACGACCAGAGAAGCCGAGCGATAGGCTTCTCGCAGAGCCTCATTCGACTGCAGTTGAACAGCGTGATCCAGATTAGGAGTCACTACGTACCTGCAGATTCGTTCCTTCTGATCAATCCACGATAAAAGGCGATCGATCGCCTGATCCATGGTGACTCGATCCAAACAGATTCCGAAAATGGCCGATCGATCGTGTTCTGAAGACATTACGCCGCTCCGTCGCCACTAAGCACAGCAGGGATCGTTTTCAGGATGATTGCAAGATCTGTCTTCAGGCTGCGATTGCGAATGTACTCGAGGTCCATCCTCACCTGGTTAGGAAAGGCCAGTCGGCTGCGACCGGAAACCTGCCAGATGCAAGTCAAACCCGGCTTCACCGCGAGCCGTTGAAAGTCATAAGCGGTATACAGAGCCACTTCGCGCCGCAGCGGGGGGCGAGGTCCCACAATGCTCATGTCGCCTCGCAGGATGTTGATTATCTGAGGCAGTTCATCAATACTGAATCGGCGAAGAATTCGACCGGGAGGAGTGACGCGTGGATCATTCATGATCTTGAATGTTCGCTGATCTGAGTGCTCATTCTGATCAATCAGGGCACTTTGCACCGCCTCCGCATTCACGATCATGGAGCGGAATTTGAAGCAGCGAAACTCGCGCCCCTTTTTCCCGACGCGTGCCTGACTGAACAACACCGGGCCGCCGTCGTACAATTTGATAGCCAGAGCAGCCAGCAAAATAATCGGAGACAGAATCAAAATCGCTGCCAGACTGATGAAGATGTCAATCGCTTGCTTGCAGATGACATACAAGGCATCTTCACGTGTGGTACGACTTTCAACCGTCCTCAGGTCAAAAGAACCTGCGGCGGGCTTCATTAGCTCTGCAAAAGACTGCCCGGCAAGAGGGCGGTCTGAAGCCCGCTCGAAGTCCGCACTGGAGAATCTCTGCACGGCAGCATCGAACCTGGGCTCTGGCATTTGTGCTGCCGAGCCTTCAGGAGATTCAATAGAGATCAAAACTTCCGACATCGCCACTATTCTTAAGCTGAGAGAGAAAGCGAAAGACGAAAGTCGGAGGAGCAACTCGCGGACCGAAATCGGCCAGCATTACATCCGGCAGGATGCCGTTGGTGCCATGACTGCGATGGCGGGATTCGGAAGATTCGATGGGTCGAAGCATCCGGTTTTATTCGGCGATCAATGACTGTTTTGGGATGACTCAGGTTAGGGTGACAGAAAATCGGCGGATCTGCCCTACTTTTCTGCGATTCGCGTCTCCAAGAGATGTTGTGTCGGAACGATGCCCTGGTCTCTCAGGAATTGATGTCCGGATGCGACATCTCCTCGTACAGTCCGCTAAGGTTTTCTTTCGCCAAATGCCAATCTCACTGTCGGCCATACAAAAGTTGTTTCGATTGCTTTACACACTGATGCGGCATTTTGACAACCGGTGTGATCATGAGGAAAGGTTACTGAATCGATCTTTGGTCTCGGTCAGACATCGACAATCGTGCGTTCGCCAGACAATCTCCGGAATTTCGGCCTGTTATCCGACAGCAATGTTTCCGCATCGAGTCGCCACGACAGCTTGTGGTCAGTGTAAGCTCATCTTAGTAGAACGACTCAGCTCAGCAGTTGCTTAACCGGCATGGTCAGTATTTGCCCGCACGTCGGAACTTCCGTACATTTAGCCGGTGTCAGTGCAAGAACGTGTCCTTGACCAGAACGCAGTGGAATTGAGAGTTGAGTTCAGAAGTCTCAGCCACTCCCTGTTTTGACCTTTTAGTTCTGGTCGCAGTCGTGTCTTTTAGAATCCCCACCTCCGCTGAATGACGCCATGAAAATCACCACTTCTTCCACGACAGGCAGACGTTTCCTTCTGACCATCCTGACCTGCTTTCTGTCTCCTGCGGGAATCGCCGCAGCGGCTCAAAAGTTCGAGGCGGATCTTATTGTGTACGGCGGGACTTCCTCGGGAGTCATCGCTGCCGTTCAGGCTCGCATGATGGGGAAGACCGTGATCATAGTCGGTCCGGACAAGCATCTCGGAGGTCTCTCCAGCGGTGGCCTGGGCTTCACGGACACAGGCAACAAAGCGGTGATCGGCGGGCTATCACGAGATTTTTATCATCGCCTCTGGAAGAAATATCAGCAGTCGGAAACATGGCGCTGGCAAAAGCAGTCCGAGTACGGCAACAAGGGACAAGGCACTCCAGCGATTGACGGCGGAAATCGCACGATGTGGATTTTCGAGCCTCACGTGGCTGAAAGTGTTTTCGAAGACTACGTCAAAGAATTTCAGATTCCGGTTCATCGCGACGAATGGCTTGATCGCGAAAGAGGAGTCATCAAAGAAGGGGCTCGAATCACCAGCATCACGATGTTGTCCGGTAAGACATACAGCGGCCGCATGTTTATCGACGCAACTTACGAAGGCGACCTGATGGCCGCCGCAGGAGTTTCTTACCACGTCGGGCGAGAAGCGAATTCCGTTTACAACGAAAACTGGAACGGCATTCAGACAGGTGTGCTTCATCATCGACACCATTTTGGTGCATTGAAGTCCAAAATCCGTCCGTATGTGATTCCCGGAGATCCTGTTTCCGGCGTGTTGCCGCGGATCAGCACTGAACCGCCCGGCGAGTACGGTGCAGGCGACAAAAGAATTCAGGCCTATTGCTATCGCTACTGTGCGACCGATCATCCGGAGAATCGAATTCCGTTCCCGATGCCCGAAGGTTATGACCCAAAGCAGTACGAACTTTTAATCAGAGTCTATGAAGCCGGCTGGAAGGAGACGTTCGACAAGTTCGATCCGATTCCCAACCACAAAACGGACACGAACAATCATGGTCCGTTCAGCACTGACAATATCGGAATGAACTACGATTATCCGGAAGCCAATTACGAAAGTCGCAGGGAGATTCTGGAGGAGCATCGCCGGTATCAGCAGGGATGGTTGTACTTTGTCGCCAATGATCCTCGCATTCCCAAAGACGTTCAGAAGGAGATGCAGAGATGGGGATTGCCGAAAGATGAGTTCGTCGACAATGGACACTGGCCCCATCAGATCTACGTGCGGGAAGCCCGACGCATGATTGGTCAGTTCGTCATGACTGAAAACGAACTCACAAAGAAGAAGCCAACACCGGATTCTGTTGGCATGGGAAGTTACACCATCGATTCGCACAACGTGCAACGCTATATCACACCGGATGGCTATGTGCAGAACGAAGGCGATATCGGCGTCGGGATTTCGCCTTACTCCATTGCTTACGGTTCATTGGTGCCTCAGAAGGGCCAGTGTGACAATTTGATGGTCAGCGTGTGTGTCAGCAGTTCGCACATTGCTTTCGGTTCGATTCGCATGGAGCCTGTCTTCATGATTCTCGGCCAGAGCGCAGCAACGGCGGCGGTGATGGCCATCGACAAGGATCTGGCAGTGCAGCAGGTGTCGTACGCAGAGCTTCGTGAACGACTTTTGAAGGATGGTCAGGTGCTGGAATATGCGGCCGCGGCTTCAAGTGGAGAAGCAAAGGCAATGGTCTTTGTTGACCCGCGAAAGTTGAAGGGAATCGTTGCTGACGATGACGACGCAAAGCTCACCGGCGACTGGAAGATTAGTAATGCGTCGGGCTATTTCGTGGGTAACGGTTATCGTCATGAAGGAGCTGCTCAGGATGGCCAGGCCTCCGCTGTTTTCGAAGCTCGACTACCATCAGCCGGAATGTACGAAGTGCGAGTTTCCTGGCCACCAAATGCAAATCGGTCGTCAAAGGTAAAGATTGAAGTGCAAACTACAGACGGCTCGAAGACCATGACGATCAATCAGCAGTCATCGCCGGATGCGGACGATCATTTTCAGTCGCTCGGGACCTTTTCGTTTTCGGCTGACAAATCGGCGGCCGTCACGATCACGAACCAGGGCGCTGATGGGTACGTTGTGATCGATGCTGTGCAATGGCTGCCAAATCCTTGATGTCTCACTTCTTCGCGATTCAGTGACCGAAAGATTCAGTGACCGAAAGATTCTGGTCCTGATTTTTCGGTCGTTTAATTTTTCGGTCAAACGGAAAGAGACCTTTCCAGTTTCAGGCGCGTTTCGTGTGGGAAGCTGGTGAGTCGAGATTGACCAGAGGATCTTCCAACGGAGGCACCTTGCGGATTACGTAATTTCCGGTCTGTTTTCCGGGGCTCTCGACGGCCGGGTTATTGATCACCAGCAGGTGTTGTTGCAGCGTCTTTTGGAATCAGCTTGTCCAAAATTCCGTTCACGAAGGAGCTGGAATTCTCCGTGCCGAATTCGCGAGCGATCTCGATGGCTTCGTCGATGGCGACGGCGGCGGGAGTGCCCATTTTGGTCATCTCGTAAAGCCCCATTCTCAGCACGTTGCGATCAGTGGGCGGCATACGCTCCACACGCCAGTTTACAGCGGTCTTTCGCAGCACTTCATCCAGCTGGTCACGGTTTGCACAAACACCGCTGAACAGCATCCAGGCAAAATCACGGAGCGGAGTCTCGGTGAATTCTTTGCGCAGGTCGATCTGAATCCGGTTCTTGTCGGCGTCAGGATTCTGGTCCACAAGATACAACATTTGCAGCACAAAACGGCGTGCCTCAGATCGTCCGGCCATAGCGAATCAGGTATGCTAAAAAAAACATGCCGCCAATCTTTGATCGCGGCCTTTTCGTGTGAATCCGTCAAGATAGCACATCCATCCAGCCCCCACCACCGGAAGAGATCTGCTGATGAAGAACTGCCCACGCCTCTCAATTCTGATCACGTTTTTAGCCCTGTTTTCGCTTGTCTCAACGCGAACGTCTATTTGTGCCGACGAGAAAGCTCGGGCCAACGTGCTGTTTATCGCCGTCGATGACCTGAACCACTGGGTGGGACATCTTGGGAGAAATCGGCAAACCAAAACTCCCAATCTTGATCGACTCGCCGGGATGGGAGTGACCTTTACGAACGCCCACTGCGCGGCACCCGTGTGTAATCCGTCGCGAACTGCCCTGCTGTCCGGAATGAGGCCGGGCACGACCGGTGTTTACGACAACAACAATCCGTATAGCGAGGCTGTCAATGTTCAGCAGTCCCTGGTCACGCAGTTCAAAGACCACGGCTATGCCACTCTGGGGATGGGAAAACTGTGGCACGGCGGGCTGGGATTTCCGGAACAATGGACCGCGGCCAAAAGTGAAGAACAAAAAGGGGCTGGTGGTGCCAGAGTTGAAGATCGCAGCATCGGAGGTATCGCGTTCGGCGTCATCCACGGCGATGACAGCGCTGTATCGGATACTCAGATCGCCGACTACGGAATTTCGGAGCTCTCGAAATCCCACGACAAACCGTTCTTCCTGACGCTGGGTTTTCATAAGCCACATATGCCGTGGAATCTGCCGCAGAAGTATTACGACATGCATCCGCTGGATCAGATTGAGCTGCCGCCGACCAAAGAGGGTGATCTCGTGGATGTTCCCTCAGCCGGGCTGAAAATGGCGAAAGCGGCCGGCGATCATGCGGCTGTGCTGCAATCGGGCCGATGGAAAGAAGCCGTGCAGGCCTATCTCGCCGCCATTAGTTATCTCGACGGTCAGGTGGGGCGAGTTCTGGATGCTCTGGAACAATCCTCGTACAAAGACAACACCATCATCTGCCTGTGGGGAGACCATGGCTGGCATCTCGGCGAGAAGGAACACTGGCGAAAGTTTGCACTGTGGGAAGAAGCGACTCGCGCGCCGCTGATCTGGGTGGCTCCCGGAAAGACAACGCCCGGTGGAGTTTGCAAGAGTCCAGTCGACTTCATGACGATCTATCCGACGTTGTGTGATCTGGCGGATATTCCGATTCCAAAGCATGTCGAGGACCAGTCGATTCGCGGTCTGTTGAAAGATCCGAATGCGGCCGGCTCCGGTGTCGCCATCACGACTTTCGGTCAGAACAATCATGCAGTGCGCACCGACCGCTGGAGATTTATTCGTTACGCGGACGGCGGCGAAGAACTGTACGATCATTCCAACGATGAATACGAATGGACCAATCTGGCGGCCCTGCCCGAACATGAAGGCTTAAAGAAAGAGCTGGCCGAAAAGCTGCCGGCCAATAACGTCGATGCCGTTACTCGAAACGGTGCCGAGAAGAACAACGCGAAATCCGGCGAATTGACTCCCGGCAAAAAGAACCGTCAGCAAAAGAAACAGAAAAAGGCCTTGCAGGCTCCGGGGGAATCGGAAGCAAAGGCAGCCCCGGTCCCTGAAAAACAGCGGCCCAATATTGTCTGGATGATTGTTGAAGACATGTCGGCACACTACTCGTGTTACGGCGAGACGACAATTCAGACTCCGAACGTAGACCAGCTCGCAAGCCGGGGCACTCGCTTTTCGCGTGCCTTTGTGACTGCTCCTATCTGCAGCATCTGTCGATCAGCGTTGATCACCGGGCGGTACCAAACCAGCATTGGTGCTCAGAATCATCGGTCCGGAGTTCCGGGCCATGAGATTCATTTTCCGGCGGACGTTGAACTCGTACCGGCCGTTTTTCGCAAAGCCGGATACCACACAAACAACCTGACCGTCGAGGCGTTTTTACGCAGCGACGACGATGTGAAATCGTCGCCAGCAGTGAAGGTTGCGAAGACAGATTACAACTTCGTGTGGGACGAAGGGGACACTTACGACAGCACTCACTGGGCCGCGCGAGACGCGAAGAAGCCGTTCTTTGTGCAGGTTCAGTTGCATGGCGGTAAGTATCGCAACGTTGCTGATACTTCGAAGTGGACCGCGAAAGCTCTGAAGGATCTTGGATCTGTTACTTCAGCAGACGATGTTCATCTGCCGCCTTATCTGCCGAACGATCCTGTCATCCGGGAAGATTGGGCTCAGTATCTGGACACCGTGCGTTACACCGATTGGGAAGTTGGCCGAGTTATCCAGCGATTGAAAGACGCCGGGGAACTCGACAATACCGTGATCTTCTTTATGACGGATCACGGCATCAGCCATGTTCGCAACAAGCAGTTTCTCTACGACGGAGGAACTCATGTTCCGCTTATCGTGGCCGGTCCCGGAGTCGCATCCGGCGTTGTTCGCGACGATGTGGTGGAACATATCGATCTCGGCGCGACGTCGATGGGGTGTGCCGGAATCACACGGCCTGCATCAATGCATTCGCAGGATATCCTTGCCGCCGATTATCAGCCTCGCGAGTACGTCTTTGCGGCCCGAGATCGAGCCGATGAAACGGTCGACCTGATGCGCAGCGTCCGGGATACTCGCTGGAAGTACATCTTCAACGGATTCCCGAATCGACCGTATCTGCAGCCGAATCGCTACAAGGACAATAAGCCGGTTCTGCAGGCCATGCGACGTCTCTACGGGGCTGGTCAACTGAACGCCGAGCAAAGTCTGATCATGGCGGAGACACGCCCGCGTGAAGAGCTATACGATATTCAGACCGACCCGTATGAGCTGCACAATCTTGCTGACCAACCCGAACATCAGTCACGTCTGGAGAAAATGCGGACTGCATTTCGCGACTGGCAGAAGCGGACCGGTGATCCCGGCATTCCGGAGTCAGAGGACGTCTACAAAATCGAAGTGGGCGCGAAGCATCTGGAGGGAGGCAAGAACGCCGACAACGCTCAATACAAGAACAACGTTGAGCTGATGTTGAAGTGGATGTCAGAGAAACCCTTCATGCCGTGATGAAGCGGTACAGCGCGAGCTGTCCGGTGAATTGATGCGGCAGACTCACCGGAGGGCTTGCGCCCTGCCGCTACAAAGCCCTGTTTACGAAGGTTGGGTCATTGCAGTGTAGATGCTGAAGGCCTGTTCTAAAGCCACGTTGAATTCGGCAGGTGAGATTCTCTTCCGATCGAACCAGAACATCAGGCTCCCCGGACGTACTTCAAGGCAGAGATTCTTTAAACCGACCAGTAACTGCAGAATCTCGGGCCGCAGAAAATCGCGAATCGCCATCTCATCGTTCCCGGTGAGCAGGTACTTCTTTGAGAACTCGGGAGACTCCACAAAGTCAATGTCCTGAAATCCGACCAGCTCACCCACCTTGTGGAGCCAGCCTTCCGGCTTGATTTCGAATCGAGGTGCATCGATTGATGGTGAGCAAAACAGAATCACTGTTTGCTGCCATGTGGTCGAGTTTTTTCCTGACCCAATGGTGTAACGATAATCACAGAGGATCACACCCAGAGAATCCACCTGTCTTTTGAAGATGTTTGTCCACGCTCTTTGTCGCCCGGTGCTCATCAATTGGGAACTTCCGACAATGCCATCCAGCTCACCGGGGTAGATCGGCAGTGATTCGAATCCGAGAGCCGAGGCGACTTCCAGCCATTGCTGTCTACGCTTCTTATCGAGGTAGAACGAGACTCCGAGAATTAATGCAAGGATCCCCGCGATTCCGCTCACGACCATGACGGGAATCGTCCAATCACCATTGTTCATGATTTCACCATCGAGAACACCGGCAGGAAAACTGAGGCCGGATTCTTCAGCGACCTTAAGAAAGAGTTCCCTCGCAAGTCAGCCCCTGATGATCAGCCCAACATGTTGGCATTCGCTGAGCGTTGACGCGTTATCGTTTGAAATTCGGGTGCTTTGGATCTCCAAACGATTCGAGATATGCCATCAGATCCAGAATTTCGTCTTCAGTGAACGTGTTGAGAAGACCAGTTGGCATCGGCGATGTTTTGGAAAGCTGACGCGATTCAATCTCGGACTTCTTCACCGTCACCGTCTCCGGCTGCAGTGGATTTGGGCGAAGCGTGATATGGTCGTCTGTTTCTTCCGTGATGCGGCCAACGATCACTTTGCCCTCGGTCGTTTCAATGGCGGTATTCATGTACTGCTCGGAGAGGACCTTTGAGGGCTCCGTCGATGACTCCAGAATGTCCTGACGTTTAAATCGTGTGGAGACGGCAGTCAAATCCGGACCAACGGCTCCGCCCTGATCACCGTAACGATGGCAGGCGATACACTGAGCGTCATTGAATATTTTTTTGCCCCGTGCAAAATCACGACCGCTTCCGACTTTTCCGAGCAGCGGCTGCAGATCAGCAGTGACCCATTCCTTGACCAGTTCACGCGGTGGTCCCGGGACATAAGTCTGTTTCGCCGGATGCACCTTATCGTATTCCGCCAACAGGTCCGCCATCGCAATGATCTCCTCCGGAGTCATCGTAAACTTCACTTCTTCATGCGCGTGAGCCATAAAGTTGGCGAAACTGGCACCATTGTTGAATCGAATACCGGCATCCTCAAACCATTGAGTCACATAGGCGGGATGTTCGGTCGCATATGGCTGATTCCACCACGCCAAATAGGTTCTGCGCAGTTCAGGCGTCCATCCTGTTTTCACGTTACGCAAACTCACGGCATAGAAGACCTGCTCCTCCTGCGTTGTGGCGGCTTTCAGCAATGCAACGGTTTTATCCACGGCCTTCGGAGCGTTCAGAGCAATCAGGATCTGACAGAGTTCATGATTTACCCACTGGCTTCCTGCCGGATAAAGCGGCGAAATCGCGTCGATAACCTGTTTTGCGACGTCAGAGGCAGGAACACCATGCCGCGAGATAGAAACTTGTATGACTCGCAGCTTATTCAGTAACTGTTCTTCTGTCAGATCAGAGGCTGGCAATTCAATCAACGCTTTCAGAAGTGCTGACTGGGCTTCCGCGGAACCCAGTCGAGCCAACGCCAGAAGAGCTGTCATGGCCGCATCCGGATGTTTTTCCGCGAGCGCCTTTGCCCGCCATTCTTCAACCGGATTGCGTTCAATGGCCATGCGAGCCGCGTAGCGGATGTATCGGTCAGTGCTCTTCAGATGAGGCCATGCGAATTCCACAGCCGCTGGATCCGGCTGAACGTTGAAGGACTCCAGCTTGCGACGAAGTTCTCTCGCGTCGCTGCCAGCTTTGTTCTGCAGTTCGGATTCTGACAAAGGTGCCGCTGCTTCATCACCGGTGTAGGTGACTCGAAACAGATTCGCCTGAGTCCCACGGCCGCCAATCGTGAAGTACATCGAACCGTCAGCGCCGATTACTGCGTCGGTCAAATTCAGCGGAATCTTGCCGCCTTTCCCTTTAAGAGATTTTGGGGCCACGAAGTTTTCGAATGTCCCCGTGTAACCAGCGCCGTCCGGCGTCAGATGAACGGCGATCAATCGGCCATAGGTCCAGTCACAAACGTAAAACGCCTTCTGGTATTTCACAGGGAACTTTGCACCGGTCCCAAAGACAACGCCGGTCGGACAACCGATGCCAATCGTTGTTGTTCGAGGCAAACCGTCGGCATAGTAGTCAGGCCACTTGGCACTGCCTTCGCGGAAGCCGTTATCGCCACCACGGACCGAATGAAAGACATGGATCGGCCGATACCAGGGCATTCCCCAGTCCCATTCCATATCGCTGTCGAAGCCGAACAATTCGCCATCAACATTGAAACCAATGTCATAGGTATTGCGCTGACCTGATGAAAACAATTCGATGTTTTGACCATTGAGATCCATACGAGCAACGTAGCCACCCGGAGGCTTCGCACCGGCACCGAATCCGTTGCCGTCTTCCATTCGAGGCAATGCCAGATCATCCGCATAATTGCGATGCGGTGAACTGGTGACGAGATCTTTGGGAACAGCAGTGAAGTTTCCACATACGGCGTAGAGCATCTTGTCCGGACCAAGCACCAGACCGTGCGATCCGTGTTCACCGCCGCCTCCCTGCCACTCGCGAAGGAATTCCACGTCGTCGTAACTTTCATCGCCTTTTGTGTCGCGACAACGATACAACGCGAATCCTCGACTCCCGCTGCCGCTGATATAAAGTGCATCGCCAATAAACAACATGCCCATGGTTTCACTCACGGGGATGTTCAGGATCTCCTGCTTGGCAACCTTGCCGTTCTCAATCGTGACGCGTGTGATGGGTTGTTTGGCCTGACCGCCCAGCAACAACCGGCCCTTGGGATCTATGGCCATGCAAATCCATGATCCGTTCTTGTCCGCATCTGCAGTCAGCATATGTTCGATCGTAAAGCCCGGGAGTGTATCCAGAACTTCAGCGGCGTTTTCCAGACTGACGGGCTTCGAACCGTCCGCCGGGCCATACACTGCCTTTATGATCGCAAGTTTTTTATCGGCCGGTGCGGCGATGTCGATCGTGCCATTTTCGTTCGTCTCCGCCGTCAGTTTTTCGTCGCCAATTTTGTACTCAACCGTCAGCTTTTTCGGAATGCCTGGAGCCGTATCGCCTAAGCGTTCGTTACTGGCCTGGATGGAAAGCTTGTTGTCCTTGACGGCAGCAGTCACAACCGCAGTAACATCGGTTCTATCTTTCGCTGCGAGAGATGACGGATAAAACGCAAGCACGATTGCGATCACCAGGCCATGCCATCGGCCAATATGACTCAACACAGGCACAACACGATTCATAATGACGCTTCTTCTGATCTTGGGAGGGACGTCCGGCAGAATAGGGATGACGTAGTTCGACTCTGCCCGGCAGGGGACGAAAAGTCTACAGTCGTTGAGATCCGTTTGCTACGGTGGCAAGATTCTGCTCTTGGTCACTTAGGGTTCAGATGAGTTTGTCGTTGGTTCAGCGCATTCCACAGCGGAATCATCACGTGATAAAGGCACGCACCGACGTGTTGTCCCGCAGGCAATTCTCCTGCCTGCATTCCAGCCAGTCGAAATGTTTCGTCTCAAGCAAAGTCAAGTCCACGCATGGTGCCGGTACTGGAGGCGAACCGGTCGACGGGGAGTCCCAGGCGTTGGAGCATGCTGAGGTAAAGATTCGGCAGGGGATAATTCTTCTTGTTGTCGAACGCGAGGTGCCCCGCGTGTTTGAAACCGCCGCCAAGCAGCACAATCGGAAGATTCCGGTTGTCATGACTTGCGGCGTTGCCCATCGGGGCTCCATAAAGAACCATCGTGCGGTCCAGTAATGGCTCGCCGCCTTCCTGAATCGCGGAGAGACCGGTCAGGAATTCCGAGAGAACTTTGAACTGGGCGTTTTCGATGATGAAGAGTTGATCGAGAGCCTCCTGGCGGCCGCCGTGGTGTGTAATGCTGTGCGTTTCGTCCTTCACTCCGGGCAGGTCAGCGACGATGCTGAACGTATTGACGAACAAGCTGACAACTCGTGTGCTGTCGGATTCAAATCCCAGGCGTGCGACGGCCAACATCAGGCGAATTTTGTCGATCAGTTTTTTGTTCTCGGTGATGTCAGTCGGTGCTGGCTCTGAGGGAATCGGTTTCGGCTTACGCTCCCATTCCTGGCCCAGTTCCAGTTGTCGTTCAAGATCGCGCACGGCAGAGTAGTATTGATCGAGCCTCGCGCGATCGGCGGCTCCAACGCTTTTGGCGAGTCTTCTGGCGTCTTCAGAAACGAAATCGAGCGAACTTCGTCCTCGTCCAAGATCCGCTACGCGGGCTTCGACTTCTGTTGGCTTTCCCTGCAGAAACATTTTCACATAGAGCGCAGCAGGGCTTTTCTCGGTGGGAACCTTAACGCCGCTTCGGGAGAAGGACATCCCCTGAGTGCTCTCAGCATTCACATCCAGCACGAACGAAGAAAACCGTGTGACAGGGCCGATCTGTTCGGCCGCGAACTGGTCAAGTGAAATCGAGTTTCGGAAACCTGCTCCACCCGGATGAGGAGCCGCCGACAGGAATGATCTTTCCGCCTCATGCGCACCATCGACCTCAGGATGGGAGACGCCGCTCAGCACAGTCATCCTCGACTTGAAGTCTTTCAAATGGTCGAGATATGCGGTGAGTTCAAAATCGACTCCGGTTGCTGTCGGAAAAAAGTGCTGTGACAGGATGCCCATGTTCGTCTGGATGGCGATCATCCGACGAGGCGGATTGGATGAAACCTCGGCAGCGGCGGCGTTGCGTTGAAAAGCGGGACCCATTGCATCGAGCATTGGCAGGGACATGACGACGCCTGCACCTCGGAGCAATTTTCGGCGGGAGAGCGGCATGGGTGGGGCCTTATTGGGAGTTTTGGCTTGAGTCGGGGACGTGGCGGAAAAGAAGCGGGTTCATGGGAATTATGGGAATGACAGGAGTCATGAGAGTGGTCTTGTTTTGAACGCCACTTCTGTAGCATTCATCATTCCCATCAATCACATCATTCCCATCACCAAACGTCACTTATTCATGAATAATGGACTCTGAATAACCTGATGCAGCAGTTCTCTGACATTTGCGTTTGTGCCACCAGCCCTTTTCAGGATTTCTTCGACCGCAGGACGATCGGTGAAGCTGACCGGAGCCCCTGTTGAGTACACAACAAACTGGTTGGCGAGATTCCGTGAGATTGCGGGCAATTCACTGTTGAGTAACGCCTGGTATTCGCGAAGAGCTGCAAACTTGCGCCCGTCAACAAGTTCACCACTTGAGTCGACCGGTTGGCCGTCGCGGAAGCTTACATGATTCCTGAACTCCTCTTCCGGAGTCAGATAGGAGCGAAAGATCCGTTTGAAGTCCGGAGCCTTCGCTCCCTCGGTTGCTCGATAGAAATCCCGCCAGCCGCCGATCACATCATAGCTTTCCAGAGCAAAGCCTGGTGGATCAAATTTCGCGTGACAACCTGCGCAGGCGGTGTCTTCGCGGTGTTTTGCAAGCTGCTCACGGATGGTCGTGGTTCCTTTCACATCAGGTTCAATGGCCGGAATGTCCGGCGGCGGAGCTTGCGGCGGCTGCCCCAGAATCTTCTTCATGACCCACGCACCGCGTTTCACGGGACTTGTTGTTGAGCCATTGGCGGTGACTTTACAAACCGCCGCCATCGTCAGAAACCCACCGCGAGTATTGCTGGACTGGTCGACGTCGACGCGGCGGAATCGTGTTCCTTCCACGCTGGCGATTCCATAGTGTTCAGCAAGTCGCTGGTTCACGATATTGATGGAGGTTGAAAACAGATGTGACATCGGCAGCCCGTTGTGAATCGCGAACTTAAAGAACTCACGGGGTTCCCGACGCATTGCGTCTTCAAGGTACGGCTGGAATTCAGGGTAGAGCTGCTTGTCGGGACTTGTCAGATCGAAATCACGCAGATCGAGCCATTGATCGGGAAAATCCTGAAAGAACCGCTCGGCTTTCGGATCACCAAGCATCCGATCAGTTTCGGACCGCAGGCTTTGGGGATCCGTCAGCGTGCCGGCCTTTGCTGCTGCGAACAATGCGTCGTCCGGACAGGAATTCCACAAGACGTATGAGAGGCGAGTTGCAATGGCGTAACCATCCAGAGTCCTTGTTGGCTCATTGAGGAACAGGTAGTCAGGGCTCAGCAAGGCGGTGCGATAAGCTTCCAGCATCGAGTCTTCGAAGGAGGCTCCTTCGTGAATGCGTGCATCGACAATTGCTGCGTAACGCTGGATCTCTGCATCAGAGACCGGTCGACGGAAGGCTCGCGGCAGGAACACTGACAGCAATCGTCGAGCATCTCCCGGCGGATCGTCGGAGATCGTCGTCCCCGGAACCAGTCGGCCCGGGCCATTGATAGCTCCGCGTGCCTGTCGAAACGCTGTTGGTCGAGCAGGTCTTGGAACATTTGGTGAAAGCTTCGCAAAGGGCACGATTGGCAACGAGCCAAACAAACGACGATGACTTGTCGGCGGCCACTCGTCGTAAAGCGGACCGACCACAGTCAGCTTATCGATGGCCACTCCCGCGCCGGAATAGGCTTTGATCTGACCCTGAGAGAAGTAAACGTGTGCATCCAGAAAAGATGTTCCGGCGGCACGAAGATGGTTTTCTTCGGTCGGTGAAATATCGACGTGCAGTTCCGTGTACGTTGGCTTCATGCTGGGGGCATCGACAAAACCGAGTAGTCGGCTGCCGCAGTAGACACCGACAGAACCTGACCGAGGCGACGGCTTCACTTCGCCTTTATCCCACCAATAAGACCACGCGGAAACGCCGATTTGATATCGACCCGGATGCACTGGAGCAAAGTTGAAACGCCCACCGAACGACTCACCAAAGGTCCGCGTCATGCCGACGGTGCAGCCGTCTTTGAAAACACCGTCTCTTTCGGCTTCCCCGAGATCCTTGTATTTGCCCCCAAATGACCAATTTTTTTCGGGATAATCCCCATCCGCGTTCGTGGCGGACGGCATCGGAAAACGCGAATCGTCGTACTTCATCTCGGGCGTCAGCATCACGGCGTCACCGCCGCTCATGAGGACTTTGAAGTCATACTGCTGGTTTGCATGAAGTGTCAGACGCTCGACCTCCGGTGGTACAGACCATTTTGCAACAGCGGCCGCGAGCGCTTTGTCGATGGCTTCCGCGTATTTCGCGAGCATGACCGGCGAGACATCCAGAGCGGCCGCTGTTTTTGTGTAGCCGCCTGCTCGTCCGTCGTCTGGCAACATGTCCCGTACTTCAACCCATGGCACATCCAGCAAATCACGCAGCGTGTTTTCAAACTCGGTGCGATTCATACGCCGCACCACACTGCGACCATTTTTCTCGCGCCGCTGATTCTCTTCAGCATTGAGCGAGGCACTCAGCCATTCGATGACTGGCTGAATTTCTTCCGCCTTTGGTCGTTCGGAATCCTTCGGCGGCATTTCGCCCGACTGCACCCGATCGTGCAGGCGCACCCATCGAAGAAACGTAGGTACGTCGGAGAGATTGACGGACTGTGGCGTGAGATCCAATCCACCTTTCTTAGACTGCTGGTCGTGGCATGCGAGACAATGCTTTTCGAAAAACCCCTTCACTCCTTC
>JBIIIF010000283.1:0-8558 GCA_044235005.1 Planctomycetaceae bacterium | reverse complement strand
AGCGGCTGATCAACAATGCTCAGGTCGATGTCAATCAGCTCATGCCAATTAAATATCACTGGGCCTGGGAACATTACAACAACGGCTGTGCTAATCATTGGATGCCCACCGAAGTTCCGATGAACCAGGACGTGGAAGTATGGCGTTCTGATCGTCTGACCGATGACGAGCGACTGGTGATCAAGCGAAACCTGGGCTTCTTCTCGACAGCCGAATCTCTGGTTGGCAACAACCTGGTCCTGGCCATTTTCAAGCACGTCACCAACGCAGAATGTCGTCAGTATCTGCTGCGTCAGGCATTCGAAGAAGCTGTCCACTCCCATACATTCCTGTATGTTGTCGAAAGTCTTGGCCTGAACGAAGGCGAAATCTTCAATATGTACCGGGAAATCCCGGCCATCGCGAAGAAAGACGCTTTCGAAATGGAACTTACGGCTGAAGTGCTGAACGATGGATTCACCACGGATACTCCGGAAGGTCGCCAGATGTTCCTGAAGAATCTGATTGGTTACTACGTGATCATGGAAGGGATCTTCTTTTACAGCGGATTCGTGATGGTGCTGTCGTTCCATCGCCGTAACCTGATGAAGGGAATTGGCGAGCAGTTCCAGTACATTCTGCGTGACGAAACCGTTCACATGAACTTTGGCGTTGACCTCATCAATGGGATCAAAGCGGAAAACCCGGACATCTGGACGGCACAGTTCCAGGACGAAATGATTCAGCGGATTCGCGCCGCTGTAGAACTGGAAATTGAGTACGCTGAAGGCTGTCTGCCACGCGGAGTGCTCGGTCTGAACGCCGAATCATTCCGGGATTACGTTCAGCACATCGCTGACCGCCGCCTGGAACGCATTGGTCTGCCGACCCAGTACGGCTCACCGAATCCGTTCCCCTGGATGAGCGAAACGATCGACTTGTCGAAGGAAAAGAACTTCTTCGAAACACGGGTCACCGAATACCAGAGCGCTGGTTCGCTGAGTTGGGATTAATCACGTTCGAATCAATTGATTCCGAGCCAAACGCCTCCACGGGAAACTGCGGGGGCGTTTTTTTGTTGACATCTTCTCCGCGAAATCGTGTCGATACAAAGCGGCCCCACGAACTGTCTCAATAGGCGAATTGCAGCATCCTGACACCATCTTGTCCCGGAGGCGACACTGATACTCACCGAGGGAAGGCGCAACGATTCCTGCTCTTCTCGATGGCTTGGGCTTCCGGCGAGTGTCGCGGCCATGAACATGGAACAATGAAGGCTGAGAGCAGATCAATCCCGTTACGGAGACAGGTCCTCCGCACTTCGAGAAACTGTAGGGAGCGAATCGCCAAAGTGGAATTTTCGACCTATGAAGACTGGGAGGCGGAAGACATGACACATCGAAGGGAAACATTCGGTCAGGCCAGACGGTTCAGATATCCGAGAACGTTCAGAGTCTCGAACTTGAGTGAAGTTGGTTCGATTCTTGCCTTCCCGGTCTACGGAAAACGCTTTTGGGCCTTCCTGCCTTCGAGAAAAGAAACTCGTGTACTTTTGGCCGCCTTGCCAGTCCGAAAGAGGACAGACAGAATCCAGAAGATGCCCTGTTCTGGGCTGGCACTAAACTTCGTTGGTTCTAGAAGTTGTGTCCATGTTCCATTCGAGAACATGGCTTTCACCGTATCCTTTCCGACGGCTGGCAGGGTTGAATGACAGATCCAAAGCCTTCAACGAACGACATCCTGGCAAAGATTCGTGCGAAGAACGCCGAAGCGGCTGCGGCAGATAAGCCGGCGGCTCCGGCTCCTTCAAGCGAGGCACCGGCGGCTGAAGCGCCGGTCGCGGAAGCTAAGCCTGCGGCTCCGAAGGGGACAGGCGATATTCTCGCTGCGGCTCGTGCTGCTGCAAAGCCGGCAGGTACAGCTGATATTTTAGCGGCCATCAAGAAGCCAGCAGCGGCGGCTCCATCAGAGCCTGCCGCGGGTGCTCCGAAGAGCCCTGCTGATATTATGGCGGCGATTCGTGCGAAGGCTGGCGGTGCTCCGGCGGCAGCGGGTGCTGCACCTGCGGCGGCGGCTAAGCCTGCGGCTGAAGTGAAGGCTGCTGCGGCTCCTGTTGGAATGTCGGCCGCAGAGATGATCAAGGCGGCTCGGTCTGTTGCTGAAGGGTTGCCGGTTCCTCCAAAGGTTGTGCTTCCTGAAAAGCCGCTTGCGGCGAAGTCGCCTGCTGCTGCCGCGAAGGCACCTGCGGTTCAGGTGGAGCGTCGAAGTGTTGTTGGGGCGATCATAGCGTTTGTGTTGTCGCCTGTGTTTATTGCGTGGTCATCTTTCACGACTGCGTTCGGGGCGTTTAGTCTCGGGGTTGCTCGGTTCATGATGCCGAATGTGCTTGTTGAGCCTCCGACGAAATTCAAGATTGGTCCTCCGAACGATTACGCACCGGGCACCGTTTCCACGAAGTGGCAGGCTCAGTTTAATATCTGGGTTGTGAATGGAGAGGTTGATGGTGCTCAGATGATTTACGCGTTGAGCACAGTCTGTACCCACCTGGGTTGCACTCCAAACTGGCTCGAGGGCGAGCAGAAATTCAAGTGTCCTTGCCACGGTTCTGGGTTCTATAAGAACGGTGTCAACTTCGAAGGTCCGGCTCCTCGACCATTGGAGCGTGTGGGCATTCGGCTTGCTGAAGATGGGATGCTTGAGGTTGATAAGAGTGTTAAGTTCCAGAAGGAACTTGGGCAGTGGTCGAATCCATCGTGCTTTGTGGGTATGACTTAGTTCGTTTGATGGTTGTGGCTTGCAAAGGCGTCTTGTCGCTGATTTTTTATTTGGCTGCCGCGGGTTCATGATGCGGCTTCGTCTGAGGGTCTGAAGGTGTCTGTAGGCGATTACATTCGTAACTCACAGATCTGGAAGAGTGTTTTTCGGCATCCTGCGCCGACCGATCGTCGAAATCGTGTCGTTGTGATGCTGACAAACTTCTTTCTTCACTTGCACCCGGTATCTATCAAGCAGCAGGGGATCGCGCTGTCGTACACATGGTGTATGGGCGGGATTACGTTCTTCCTGTTTCTTGTGGAGACGATTACCGGAGTGTTGCTGATGTTTTACTACCGCCCAACTTTGGAGTGGGCGTTCTACGACATTCAGGCATTACGCGACGTACAAACGCTGGGTATCATGCGAGAGATTCACCGTTGGGGTGCTCATGCAATGGTCATCACGGTGTGGTTACATATGTACCGTGTATTCCTGACGGGGAGCTATAAGCCGCCACGGGAATTTAACTGGGTGATTGGTGTGCTGTTGCTGGTGTTGACGTTGCTGCTGTCATTCACAGGTTATTTGTTGCCTTGGGATCAGTTGGCGATCTGGGCTATTACTGTCGGATCTAATATGGCGAAGGCCACTCCGGGTCTGGGAACCGAGGGTCCGGGCTTTCAGTTGTTCAATACCAGTGGTTATGAGTTGATTACGAACGCATCTGACGCGAAGTTCCTGCTGCTCGGTGGTCGTTTCGTGGGTGAGGCAACTCTGAATCGTTTCTACATTCTGCACTGCGTTGCGATTCCGCTGGTTGTGAGTGGTCTGATTGCGATTCACTTCTGGCGTGTGCGAAAAGACGGTGGGATCAGCCAGCCTCTGTGACCGAGGTTGGTTTGCTCTCTGGTGTTCCTTCTGATTCTTCCGGATCTGGCGTATTTTTTCCGGGCTTTGTCAATGCTGAATCCTCATCCCGATCTCACACCGAGCGTATTGGTCGGTCTTGGTTGGTTTTACCTTGTGATATTCCTGATGAACCTGCTGTGGACGATCCGCAGTTTTAAGGTTGATGGGGAGTATCGGAGTGGTATGCCGAAGGCTTCGGTCTGGGCGGTGTACACCTCCATTCTGATGATGTTATCGTTCTATCATTTCACGTACCCCGTGGAAGGGTTTATGTTCTCGATGCCTTCGGCATTCAAGGACTTCTTCGACGCGTATTTTTCGAATCCGGTACTGTACTTCTTCCTGACGATCGTTGGTCTCTGGGCTATGATTCAGTTTCGGGAGTGGTGGACTCGGCCAACGGTCGCCTGGGTTCTGTTAAACTTGTCGTTGCTTTTCATGACGCTCAGTTTGACTGACTATGACTTCCGCCAGATCGTTGGAAAGCCGGACAATGTTCCGATTGTTGCGATGTTGTTCATCGTTGCGTTCTTCACCTGGATCTACTTCAGAAGAGCAGTGGACAACGACCGTCGTATTGCTGAGGGGAGACCATTGTTCGAGCAGGAAGACAACGAGAAAGTCCTGGTGTGGCCGGATCTTGTTTACACCGAACTGATCTGCATGGTTGTGTTGACTGCTGTCTTGGTGTTCTGGGGGATCGCTCTTCAGGCTCCGCTTGAAGAACCTGCGTCTTCAATGAAGACGCCAAACCCATCGAAGGCTCCGTGGTACTTCCTCGGGCTTCAGGAGATGCTGGTTTACTTTGACCCGTGGTTGGCGGGTGTGGTGCTGCCGAGCATCATACTTGGCGGTTTGATTGCAGTGCCGTATATCGACTTCAATAAGGCTGGCAATGGTTACTACAGCTTCAAAGAACGTTCATTTGCAATCACCACGTTTCTCTTTGGGTTTATGCCCCTTTGGGTCGCTTTGATTGTTTTGGGAACGTTTCTGCGAGGCCCGAACTGGAACTTCTTCGGAATTTATGAGTATTGGGATGTGCATAAAGTTGAAGCGGCTAACAATGTGAATCTCAGTGAGTTCTTCTGGAACGGACTGGGGTTAGGGATTCCGAAGGGATCTGGTGTTGGTGATATTCTTCTCCGTGAATCTCCAGGAATTATTTTGACCATTGTTTATTTCGCAGCTCTGCCGCCGGTTCTTGGACTGACAGTGCTGAGAAAGTATTTCGTCCGGATGGGTGTGCTTCGGTTCCTTGTGTTCTCGAACCTCATTCTCTGGATGGCGATCCTTCCGATCAAGATGTTGCTTCGCTGGGCATTTGCCTTGAAGTATATCGTCGGTATCCCTGAGTTTTTCTTCAATATCTAATGCCGGCGCGTGCCGCATTCAGGTTTCCGGTTTCTGAAATCCACTGAGGACGGGCGGAAGGCCCAGCCAAAGTCTCATGCCAGCAACTGACAATTTCCTCTGGAATCAAAAAACTCTGAACGGCGTGTTCGCCGCCAGCTCCGTGATTCTGCTTCTGTCCGTAATCCTGATGATGCGGGCTGATCAGGCTGACGAGTGGAAGGGTTATCAACGCACGAATTTTAAGCTTGACGCCACAGTGCGTAAAGCAGATCTCTCGAGGATCGAGTCTCCGGAATTCCGCAGGCAGCGCGTTGAGATGGATGCGCTGGTTAAGGCCGCGGAAGAGAAGTTGAACCAGATCAAGATTGATCGAGCTCCGGTTTTTAAGGAGCAGGACACTCTTCAGCGTAGTGTCGATGCGTTGGAGATTGGGCTGAAGTTCAAGAATTCGATCCGTGACCAGGCACGTGCTCAGTATGATCTTGCGGTCAGAGATGCTCTGCCGGCCGAGTTGTCTCAGGCGCGGTTTGATGCGTTTCGCTCCAAGCAGGATGAATGTGATGCAACCAGGGTTGAGCTTGACGCCGCGAGAGAATTGCTGGCTGCGAAGAACGCCGAAGTGAAGGCTCTGACGTCGGAGTATGATGAGCTCGTCGCCGCCCGAGAAAAGTTGAATTTTGAGGCTGAGCGAGTGCGAGCTTCCGTTGAGAATATCGAGCCTTCCAATCTGGTTTCCAGTTGGAAGCGTGCGATGATGGAGTTGCCGATCATTGATGGGTTCAACTCTCATTTGCGTATTGTTCAGGACTGGATGCCTCGCCTGTCGCAGACGTTGGGAATGGCCGAGATCGCTCGTTTCGATCGTTGCCGTTCGTGTCATCAAAATATCGACAAGACGACCTCATCAGGAGGGGCAGCATTCCCGGCTGGCCATCCTTCGACGGCCTCCGTTGAGGACTGGGTGAAGGAGAACAAGTTCCCTCAGCCGTTTTCGACTCATCCAAAAACAGAATTGTTCTGCACGGCATCGAGCCCTCATCCTGTTGCCAAGTTTGGCTGCACCATATGTCATGACGGGCAGGGTTCTGGCACAAGCTTTGGGAATGCAGAGCATACGCCGAATGATCCCCACATTGCTCATGAGTGGCATGGTGAGTACGGATTCCATCCGAACCACTTCTGGGAGTACCCGATGCAGCCGTCTCGGTTCGCCGAGTCGACATGTATCAAGTGTCATCATTCGGTTACCGAGCTTGGCGTGAATCCAAAGTTTGGTGCATCAGCTCCTAAGGTTGTAAAGGGTTATGAGCTGATTCAGGAGTATGGCTGTTACGGCTGTCATGAAATGCATGGCTATGACGTTGGCGTAGCGATTGGTCCTGATTTGCGTCTGGAGCCGCAAACGGCTGAGGAAGCAGCGCGGATCGCTGCAGACCCAACTCAGGTGGCTGGCAAGATGCGAAAGGTGGGGCCAAGCTTGCGACATGTTGCGGCGAAGACCACCGATGCGTTTATCCAGTACTGGACTGAGGACCCGCAGCGGTTCCGTCCAACAACGAAGATGCCCAAGTTCTTTGGGTTGGCTGATCATCTCAGCGAAGTAGACGCCGCCCATACGGCCAAGTTCGAGGCGGCCGAGTTGGCTGGTGTTGCAGCTGTCCTGATCGGGACTTCTCAGCCGATTGATCTGCTGTCGCCAGACGACGATTATGTGGCAGATGCCGAACGCGGAAAGCGTTTGTTCTCTGAGCGTGGCTGTCTTGCATGTCATGAACATGGAGCGGTGCCGGGAAGCAAAGCCGACTTTGGCCCGAACATTTCTGATATTCACAAGAAGGTTCTTCGCAACGCTGACGACGATAACTTCAGCGACTGGCTCTACACGTGGATTCGAGAACCTGAACGGCATCACAAGCGGACTCGGATGCCAAATCTGTATCTTGACAAATACACGGATGTCGATGGGACCACCGTTATTGATCCTGCGGCCGACATTACGGCTTTCTTGCTGAGCCAGGGTAAGTCGGAACAGTTCCCGGTTCCTGAAGTTGACGGGACCGAGCTGGATAACCTTGTCAGCTTGTACCTTGAAAAGTCTCGATTCAGCAAAGCGGCTGCCCGCGGCATTATTGAGTCAGGCGCCTTCCCTCAGAAGTTGGAGGATGTTGTTGGTGACGAGCAGGCTCTGGCGTCTGAGGATGGTGCGGCTGTTTCCGATCCGGGTGTTTGGCGTCAAAAGAAGCTTGAGTATGTTGGTCGTAAGACGATTGCTCGTTACGGTTGTTATGCGTGTCACGATATGCCGGGTTACGAATTGGCCAGACCAATTGGGGTAGCTCTGCAGGATTGGGGTCGCAAGGACACCAGTAAACTGGGTTTTGAACACATTGAGGAGTTTTTGCATCACCACGGAGAACCTGCTGGCTCTGAGTTCAAGTCGACAGGCGAGCGTGTGAAGATCGCAAGTGAAAAAGCAGCGGCGGGCGGTGCGGCCGCGGGCGTATTCACTGAAGAGCAAGAAGGCAGCGAGATGTCGGCTGCATTCTTCTACAACAGCATTCAACGTCATGGACGTGCTGGGTTTGCATGGCAGAAGTTACGTGCTCCTCGAAGCTATGACTATGAGAAGACTGAAACAAAGGGTTATGACGAGCGGCTGAGAATGCCAAAGTTCCCGCTCAAAGAAGATGAGATTGAAGCGATCGCGACTTTCGTGCTTGGGATGGTCGCTGACCCACCGGCTGAAGAGTACGTGTACACTCCGGATGAGCGAAGCAAGAATCGTATTGAAGGTGAGTTCCTGCTGGCCAAGTACAACTGTACTGGCTGTCATATTCTTGATTTGCCGAAGGTCACGTATGGCGTTGATCTGGAAGGCCTCACATCGTCGGAAGTGAAACCGTCCGACTATGAAGTCGCTTTGGAAATGCTGTTGAAGAATCGCCCGGTGACTAAGGCGCTTACTGGTGAAATGCAGGACTTCGTAATTGACGAAGAGAAGATCGCGATGCATTTGGCGACCGTGAAGGCCATGGTTGCGGTCAGACCGGATCCGGAAGACGATCCGGAGGATCAGGAGCATGGTTTCGATTTGTGGGAGACCGCAGAGTTCGGAACCGGTGAGGACATGAAGCGACTTCTGCCCGGGGAACGTATCACTGTACCGCATTCTCAGCTTGTTAAGTATGAGAATGGACGTGGTGGTGCGTTCGCTGAGTGGCTGGTTGAGAATCTGATGGAAACCAAGACCGGTGGCAATCGCTCTCTCGCATGGCAAGCTTCCCCTCCTCCGTTGTATCAGGAAGGTGGCAAGGTTCAGACCTCATGGCTTTATCAGTTCCTTCTGGAGCCGGGTAAGATTCGCCATACGACAGTTCTGCGAATGCCGCGATTTAACATGAGCGAGGAAGAGGCGAGAGTATTGGCAAACTACTTTGCCGCTGCGGACGGAGCTGAGTTCCCTTATCAGGAAAATCCTTCGACGGACGCAGACTACCTGTCTATGAAAGAAGCAGAGCTGGCTCATGCTCAATTGCTTGATGAAGGTCAGTCGTACC
>JBIIIF010000063.1:0-28399 GCA_044235005.1 Planctomycetaceae bacterium | reverse complement strand
CGAGGACGTTTCTGAAACGACCGGAACGGCCACTTTCTTTTTCGCTTCCACCGGAGCAGCACGTCGCACAACTTCAGAATTTTTCTGTGCCGGCTGGTCCTCATTGGCGGGCTTCGGCTTCGGTACAGACTTCACGTCGCCGCCAATCGTGACGTCGAGGTTCAGCGTAATCGGCCACATGCATTCCGGATTCGGACAGCGAACTCGACGACCGAAATACTTTTCGTCCGCACGGAATTCAAACTTGCAGGATGGACATCGAAAAGAGGTTTTCATGGTTCTCGTGTCCAAAACATCATGTTGGGTCAAACCTGGTTGCCGCAATTCGATCGTGACAATCGATCGCGGATGGATCGCGATCAATGGCACGCCTGATTCTAGACCGAATTTGACACTGCGAACAGAATTATCCGAGTCGACAAGTGTTCCAGAAACGCGTTTTGTCGGGGCTGGGACACTTGTGGTGAATATATATTCACTTGTAGCCAAGCATGCTCATGACCTGCATCGGGATACAAACCGCAGCCAGAACTGCGTAAATCACTCCGCAAAGCAGCAGGCAGCCCCGTCGCCAGATCGGGGGGCGAATTTCCGCCGGGAGAAACCGCATGTTGACTCGAAAAATCTGAAACGCCCCGATCGCCAGGATTGGCGTCGCCACCAACCCCAGAATCCTGAACAGACTCACGACGCTGTCGCCGATCGCCAACGCCACAACTCCCCACGCCACAAAGATCGACAACAGCGCCGCGTAGATGACTTTCGAAGAAAATCGCCGCAGCTTTGGCCAGCCTGCCCAGAGTGCATCAAAGACGACGCGAGTCAAACAGTCTGTATTTCCAAGCTGCGTTGAAAACAGAATCCAGAACCCATTGATCAGCGTCAACGCCCAGAAACCATGCCAAAGCTGCTCGGCCATAAACCGAGCCTGAAACGCACCGGCCGTACTGTCAGTCAGATTGTTGTCGGCCGGAACAATCGCCAACGCCAGATTCACGTTGAGAAACATCCCGACGAAGCAGCCCATGGCCCACAAAACGGACTGATCCAGCAACGTGTATTTCCACCACGTGCCCCAGCGACGAAGGTTGTCTGTTGTCGGCCGGAAAACTCTCCCAATCGCCGACACTTCCGTATGACCATCCGCGAGGACTCCGCCGATGGATCCTGTCCAGGCGGCCATACCAAACCCTTTGTCGCGGCACCAATTTGAGATGGCAAGATTGCCAAGTCCGCCTGAGCCGGCCGTCGCGGCGAAGACTCCTAACAAAGCCCAGTCCATATTCGGTGGCAGTTGTCCGGGCGTGAGAAAACCTTTGGCCGTTCGAATCCAGATCTCCTGAGGTACAAACAGCACATTGACCACGGACAGGAAGACAAAAATAAAGACGATCATCGCCCAGGAGAGCTTCTCAAGCACTCGTTCAATCGACTTGCCTGACAGCAGCAGGATAATTGTGAGTGCCAGCACTCCATAAGCAATCCACATCACGGTGTTGCCATCGCTGCCGTTGGAGTTGGGCATGCGATTGGAATAGGCGGTAAACAAAACATTCGCGCACCCCAGAGCCAGCGCCGGAGTGGCCAGTTGGATAATGCCGATCAGAATATAAAACGCGCCCCAGAATCTTGAGCCGGGATTCAGTCGCATAATCCCCGTGAGGACTGGCTCGCCGGAGTACAACGTGTACCGCACGGCCTCCAGATTGAAGATCATCTGCAGAAAGATTCCTGCCGTTGCAACCCACAGGATCTCCGTCCCATACCGCACCGTTGTCAACGGCCCGACGATCCATTCGCCGCCACCAATCGACCCGGCCAGCAGAATCGCTCCGGGACCGATTGTCCGAAAGATATTGCGAACCGTGAACGGCAGCGGTTCAGGAAGGTCGCCGGTTCCCCAGTTGGGAAGACACCCATGATCTCGCGACTCCGGCGCGTGCGAGTCCAATAAGTCGTGAGCGGCTGTCGTGCCTGTCGAGTTCGAAGCCGCCTCTGCCATAAAACAATACCCTGCCGGTCAATCTCACAATCGCGGAGCCAACCTGTCGCGGGAACGTTATGCTCTTCGCAACAGGTCAGATTACGTTCAAAAATCACATTCCCGCGAGAGCTTATCGTCCTGCCACGGGAAGACCAGCGGCAGGCTACTGTTCTTCGGCGCAGGCGGCTAATTTGGTGGAGGCGGCTCAACGGCTAAAGCACGTCGATCAACTCCCCGGTCACGAGATCGGTGATGACATAGTCAAGGGCTCGGAAGAACCAGTCAGAGTTTCCTCCCCCTTGTCAACACATCATCCTCACCAGCGTCATTCAGCACGTTGACGGTCGTCTTCAGGGAAACAGTCGGACTTCCGACTCCCGCTTGCAGATTGGCAATGCGAACAGCAGATGTGTCGGCAGAAATCCACTCTGCGCGAAGCGTGTTGAGATCGCTGAGACTGTTGTCACTGGTCGTCGATCCGGCGATCAGAATATCTTCGCCATCTCCGCCGTTTAAAATATACCAGTCCGGAGCCACCGCTCAGACTATCACGACCGTTCCCCGATTCCAGTTGACCGAAGCCTGAACAGTAAAGTGTCCGGTCACAAGGGAGTTGACTGCGGGCGTAAACCTCAGCCCTGAATTCGCCTGCGCAAAGTTGATAAAGTCTCCATTGGCGATCGCCATCGTTCCATCATTCCGGAACAGCAAGCGGCCGGTGATGTGGGTGATCCTGAAATGAGTTACCTCGACACTGTCCGCCGCATTGCGACTGATAACAAGCCCTGACGTGGTTTGAGTATTCTTTGCTCGCGGCCTCGATTTTCTGCGGCCCGGTCGCGTTTGTAGGATTGTCGCAGGTTCGCGAATCGGCCATCTTCAATGGCATCCCGATCACCGAGCGAAAACAGGATCGCACCTGCAGAGTCTGGGCGATTCACCTCGAGACCGGACAGATCCTTGGCTTCGTCAAATTCGAAGACGCTGTGCAGAAAATCTTTGCTGTGAGAGTCGTCCCGGGAGTCCGCTATCCAGATCTCGTCAACCACGACACAAAACTGCTGGATGGTTCGTTCATCTTTCCCGACGCCGATCTGCAGCGGATCCCGGATGCTTATCGGAATGCTTCCATCTGAGGTCGATGGTGGCTTGACTGAAAGTCATCCTACCACGCAGCGGCAGTTTTGAAGTTGCGTCTTAGGCGACACGAAAGGATTGAAACATGCAAAACTGCACGAGTCCATCACAACCGGACGCGTAAGCGAGGGATCGGTGCCTTGCAGAGAAATCCCTCACTGACGTTTCGGGTTGTGATTTCTCGCCGCAGTAAAAATCAACAATGGTGTCAGATGTGACGCCAACGTCAGGCCGCTGGCTAAGGCAGCGGCAAAGAAATAAGATACCTGCCTGGCGAGCGGCCCGGTGTGAACCGGCCGGCAGAACGGCATACCGGTCGGCTCACGCCAACCGCTCGCCATGAGTTGGTGGGTAGGTTATTTTTTCGCTGGTGCCAAAGTCCATGTCATTGCCGCCAGTCTTGTCAGGCCGGATTCAACATGGGATTCCTCACCGCCGTAAAAAGCGAAACGGCAATCCTCCGTACTCTCGAAAAAGTACCTGAGCACTGCCGTTTGGATCTTGTGACACCAATTAACCGTGGCTTACTTAAACGCGAATTCAACCGGCCCCGGTCCTGCGAATTCAACCTCTCGGTCCGCTGCCCCTATTTGGCAATTGGCCGGAACTTTAGCAATCGCTTTCGCACCAGCCGGCCCCGATGTTTGTGTTAGAAAGTATGTGTACTTCCCGGGAACCAGTTCAGCTTCAAACTTACCGTCTTTCACTTTAAGTACGGCAGGAAGCCCATCTCCAGTCGGCTGAAGATTCAGGTCGACGTCGGTCAATGGCTTTCCAGCGAGTGTCACATTACCAGTGACGGCAACGCGTGCAGCCGTGGGAGTAACACTTACACCACCACATCCGAAGGTGGCACCAATGAGAATCAGGCTCAGAAACGAACGCAACATAAACAAATTACCTTTCAGACTATAAAGAGATGCGGGCCTGACAAATCTGTGTTTGTCAGGCCCGCATTGTGTAACATTCTCTCATGTCATTCGGACCAGCCGTGATGACTAGAATTCGCCGATAACGTTTCCGTCCTGTGAAGCGGCCAACCACTTCAGGATCCGCCAGTCAATGTTTTCGCTCAGGAAACGCACTGAACCGTCAGCGAGAACAGCCTGGCAACCACCGATGTGCCAGCTAAATGGCTCATCGTTTGGACCGCAGTTGTTGGTTCGCCATGTACATGTTGACGGCCCGCCCTGAGGCGTACGGTTCTGATTGATCGCCAGCAATCTGGACGCCGTCGAGTTACTTGGGCCAGAAAGACCATTGGTGCTCGCATCAGGATCAGCCCATGCGTACATACGTCGTCCGCCAGTCGTACCACCTGACCACTCAACCGTGTCGGTTCCGATGACAGCAGGGCGTGTCGACAATGAGGCAAAGATGCCAGCATTTGGATGAGCACGGCCAGCATCTTCGATACACAGAATCGTATTGGATGTGCCATCAGTGATGCTTCCGAAGCCCCACTTCTTTTCGCAGGACAATGCACCCTGGCGAGTCATGGCTGTGCGACGTGCTGTTACGGTAGGACGAGTGCCCGGCAGATCTGTCTGACCAGTCTGCTCTTCCACATCGCTTACAGAAATGAACATATAGTCCCACACACCGTACCGGTCTGGAGAACGAGTTCCGGATGGGATCGGAGTGCTTGGACAAATGAACGCATCAATCTGTGTCTTGGCTGCAGCCACCGTGTTTGGGTAAGCCGGGTCATGATAGACCGCACCAATTGAATCCGGGTGCGTCACCGGCATGTTGTACAAACCACCCGTCGTCATCTGAGCAAAAGTAAGCTGATGATCCATCTGAGCGTAAACGTTAGCCTGCTCAACGTATGGCAGGAGCAATGTCGGAGTCGACTGCGTCATGTAGATTGTGCCTGCTCCGCCGGTGCTGTCGCACTGACCAGGATGAGGCAGCTTGCTGTAAGTGCTCTCAAAGTTGTGAACCGCCAAGCCGATCTGCTTGAGGTTGTTTTTGCACTGAGTTCTGCGAGCAGACTCACGAGCCTGTTGAACTGCTGGCAGCAGCAGTGCGATCAGAATTGCGATGATCGCAATTACAACCAACAGTTCGATCAAAGTAAAACCACGACGTGGGCTCACCGGAGCCGACTGGAACCTGAACTTCTTCATCAACAAATCTCCATTCAAAAAAAAGTAACGACTGCTTTGCCAACACGAAAGGAGGATCACAGAACAGATCCAGAGAAAACTCAGTGCTGTCCCTTCAGATCAGATCCGAGCGTTCTCAAAGCAACCGACAAAAGCCAAACGACCTCTACCAACTCTAGCTCAACCAAATCCCGCAGACCACAAAAAGATGCTCCGCGGATGGCCGAAAACGCGTCCACCGTAGTGCAAGTGACGTATCCGAAGATACTGACGTAAAGACGGCTTTGAACAAACAAAACCACTTCCTTGAACTCACTTGGCGTAGTTTCGAAACCAATTGTTAAGGTTTGATGAATCTGTGACCGTTTTGTGAAACTTTCGCGAGTTTTCAGTGAATGGTGATACACGTTCCGAACGCGAAATTAATGAGTTGGCCGAATTTCAGCATCCTTCCCACTTCTGGAATAATAGCGTGGTTTGCTTCTGCGAATCCCTGTTATGGCAAAGCGGAAACGGAGGGTGTCACGAATTCTGATGTGGAATGCTTGATTCTCATCGAAAGCCCGAAACGATCGAGTAGGGTGAGTCGGGGTGGCTAAACCTCGACTCAGCCCTCTCACCGAACCGTACGTACCGGGCCGTATACGGCTCCTGTTTGAAAGGATTCAGGGGACCTGAAAACATTTGGTGGCCCGTACGTCATCGAGCCAGTTTCCTGTTTCCGTTGATCGTGTCTGACAGACGCGGACGAGAAGGTGAATTTCCGGTGCCGAACCATCGGCGTTGTTCGATCGACGTTCGCTGAACATCTCGTAAATGTCCGATTCACTGTCGCTCACACAGATGCACGTCGTGTTCAGACAGGCTGCCGCCACACCGCGAGCAGCTCGGAGACCTTCGATCCATCGCAGACTCTCCTTTTCCTCAATCGGTATCTTTTGACGATTGTCCAGTCAGGAGTCCCAAAGTTGGAAGCAGCCTTTAGTGCGAGAACTGATGTTGCAGTTCGGCCGATTCTGCTGCTACTCTGCGACGCCGCACGAAAGATAGAGCATTAGCTATGGCTCGAGCACATTCAGGAGTTGTGTGGCGGGAAGTGATTTCATCGGATGATCACCACAAATTTTTCACATCAAAGCCACTCAGGATCAGGTCGCATACGATTTGCACGCCAGCTTTCAATGCTCAGCGTGAGCGCCGCCATGATTGTGATGTGCGGTTGTATGAATTCTCAGAACACGCGTTTCCCGTCGTGGTACACGTGGTTCCCCGCGGCCGAGAACGAAGCTTACGAGAGAACAGATCCCTTTCCCGACCCTGACATTGGTCCTTCGTTGCATTCGACCCCTCGCGGATATGATCGTCCCCGCAGTGAATCTCGCAAGGCGGCAGAACAACGCATGTTTCAGGGGCTGCCCGTTGGTCCGGAGTACGTTCGCCCGGGCGTTCCGCAGGGTGGTCTTCGCAGCGATCGCGTCGTTCATTGACCGTTAAGTGCTCGCCGCTCGTTAATTGAGTGTTCACATCATGAGTCAATCGAAGACGCAAACCGCTGGTTATCAGCGCTGGCAGAAACTGGCGTTCCTGCATTGGCGAGTGCCCGCCTCGATGTTGCAGCCGCTGATTCCGAGTGAACTGACAATCGAAGAATTCGATGGCTGTGCGTGGCTGGGTTTAGTGCCATTTTCCATGGAGCGAATTCGGCCATGGTGGTTTCCTGCAGTGCCTGGGATCTCATGGTTTCTTGAAACGAACATTCGCACCTATGTGGTCGACGGGAACGGCGTGCGTGGTGTGTGGTTCTTCAGTCTGGATGCGAATAAACAACTGGCGGTCACCGTGGCACGGACCTTCTGGCATCTGCCGTATCGGATGGCGAAGCTGTCGATGACCGGCAGCAAATCGCCGGACGGATTGACAACGTTTCATTATCGGGGAACGCGAGTCGATCAGCCGCCGGCGGAGTACGATGTGGTGATGTCGGTCGATCTGCGAGCACCAGCAGCACCGGCCGCCGCAGATTCGCTCGAGCATTTTCTTGTCGAACGTTACATCCTGTTTGCTCAAAAGCGCAACGGAGAACTGATGAGCGGTCAGGTTCATCATGCGCCGTATTTGATTCGACCAATTGTGTCCTGTCGTGTTTCGCAGTCACTGTCATCGGCAGAAGGCTGCCCGTCCCTGATCACTCCGCCTGATCATGCGGCGTACTCAGAGGGCGTGGATGTTCGAGTTTCTCCACTGAAGTAACTCCCCAGCTTCAGTTCTGGATTGAACAACCGCAGGGAACTCGCCAAAGTGCGGCTTCGATCCTGCAAGTTCGTTGTCATTCATCGATTGCGGTTTCGCTTGATCATTGTTCTGTCTTTCCCTGACAGCCACATTCTCTCTCCAGGCTGTGTTCGTTCATGCTTCAAGTCAATTCTCGCATCCAGATCCCCGATACAGAGTTCCAGCTTGCCTATGCGCGGAGCGGTGGACCGGGAGGACAGAACGTCAATAAAGTCAGCTCGAAAGCGATCATGACGTGGGACATCACCAATACGGCCTCGCTTCCGGCCGACGTCAAAGAACGTTTCATGGCTCGCTATGGTCGACGCATTACCAAAGAGGGATTCCTGCAGATCACCAGCCAGCGTTATCGGGATCAGGGGCGAAATGTTGAGGATTGTCGAACCAAGCTGGCCGAGTTAATTCTTGCCATTGCGACGCCACCTGTTAAACGCAAACCTTCAAAGCCTTCTCAGGGGGCACGACAGCGTCGGCTCAACGAAAAGCACGTTCAGGCCGATCGGAAGCAGAATCGTCGCCGGCCAGGTTTGGGTGATTAGCCCGCGCTTGCACCGGCACGAGTGTCGGGCTGACTTACATGCCCATGATTTTTTTCCGGAACACAAAAAAAGCGGCTCCCAGCAGACAGAGTCCGGCCCATAGATAGTCCAGTGATGGCTTCTCTTTTAAATAGATCCATGCAAATGGCACAAAGACTGTCAGCGTGATGATTTCCTGCAGAATCTTCAACTGTCCGACATTCATCACCTGGTTGCCAATCCGATTGGCTGGCACCTGAATTAAATACTCGAACAGAGCGATTCCCCAACTGATCAGAGCCGCAACAAGCCAGGGCTTTTCTTTGAGTCCCTGCAGATGCCCGTACCAGGCGAACGTCATAAAAATATTGCTTAGAATCAGCAATCCGATCGTCGTCCAAACCTGCGACATGAATCCATCCTTATCACACTCTCTGCTAAGCGAACATTGACTGGGCAGAATTCTAGCGTTGCCTCGCGATCGCGAGAACGGCGTTTGCAGACGGTTCTTTTCAACGCCGAAACGAAAAAAGAGCCACGCCGAAACGTGACTCTTTGGTAGTTCGAATTGGAACAGGTTGGCGTCGCCGTGACTAGAAGTCGCCAACCACTTCTCCATCCGCATGCTGAATCAGGCGATTCAAAGTTGCATCGTCGATTTCACTGCTGATCTCTCTTACAGACCCATCAAAGAACAGAATTCGAAACGTGTCCGCGAGTTTTCCGAGAGCGGCTTTGGGATCCTCCGGATTAAACTCAATTCCCGACGGTTTAGTCCAGATGTCAGCTTTGTCGGGACCGGCCTCAACCACCATGAGTGTATTGGACATTCCGTCTGTGATGTTGGCAAACCCGGTAGGCTCCTGGCCGCCCAACGGAGTTTCCTCACCTGTGAACACATGCAGACTCGTATAACCTGGTTTCTCCACGCCTTCGCATTCAAAGATCTTTGGCATGCGTTCAATCAGTGTTTTGTTGTGATCGCTGTCCCAGGGTTCGTCGAGATGAAACTCCTGATACAGGACAGTTTCCTCGATATAGGGCAGCAAGTACACCCGCCAGCTCAGACCTTTATTCACGCCATCATCGTTTTTAGCAGCGCAGTAGGAAGGGAGACCATTGAACGTCGCATGGTAGTTGTGAAACGCGAGCCCGATTTGTCGAAGCGGCATTGTCAGCGCGCGGCGATCAGCAGCCTTCTGACTTTCCGCAAATCCCTTCACGAGTTCCTTAAATGCCGGGGTGATGTCTTTAAAGAACTTTTCTGGATTCGAAACTTTGGGGATATCCATTTCCACGGATTCCTCAACGGCTTCGATCGTGACAGACTCAAGCAGTTCAGACAGAGCTGTCACTAACTCTTCGCCGACCGGAGAACTGTCGCCGGAAAGCTGACCAAGAGCCTGAACCTTAATCATCTGGAAGCCACCCAGCGCGATCGCGTTCAATTGTTGAGCACTCGCGTTATCGGTCATTTCCACGTTCAGGTTCAAATGCGACTCGCTTGTCCCGGTCATGTCGATCGTCGCCGCAAGGCTCGTGATGTTCTGGATGAGAGGAGCCATCGGCATTTGCTGAGCAATTTCTTCGACCATCTCATCCACAGGCTCCAGATCTACAACAGCCGCGATATCGTTCGCGGGGTAGAGTTCTGCGAATTGGGCTTTCATCTCACCATTCTTGGTTCGCGGGGAAAGCATGGCCTTCAGAGTGTTCTCGGGGCCCAGCAGCATTGTTTTGGAGTCAACGAAAGTCAAAATCATTCCGTCGGGAAGAACATAAGCTTCGTGCCCCTCGATCGTGGTCGTCGTCTTGTCTTCGTTTCTCGGAGGCATTTTTGACAGCATGTTCTTCTGATCAAAATCACTATTTGCACAAACAATGACGCCCGGCAGAGGCTCAGACGAGGGCGGAGCCTGATAGTAATCTCCAACAACATGGCCATCCTGATGCTGAATCAGGTGCAACAGTTCGCTGGGCTCAATATCAGCGGGGAGGAATCTTGCGGCCCCATCACTAAACAACACCGCAAATCGGTCGCCAACTTCTCCGAGAGCCGCAACGGGATTCTCTACGTCAATCTCAAGCCCGCCGGGCTTCGTCCAGACGTCGGCCTTATCAGCCCCTGCCATCACTGCCATGAGTGTATTGCTGGTTCCGTCAGTGATGTTTCTCATCCCTGGAGTTTCTTCACTTCCAAAAGGCGTGCCTTCACCCGTTAATACGTGATATGAAGTCTTACCCGCGTCTTCTACGCCCGCGGTTTTAAAGAACTCCGGCATCTTTTCAATCAGCGATTTATTGTGTTCGCTGTCCCATGGCTCATCCAGATTGAACTCGTTATAGAGTTCAGCCTGTTCCAGATAGGGCAGCAAGTGAACTCTCCAGCTAAGATTGCCTTTGTTATCCCCATAGCCATCATTGCCGGGAAACATGCTGTTGGCGTCATGAAACATGTGCATAGCCAAGCCAAGTTGCTTAAGCCCATTCAGCTTCTGAACTCGCTCAGCCTGCTCCTTCGCCCGGTTAGACATATCCGCGATGGTGCCCGCGTCCATAAAGAAGCCGAATTCCTCGATCTGCTCGACCTTGGTACCCATATTCTCTTCAAATTCCCCCAGAAGCGTCTTGAGGACCTCCTGCCCTTCCGCGGCTTCAAGCAGCCCCTGAAAACCTTTTGCATTGATGACTCGCGCGGGTTGAGCCGCAACGATGATCATGGCATCATCCGGAACATACTGCAGAAGGGCGGATTCTCTCTCCGTCGAAGCCCCTTCCGCGCCTCGCACTGCCCCCTTCAACTGTTTAGGTACCGGAGCCTTTTGGGGCGGGGTCTTCTTTGCTGCAGCCTTCTTTGTGGGGGCCTTCTTAGCCGCCGACTTTTGTGCCGTCGATTTCTGCTGGGCCACTGATGGTCCGGCTGACACTCCCAGTAGTAGTGCCAGAATCAACAGATACGATTTGACTTGTGTCAGCATCGTGGGCGTCCTTTCATTGAGAAACAAAAATGAGCAATTCAGACTCAAAGCAGGGCACCCTGCCTGCGCAACCGCCGACCGCCCGTGTCACGGTTTCCTGCGAAGCCCTCAGTCTGTCAGGATGCTTCGGAAATGCAACAGACGCCCCTAATCTCCTGCCGGAAGCATTTCGGGAAGAGTGATCTCCGGACAGAACCAGCAGCTCCCCCGGACGACTCTGAAAATGCATGAAGTAAATTTCCATGGCCAGGTGACCATCCCGGTTCTGCCCGGCCTGTAAATATGGAGCGGGCCACGGATCAGATGCTCTCAACATCGCATCTTCTCTGCGAATCCACGTACTTTGTGACATTCCCTGCGGGTTCCATCACTTGAATTTTTCCGTATGGCGGGACATACCGTCCGTCAGATTTGAAAACGAATCCTGGCTTTCTAGGATGCGTTCAGAGCAGATCAGTCTGTTCATGGGGCGAAATGATTTTTCGCGTTTTCCGAGTCACAAATGATGAGGGCCTGAAGTGACATCACTTGATGCAAAGTGTCAGCAGCAGCAAGAACTGCTCGATCAACATACTCGCGAGATGGTCCAGTGGCATTTCGGTGATGACACCGGATGCGAATTCTGGCTTGAGAAGAAGAAGACCTTCAACTTCGATCCTCTCAAGGACGTCAACTGTTTCGACGATCTGAAGAAGTTTCCACTCTTCGAAGATGAATGGCTTCGCGGTGGTCCGATGCGTCGCTGGGTGCCACAGCCGCTGCAGAACAAGCCGATTTACGTTTTCGAAACCGGTGGTACGACCGGAGTTCCCAAAAGCCGCGTGGTTGTCGAAGACCATTGGATTGACTACGAACTCTTCAGTGCGACTTTGCCTGATGAGTCGTTTCCGAAGGGCGCAAACTGGCTGATGCTGGGGCCCTCTGGGCCGCGTCGGCTGCGTCTGGCCATCGAGCATCTTGCTCAGTTCCGTGGCGGGATCTGCTTCTGCGTCGACCTTGACCCGCGCTGGGTCGTGAAGCTTTTGAAGAAAGGCGATGTCGAAGGCGCGAAGGCGTATAGTGCTCACTGTATCGATCAGGCCATGACCATTCTGTCGGCCAACAACGATATTCAGTGCATGTTCACAACTCCCAAGTTGCTGGAAGCTCTGGCTCTGCGGTTGATGGACAAGGGCAGCAGTGTGGAAGAGGCTGGCATCAAAGGCATCTTCTGCGGTGGCACTGAGTTTACTCAGCAGTGGTACCGATTTGCTCGCGAAGAGTTGCTGGGGCCGAATGTTTACATCACACCGACCTACGGCAACACACTGATGGGTTTGGCCTGTGGCAAGCCACACGATCCGGCAGACAACTACAAGATTACCTACTTCGCCCCGCAGCCACGAGCGGTCATTGAAGTCGTTGACTTTGATGATCATAACAAAGTGGTCGATTACGGTGCGACAGGTCGAGTAAAACTTTACACGATGACGAAAGAACTGTTTGTGCCAGGCTTCCTTGAACGAGACGAAGGCGAGCGCGAGAAGCCTTGCGACAAGTACACGTGGGATGGCGTCAGCAGTGTGCGGCCGTATCACGTGTTTGCGAAAACCACGACCGTAGGCGTTTACTGATCCGACCGACAATCATCGGCCAGCAATGACTCAGCCTTCGAACAGTTCTTTGCGAATTGTTCGAAGGCTTTTTTAGTGAGTCGGTTCGAAATAATGCCCCTGGATGGTGTGCCTGCGTTCGCTGGGGCGAACTTGTCACACCCTACGAATTGCTATGCTTTCCAATCGGGTATCACAATCGAGCCTCGATGGTTCTTTGGAATCCATCCCGTGGATGGCGTTCTCACAGTTACGACACCAGACACAATCCTGCGATCAGTAGCCGTCGGTAACGGCATCGGCATCGAAGTGAATCGCCGGCAGTTTCAGTCGCAATCGGCATTCGTCAAGCATGGCCTGAGTCACACTGGCTCCGATTCGAGTGACTCCGATTTCTCGACACTGCAGCAGGGCATCCATATCTCGCACACCGCCGGCCGCCTTCACCTGAACAGCAGGCCCCGAATGCTTTCGCATGAGTCGCAGATCGTCCATCGTCGCTCCGCCGGTGCCATAGCCGGTTGAAGTCTTGACCCAGTCAGCGTTTAGTTCTGTGCAGATTTCGCAAAGACGAATCTTCTGGTCATCCGCGAGGAAGCAGTTCTCGAAAATCACCTTAACCTTCTGGCCAGCGGCATGAGTGACTTCAATGACAGCCTTTAGGTCGGCTTTGACATAGTCCCAGTCGCCACTCAGAACTCGACTGATGTTACAAACGAGATCCAGTTCTTCTCCGCCATCCACCAGAGCCTGCTTCGCTTCTGCAACCTTTGTCGATGTGCAGTGACCACCGTGAGGAAATCCGATCACAGTACTGGCTTTTACCCCGGAGCCCCTCAGGATCTCGGCACAGCGTTTCAGGTAATGCGGCTGAATACAAACGCTGCCCGTCTGATAGATGACTGCCATGCGACAGCCTGCTTCAAAGTCGGAAAAGGTCAAGGATGGCTTGAGCAATGAATGATCAATCATCCGGGAGATTTGTTCGTACGTATATTCCATGAAAACCAGCCTTCGAACACGTCAATAAAGAGAAACGAATAATGTTGACCGCAGATCTACTCAGCCAGTCGTCTCAGCGACGGTTTCGTTCTTCTTCAGCATTTCCAAAAACGCGGTCCGCATGCGATCGACTGCGACGTTCAAGGGACCGGACAGGGTTGCTCCGGAGGCGAGTTTGTGACCGCCTCCCGAAAACTGTTCGGCCAGTGCAGCAACATCGTGTGGATACCTGCAACGCAGGCTGAATTTGATTTGCGATGTTTGCAGTTCGACAGCAATGAATGCCGCTTCAGAACCGGCCACCGTCAGGCACTGATTGACGAGTCCTTCTGTGTCTGAAGGGACCGCGCCCGTTTCGGCCATGTCTTTTGCATCGACCTGAACCCAGACTAAGCGACCATCCGCTTCCGATTGAGTTCTCCCGAGAACTCGCCCACCCAGCCGAACCCGGGACAGCGAAGACTGTTCATGAACAAGGTTAAACACGTAATGAGGCGATGCACCCCGATCAATCAAAGCCGCACTGATCCGCATCGTACGAGACGTTGTCGACGGAAATCGGAACCAGCCAGTGTCTGTCGCGATGGCCGCATAGAGCCAGTTGGCGGTGTCTTCGTCGAACTCGATCCCGAACGCTTCCGCCGCTTCACAGATCAGTTCCCCGGTCGCAGCGGCTGTCACGTCCTTCAGATCAATCGCACCCATTTCGTCGGAGCTGACATGGTGGTCGATGAGGACTCGTTTGGCCGACGACGACTGAATGACATCAGCCATGTTACCCAACTGCTGCCAGGCACTTGTGTCGACGATGACGATCACGTCTGTCTTCGGAACATTCGCTTTGGTGACAGTATCGTTTAGCTTCAGAATCACGCCCGGCGGATTCATGAAACTCAGGTTCGCCGGTGGAGCGGACGCGTTAACAATGCAGACTTTCTTCCCAAGGGCCAGCAGGATTGCCCGCAGCCCCAATTCGGAACCCAGCGCGTCGGCATCAGGGCGAACATGACTGGTGATCAGGAATGAATCATTCTCGTCGATTACTTTCTTCAGAATCGTCCAGTCCATCGCCGGCACAGATGTTCACCTTGCAGAAGTTCCAATTTGTCGAAAAAACGTTCAATCACGGGTGACGGCGGATGGTCGAACAATCTTCAGGTTCTTGCAAGTCCGCAGGCCGACGGTTTTTCGAAACCCAGCTGCGTCAACGCCTGCAGAATGCACAATCCCATCTGCAGGAGCGACATCTCGTGCTTACACCCCCGGCTGTTTTGGAACTCCATCTTCCGTCCGTCAGCGGTTTCTGCAGATGTCCGCCTGAATAAGAAAGTCGTCCCCGCTGGGCTGCACTCGGAATGCCTTCAGGTTTGAGATGCCTGGAATGGCTGACAACCCGGCTCCGCCCAGTGGCGAAAGAGCATTCGCGCCGCCAATCAGTTTGGGGGCCACAAACGCGTGGACCTCATCGATCAATTCACGGTCAAAGAATGAACCCAACAGTCGCGGACCGGCTTCGAGCATCACATTCGTGCATCGGCGGCGGCCAAGTTCGTGAAGGACTTCTCCGGGATCCGCAGAAGCTTCGCTGATCGTTTCAAAGACCTCGACACCCAGTTGACGCAGCCGATTTTTTGACAAGTCCGTACATCGTCGAGAAACGCAGACCAGAACGGGGGCCTGATCGACTGTTTTTACCAGTTTGCTGTCTTCGGTCAGGCTTTCCCCCGTCGAATCAAGAATGACTCGCAAAGCCGTTCTCATTCCGGCCGGGCGAGCAGTCAGCAGAGGATCGTCCGCACGGACAGTTCCTGATCCCGTGATAATTGCGTCAACACGGCCCCGAAGCTGATGAACCCAGGCTCGCGATTCTTCACACGAGATCCATTGCGAGTGTCCGCGGCCTGTAGCAATTCGTCCGTCCAGGGTCATCGCCCATTTCGCATGAACCCACGGACGCTGCTTCATCATGAGCGTTTCGAACGGGGCGATCAGTCGTCGAGCTTCGACTTCGCAAACTCCCACTTCGACCGGAATCCCAGCCTCTCGAATGCGCTGAATCCCCTGACCGGCAACATGCGGTGCCGGATCCTGGCAACCAACGACGACTCGCCGAAACCCGGCCGCAATGACAGCATTCGCACACGGCGGCGTCTTGCCGAAGTGACTGCAGGGTTCCAGAGAAACAAACAGGTCGGCCCCACGAGTCGCCTCACCGGCTTCTCGAATTGCGTTGATCTCCGCGTGAGCATCCCCGAATTTCTGATGATAACCTTCCGCAATCAGATTCCTGCCAGCATCCACAATCACCGCGCCGACCATCGGGTTCGGTTCCACGAGTCCGAGACCTGATTGAGCAATCCTGATCGCGCGCTGCATGACTTCTTCGTCAGAGCTATACATCACAGTTTTGCGGAAGGGGACCATTCGGGACTCAGTCTGAATCTGGTTCTAACCAACACTCGTTCACCGAAGAGAATCATGCTCCGTCGGAACATACTCGCCATCACTGATCCAATCGTCGAGTCAACGCTATGCGTTTGCGATCCGCTTCGACCTGAACAACTTTGACTTTCACGATATCACCAACCGACACAACCTCCGATGGATCACGAACAAAATGATTGGCCAGTTGAGAAATGTGAATCAGACCATCCTGATGAACTCCAATGTCAACGAACGCTCCAAACTTTGTGACGTTCGTCACGACACCTTCCATGACCATTCCCACCTGCAAATCAGCGATTTCACTGACCGTCTCGGAAAACTTAGCCGCTTTGAACTCACTACGAGGATCTCGGCCGGGACGAGCCAGCTCCGCCACAACATCCCGGACAGTAAATTCACCCGCCTCCGCAGAAACAAACTCGGCCGTTTTGATCTGAGCCACAAGCTGGGGATTGCCCACCAGAGCTTTCGCATCTGTCCCCAGTTTCTGAGCCATCTTGCGAACGAGAGGATACTGCTCCGGATGAACGGCAGAATTATCCAGCGGCTGTGATCCACCTCGAATCCGCAGGAATCCAGCGGCCTGCTGGTATGCTTTCTGCCCCAGACGAGGAACCTTCAGGAGTTCATCACGCGACTTAAACGCCCCGTGTTCGTCGCGAAACGAGACAATGCGTTTTGCCAACACAGCCCCGATTCCCGCGACATACGACAACAGCGCGGGACTCGCGGTATTTGCGTCGACACCGACGGAGTTCACGCAACTCTCCACTTCTCGATCGAGCGCTTTCTTCAGCATCGTTTGATCTACATCGTGCTGATACTGACCAACGCCAATCGACTGTGCATCAATCTTGACCAGTTCTGAAAGCGGATCCTGAAGACGGTGAGCAATACTGATGGCACCTCGAACGGTCACATCCAGATCAGGATACTCAGCAATCGCAACTTCGCTGGCCGAATAAATCGACGCGCCGGACTCATTCACCATCACCTTGGTGACCTTCAGGCTGTGTTGCTTGACCAGATCCGCGACGAACTTATCCGTTTCTCGTGACGCGGTGCCATTGCCAATCGCAATCAGCGTGGCGTTGTGCTTCTTAATCAGCTTGAGCAGCGTATTCCCGGCACCATCAACGTCCGAACGTGGTGGAGTCGGATAGATCGTCTCATTGCAAAGGAAGCGACCCGTTTCATCCACAACCGCAACTTTGCAGCCGGTTCGAAATCCCGGATCGATGCCAATCGTCACCTGTGGCCCGGCCGGAGACGCCATCAGGAGGTCGCGAAGATTCTTTGCAAACACTTCGACAGCTTCTCGATCAGCTTTTTCCTTCAGCGTTTGCAGCAGAGCACTTTCTGCAGATGGACGCAGAAGGCGATCGTAGCAATCAACGGCTGTGGCCTCGAGCTCCGCTTTGAACTCAAAGCTCGGGTTGGTGATCAGCCGGGATTTCAGATGTCTCTGATTCGTTTCATCATCCATCCCCAGACTGATTCGCAGCACGCCCTCGGCTTCTCCGCGTTGCATGGCAAGGAATCGATGAGCCGGCATTCGAGAAATTCTCTCACTGCAGGCGAAGTAGTTCTCAAACTTGCTGCCTTCTTCAGCCTTGCCTTTCTTGACGACAGAAACCAGTTCTCCCCGCTGAGCCTGCTCGAGCACCCACTGTCGAGTCGCCACATTCTCGGCCCATTGTTCGGCGACGATGTCACACGCTCCCTGAATCGCAGCCTTGTCATCCGGCACGTCTTTGTCCGCACTAATAAACTTCCGCACGATGTCAGCTCGCGAACCGGACAGTCGTTGCTGACTGAAGAACAGATCCGCCAGCGGCTGCAGACCTCGCTCACGAGCGATCGCCGCGCGAGTTCGCTTCTTTGGCTTGTACGGCAGGTAAAGATCTTCCAGCACGCGTGGATCCATGCAGGCGACGATCTGCTTTCGCAGGGCGTCGGTGAGTTTTCCCTGTTCCGCAATGGTCTTCAGAATCGTATTCTTGCGTGCTGCCAGTTCTTTTGCTTTGGCGAGCAGGTCTTCAATGGCTCGCAATTGTCGTTCATCGAGTCCCTTTGTGACTTCCTTGCGATATCGAGCGATGAACGGAATCGTGTTGCCTTCTTCCAGCAGTCGCACAGTTCCCTCAACCTGAGTCGTGGAAAGGCTCAGCTCTTTGGCAGCGACGTGACAAAAATCGTCGACAGAAAATTCAAAGCCAGCATCGCTGACAATTGGTGAGTTGCTCATGAGAGAACAGGTTGACCCAAAAAACTCGCGGAAACATTTCGCAATCAGGCTGCAGGCAGGAGATCACGGATCTGCACATCGGCGAGAAGATCCAGCAACTCCTGATAGTCGACGGGGGTGATGATCGAGCAGGGACATCGGTCTGCGATGTGAATTCCCTTCTCGCTGCGGCCCTGAGAGCCTACAACACCCTTCATTGTGATATAAAAACACGATGACGTCGATGGCCGATCCAAAATCCTCGAAAGCGCATTCTCTTCCCGGGATTCCCGTGTAAGGCAGCGGCAAAGAAATAACAGACCAGCTCGGCGAGCGGCCCGGTGTGAACCGGCCGGTGGAACGGTATACCGGTCGGCTAACGCCAACCGCTCGCCATGAGTCCTCGGGTAGGTTATTTGTTCGCTGGGGCCTAAGACGACGTGGCTGGAGTGGCCCTGATCTCTGCACCATTCTGAAGAATTCCGTGTTCGATTTTGGCTGCGTTTTCGTTCTATGAGTGTGAAACAGTACTCCCCGCTGAATTTTCCGATCAGAACTGAAGAGAACTTTGGAGCAGACAATTAATCAACCAGACTGGAAAACAAGGGCGTGCAAACTGGCTTTGGCGTTTGCAGTGGCGTCTGGCTTCGTGGAAACGCGAAGCTCATTGATCGGGAATTCTGTGTTCGCACAAGAAGCCGTGACAATCAGGGCGGCCACGGTGGAAGCCGCCGCAAAGGTCATCGATCTGCGAACACTCGCCACACCGAAAGGAGCTGCGGTCAATGAGGGCCAGCAAGTTGGTGAGATGTCATACGGGACATCGGCTGATCCAACGGCCGCCTGCAACTTCCAGAAAGAACAGCTCACAAAGCTTGGCTGGAAGGAACTTCCCGGAGCCATGACTGAGGCGACCTACGCCAGCGGCATGTTCAGCAAGGACGGTTATTCGCTGTCCGTTTCGACTTCAGCGTCGGGACAACCGGAAAAGGAACGAGCTGCGTTCGTTTACATCATGAACTTTGGCAACGTGTCTTTGAAGTCGCTCCCCGTGATCACAGGGGCGACGTCAACCTTTGTCAATGAAGCGACTGCGATCTATTCAGTGGACCTTAAAGTTCAGGATGCAGCCGATCAGACTCGAAAACTGCTGCTCGATGCCGGTTGGCACCCGTACGGTTATAACGATGCGGCTCCGGATCTGAAGCAGTTTCAGGTGAAGAGGAATGCTGTTCAGATTGGCGTGATGGTCAACGTCGCGCCGGCTCAGGGAAACAAGACCGCAGTGATGTACAGCTCTTCGCTGCTGGCCGCGGACATTCCGGCTCCGGCAAATGCCGAGCAACTCAGCTTTACAGGTGCCCAGAAGACGCTGCGTTTTGAATCGCCCGAAGACTTTGCTGCTGTTGTCGGTTTCTACGAAAAGACGTTGCCTGCTCAGGGCTGGAAACCGTCCGGACCAAAAATGGTTCTCGGTGAAGACGATTTCGGCCGCCCTGTGGGAACTCGCGTATTCACTAACCCGGCCGGCGACGTCATTGATGTGACACTTGAGAAGTCGGAAGACAAGACGTCCGCCGTCGTCAAACACCTTTCGAAGCAGGAAATAGAAGCGGCGAAGAAAAAGCTGGAAGAGGATCAGAAGAAACTGCTCGCAGAGAACAAGGCTGCGAAAGCAGAGGAAATGAAGGAGTCGGATGACTCAGAACCGGACGTCGACGCTCTGGCCAACTCACTGATCGCAGAAGCCCTCGGTGGCGAAGGTAAAAAGAGCAGCAGCAAAAAGAAGTCGGCTGCAAAAGCCAGTGATGCCGTGCAGATCAAGGTCCCGGAAGGCACGAAGATCAACAGAACCAGCGACAACGTGCTGCAGATCAAAGTTGCGGCTGGCAAAGGGTTGAAGACAGCGGAGTTTATCAAAGGACACCTGACGGCTGATGGCTGGACGGTCGATGGTGATGGTCTTGAAAAAGACTCGGGCAATCTGGATTTTGAAAAGGACAGCCAGTCCATCACGCTGACTTACGTCGACACAGGATTCACCGATGTCATGATGATGGTGATCGGAATCGGAACACCGCTCGATTCCGCGGAAGCTGAAGCTCCAGCCAAAGCGACTGACAGCAAGACGCCGGCCAAAAAGTCAGAGGACAAGCCGAAGCGTGGGACGAAAGAATAGGATCAACGAGGAGCGACAACAGGAAGGACGACTCAGACTCCGAGAAAGTTGAAGAACCTAATCGAGCTGAGCGTCCTAAACAGGGTCTTTCGAAGATGCCAGGGCCGTCCTACACCTTGTCAGCTTGCATCGTGGAGAAGACTCATGACGAGAGCTTTTCATTTCTGGAGAGCGGCAGTGGCTCGTTTCTGTTTCCCCAGCCAGGAGAAGGCCGACTCAGGGATGCTCTCATGTCCGCCTTCAAAGATCGTCACAATACTGCTGCGTGATGTTCGCTGAAGGTGAATCCTGCGGCCAAGAATTGGATCCTCAACGACGTCAGATGGCTGCGGATTTGAAAGCTTGCGATCTTTTGTGAGCGACTGAATGTCCTCTTCGGAGATCACTGCTGAGCCGTGTGCCCTGGCGATCTCATTGAACGCAACCAATGAATGCGATACCGGCACCGAGCCGGCATGTCCGTCCTGCACTCCCGCCAGAATACTGATCGGCAGGTCGCCTGTGCGAGACAGATTGAAGACCGGTGAGCGATCCCGGTAATCTGCATCAATCTCGGGCGATGTTCCCGGAGGACCGCCAAGCGAAAGCTCAATCATCTGCGCATACTTGTCCGGCTTGCCGTCAACCGTGTGAAATCTATGCCATTCGATCAGATCCATCGGACCGACCCAGGCCGAAACCGCGCTGAATTCTTCCGGATGATGCCCGGCCATCAGCAGCGACATATGCCCGCCGCCGGAAACGCCCGCAATGTAAACTCGCGTGCTGTCCACCTTCCATTTTTCGCGTGCAAACCGGATGGCATCCAGAATATCCTGGCGCGCGAATTCGGAGCCGCAGGCTTTGGGAGTCTGATTGATGCCTCGAAAATTGGGATGAATCCAGATCCAGTTGCGACGTACGCACTCAACCATCCACTTGCTATTGTCCTGCGTATAATCAGCGCTCCATGAATGGAGGAAGACAAAGAGTGGTGTAGGTTGCAGAGAGGCCGACTCCGGCGCCCAATAGAGTATGGGTTGCTTCTCGCCATCCAGTTTGCTGACGGTCTCAGCTCGGCTTTGTTCTGGCAGTTCATCGGCTGCGGCGAAGTGTGAAACCGCGACGAGGATTGCAGCGAAGCGGCACACGGCATGGACACTGGAAAGCAGGGTTTTCATCCCAGGAGTCTTCCTGTGAGTAAGGGACGGTCGGACAAGAATGCGCAGGTGCAAATTTTGCCGCGAATCGCATTACTGTCCAGCATGAAACGACGGGATCTTTTCCCACAGAATGCGGAGACCGTTGAGTACCACCAGGACCGTGCTGCCTTCGTGCCCGAGCACTCCCAGAGACAGCGGCAAATCGAAAAACGTGGCCAGCACGAGTAACGCAATCATCGAAAATGCGAACGTCATATTCTGGCGTACTCGCCGACGTGCCGTCTGACTGATCCAGATTGCGACGGGCAGGCTCCGCAGATCATCGCTCATCAGTACCACATCGGCGACTTCCAGAGCCACATCCGTTCCCGCTCCGCCCATTGCGATTCCGACTTGTGCCGTCGCCAAAGCAGGTGCATCGTTCACGCCATCACCGACCATGGCCACGATGTCACCGTCAGCAGCCAGGCGACTGAGCTCCACAACCTTCTGGTCCGGCATCAATCCCGCGCGGACGTCATCGGCCCCCAGTTTGGCGGCGATATTCCGAGCCACTCGCTCGTGATCCCCCGTCAGAATCACGGTCTGACGAATTCCCATCTGCTTCAGAGAACGCATGGTCTCAGGAGCCTCGGGACGCATCTGATCGGCGACTCCAATCACACCCATGAGCCCGGCCACATCCGTCGCGACCAGCAAGGCCGTCTGCCCCGCCTCGCGCATGCGGCGAGCCTGTTCAATCAGCTCCGGAGGTAACTTCATGTCATGCGATTCGAACAACGTTTCGCGGCCCACGCCGACCCAGACGCCGTCAATGCGCGCATGAACTCCCAGGCCTGTGTGACTGTGAAAGTCGGTCAGTGGTGCTTCGCTGAGTTTTACTTGTCGGCTGCGAACTTCCGTCAAGACGGGGATGGCCAGCGGATGTTCACTGCGTTGTTCGACCGTGGCCGCAAGACTTAGTAATCGCGATTGATCCGTTCCTGCCGGTGTCCAGACTTCCGCAACCGCGGGCTTCCCCAGCGTCACAGTTCCCGTCTTGTCGAACGCAATGATGCTCACCTGTCCCAGCGATTCCAGATGCACGCCGCCCTTGAACAGAATGCCCTGTCGCCCAGCGCGGGCAATCGCGGACAACAATACGGCCGGCGCTCCGACGACGACAGCACACGGCGATGCCGCCACGAGCAAAACCATGGCATGATAGAAGGATTCGTGCCAGCCGCTCGTATGCAACAGTCGCGATGCAAAGAAAACACAGGCCGACGTGAAGATCACACCCAGCACATACGGAGTCTGCCAGGATTCGACAAAGCGTTGAGTGGGCGTCTTCTGGGCCTGCGCTTCCTGCACCATATGTACGATGCGAGCGATCGTGGTGTCGGCCACGGCTTTTGTCATCTTCACGAGCACATTGCCGGACCCGTTGATGGTGCCGGAGAAAACCTTCGCTCCGACGGCCTTCCGAATCTGCTCGCTCTCACCCGTCAGCGTTGATTCATCAGCCCATGTTTCCCCTTCAAGCACATCACCGTCGACCGGAAAGCGTTCCCCCGGTCGGACTCGGACCTGATCGCCGACCTTGAGTTCTTCGACCGGAACCGGCCTCTCTGAAACAACACCGTCTTTCACAAGCCAGGCTTCGCGCGGTCGAAGCTGAATAAGCGATTCAATCGACCGCGTTGTGCGGTACATCGCAAACTCTTCCAGAGTTCCGCTGAGCGAAAACAGGAACAGCAGCACGACGCCTTCCATCCATTCACCAATCGCCGCCGATCCCAAAGCCGCCAGGATCATCAGCAGGTCAACCGTGGGCTGACGATTCTTTAAGGATGCAATCGCACTGATTGTCGGACCGCTGCCACCCGCAAGATACGCAATCACGCAGGTCGCAATGGACCATGTGTCCGCTGCCGGCGTCCCGGCGCGGCTGAGCAGAAATCCCGCCAGCCCGGAGAGCAGACAGACGCCAGTGGCAATCGCCTTGCCAACCGGAGCTCCTGTGCCTGCGTGCCCGTCGGTTGATTGATCTCGCGGCATTATGTTTTTCTATTCCTTCCAGATTGAAGAGAGGTGCATGGGAAGTGACGCTTATGTTTCAGTGAGGTTGTATGGTACCGCTTCGTCCAACAAAACACAGGTGTGGTTGCAGATAAGGATTCGCAAACATCCTGAGGATGGTGCTCGCCGAATTCAAAAAGGCGAGCGTTGCGGCGTCAGCCCACCCAGTGCGATTCCCTGCGATTCAGCGCGAAGATCAAGTACAAAATAAAAAACTCGGAGACCTCACACCCTCCGCTCGCCTCAACTCGGATAACAATCAATGAAAGGGATAGACCGATACTGGCATCTGACATGGACAACCTACGGCTAATGGTTGCCCGGAGACGAACGAGGCTCTTTAACACGCATCCGTCTGCCGAATCACGATCATCGCACTGAAGAAGATCAATTGGGCACCCTGCGCACTCCGCCAATTCGAGGTTTGACGGAAGCCGCCACGAAGGCCCTGGTCGGCCCGCCAGTTCTGCTTAAGGTACCCCGGGGGAAGACTTATTGCTGCAGTTTCACGAAACCTGTGAACATGGAAAATGGATGGTGAGAAAGGCAAACCAAACTCCGGCACACGCAATAGCCCCGCCGGAAATTCGAAGTCCCCGGACGCGCCGAGGAGTTTGCAGGGCCCAGCTCCCGGGGACTACGTCAAAAATATGCAGCGCAGTGGTTGCCACAACGAATCCCGAAGCGCAGAGGCTATCCGGGGCACTTGTCTTCCGGATTCGCGAGGCAGTTTGCACCCACTCAATCTGGAACACGGGCCACGCGTCGGCCCACTGCGTTTGTGGTTCCGCCAGGATCATTGCTCACCGAACCTTTGCTCCGTCCGGGACGGCAATGAGGTGTCTAAGGCACCGTGAAAAGCCGGACCCGCTGGAACGTCCGCTTTCTGCAGGATGTGCAGGCAGATGGCTCGGACGTCCCGCAACTGTGCTTGCGGCAGTTCCAGATTGCCTCCGTTGATATCACGAATCAGTCTTGTGGCAGCTTCAACTTCGTTCACGGTTTCTTCCTTGCTTCAGGTGATGACGCTCTGGGAACACGATCAACGTGGTTTCTTTTTCCATGAGTGATCCAGCTGAACTTCTCGTGATTTTTGAGCCACGGGTGCCTTCGGCGGTTTCTGCTTTTGAGGTGGAAGTGTGTTGAGATCTGCCCCGGCTCCGAGCGCAGCGGAAATCAGTCCAGCCAAAGCGATCAGCATTCCCCCGCCGATGATCAGAAGAGGATTGCTGGTGACTGCGAGGGCTCCGAAGAAGATGATTCCGATGGCTGTGATGCAGCCGACACGTGATCCGAAGTCTGTTGCGGAGTGATGCATCGATTAGATCTCGCTTTCCGCAAACGGCAGAGCGTCCGCAGGTTCGGGCGGCTGTTGTTCGTTCCAGATCCACAGCCCTTGCTTCCCGGTAGCCCTGATGGGTTTGATGACCTGAGGTTCTTCCAGCACAATGCAGAACGGCCCGTCGGTGTGTTGGTGGGTCGCCAGGTGTTTGAATCGTTGCCGACAACGGTCGGACCGATTTGCGTCTGTTTTTTTATCGTCGTACAATGCCAGGCTGAGTGTTCCTCCCTCGCTTCGCGGGACGTTGCTGTGCGACCTGCCTGCCCTCTGACATGGATTGAACGGTATGTTTCGTACCACGTTGTTCGCCGTGATTGCTCTGTCTGTGAGTGCGGCGTCCGGTGAAGACTGGACTCAGTTTCAATTTAACGCGGGGCACTCCGGCAATGCCGCCGATCGCGATATTGTCGCCGACAAACTCGGACTCCAGAATTCCGCAGCACTCAGCGACGGAATTTACACGGCTCCGGTGGTCGCGGACGGCAGCGTGTATGTTGTGGACGGTTCGGGTGTTGCATGGTGTCTTGATGTCGCATCGCTCAACGTTCGCTGGAAGTTTGCCAGTAAAGGCGGACCACAAAACTGCAACAACGTCAGTTCGCCAGCCATCGCCGGCAAGTACCTGCATTTCGGAACGTCAGCCGGGTTTTACTATGTGCTGGATCGCGATTCCGGTGCCGTGATTGCCGAAATCGATTGTGCGGAGCCGGTATTCAGTACGCCCGTGGTCGGAAGGGATCGAGTTTACTTCGCGACTCTGGGATCACAGATCTATGCTTTGCAGCCGGACGGAAAGATTGTTTGGCAATGGGACTTTGTTACCGAAGAGATCGGCTTCAAAGGCAATCGCTGGAACGGTGCCGACTGGGTGAAGTTTCGTGGTGATCGTGTCACGTGGCGTGATCACTTTGTATGCTCCCGGGACATCTGCCTGATCGATCGCACGGTGGTGATTCCAGCCGGAGGCCGAACTCTGTTTTTGGAAGACGAAGGCGCGGAAGCTCGGCTGCGTGTGACAGGTGAAATTCCGGACCTCGCGGGCAACGAATTCCCCGCGACGTTTGGCCAGAGTGCAGATGATGCCGGAAACGTGTTCGTGCAATGGCATCGACGCGATAATGCCGGGCGAGTCGATATTCTGAAACTCGACGGTGACGCTCTGCAAGTGGGGCGGTCCGTTCCGGGCACCGAAACCAACATCCGCATGGAAGGCTTGCTGAGCTTCGCACCGGTCAGTATCCGCGGCACCGACGTCTTTCGAGTGCGTCCACAAAACGGACTTGGCTTGTGTCGGCACCGCAGCGACAGTGCAGAGCCCGATGTGCTGAACAGCACCGCATCGATCTGTCCGCCAGTGATCACAAAGAAGCACGTTATCTATGGAGGTCTGGACGGCAGTGTGCAGGTTGTGCCTCTGGATGGCGGCAAAACAATCGAACTGAAAACCGCCTTCGGCACTCCTGTCAGTGCGCCAGTGGCAGTTGCAGATGGGCGTTTGTTTGTCTGCGGTGAAGACGGTTATCTGTATGTGTTTGCCACGGATGGCACCGCAGACTTGCCTGTCAAAGAACTGCCACTGACTTCCATCCGCAGTCCGCTGACGGGACGTCTGGCAGATTCGAAATATGACTGGTACACCAACTACGGTGACTTCGCTGGCACCAATGCCAACGATCAGGATCTGGCCGCACCTTTGCGAATGCGATGGGCGCGACGTCTGGAAGGCACCGTGAAACATCTGCCTGTCTGTGGCGGAGGCAGGCTGTATACGCACACGGCCGAAGGTCAGATCATCGCCGTCGAACAGGATACCGGACGCTTGTTGTGGCGACGCTACTGGCCGGACGTGTATCTGTCGTTTACCTCACCGCTGTACATCGACGGCAAGTTGCTGGTGCCTCAGGCCGGGTTGAAGCAATCGTTCGTCCGATGTCTGGACGCTGCCACGGGCAAGCTGTTGTGGGAAGCTCCGTTCACCGGTTCGCCGAGCTGGAGTCGCCAGTTTCCGCCCGTTGTGCATGGCAATGTCGCCATCTACGCTTCCGGATCCGGCAGCTACGCGGCTCAGGGTTCGGAAAAGTTCTTCACCTTCGGGGGGACTCCTGTGGAAGCGAAGGACGGCAAGGAAATCATGAGCTGGATTTATTCCAACGACAATCCCTATTACCCCAAAGACCATCATCCGCGAGTCTGGGCCTGGGATCTGCAGACGGGCAAGCTGCTGTGGGAAAAGGATTTTTCAGAACAGGGGCGAGGCGGCAATGACTGCGGCATCTGCGTCCTGGACGGTAAGCTGTATTACTCCGTCTTCTTCGGCTACGACGCCGACCAGAGAGCTCGCCGTGGCCTGCCCGTAAAGAACAACGGTCTGACAGCATGCATGGACCCAAAGACCGGCGAAATCATCTGGCAGACGAACGATTATTTTGTCACCGCCAAATGCACACTCAGCGCGCGGGATGGGCGGATTTACATCGGCGGAAACAACCGAGCCAAACTGGGCACCGACGATCGCTTTGTCTGGTGTCTGGATGCCACCAATGGCAAGCTATTGTGGCAGTCTGATCCAATCACGTCGGCATTGAATGTGGTGAGTGTCGGCGAACGTTTTATCTTTTCAAATGCTCTGAGAGGCAAAGGAAACGTATTTGCCAGAGATGATGGCAAAGTCACATTCAGCATTCTGACCAACTATGCCTGCTGTCGCTTTACGCTTTCAGAACCGTTTGTACTGGGAGCCAATATGGACATGATTGACCTGTCCAACGAGGGCAAACTGGTTTCCACCGGTCCCGCCATCGACTCCCGCGAATGCCTCGGCGCTGTCGTTTCCAACGGGCGGATTTTCTATACGTCTCAAGCCAGCGGCTTCGTGGTCTCCCAGACCTACGGACTCGAATCCGCCGACCTGCCGCCCGCCTGGGAAGTGCGGTAAAGCTGGTTAACAGACTATCGCAGGTCTGGTTGAGTTCTCAGTGTTTTGACGTATTCGTGGGAGGCGGCGGTGATCCACTTTCGGGCGGACTTTGGCACTCACGCCTTCGAAAAGATGTGTTTCAGGTCAACTGAAACTCCCATCGTCATCGGTGACCGGCACGCGGCAACAGATGCGATTCCGGATTCAATGTTGGCGCCCTTCGTGGCCGCCCGCGCGTTTGCACTGCGATCTGGCGAATATGCGTCGGCGGCACGGATGGCGAAGAAACCGTGCAAATCACTTTATTGAGTGCTCCGGTGTGTCGGACGAATGGCACGTAGTTCTTCCGCAAAGTATTGCCGCAGAATGACATAGGAGAAAACTGCTTCAACGGTAAAAATGGCCCGCAGGAACAGATTCATCACCGGCATGGAGGCCACAGGGATGTCTTATTCTCCTCAGGGATCAGTTC